>NZ_BNTL01000018.1:0-92714 GCF_022179005.1 Pseudomonas sp. PAGU 2196 | reverse complement strand
GATTCTGGTTGGGTTCGGGCGAATGCCTTGGGGGTGAGGGCGGCGCTCGATTTCCGCGCCACCGCCACATCATCGCCCTACACCCGCGCCCCCCCCCCGCCCAATTCCGTGTGAACACCCGTTCACCCAGCCACCCACTCCCGTTACACTGCGCGATTGCGACAGTGTTTGTCGCATTGCCGAAAGCCTGGGTTAAACAGGGTTTTGCGCTGTAACAAGTTGTCGCTTGGCCGCAAGGACAGGCGCTGATCAGTCCTTACAATCCCCCCATCGCTCGCCACTTCCAGGCCAGCGTTCCTCTTCAGGAGACTCAGATGTCCGTTGAGCAAGCCCCGGTGCAACGTGCCGATTTCGACCAGGTCATGGTTCCCAACTATTCGCCGGCGGCCTTCATTCCTGTCCGAGGCGAGGGTTCCCGGGTTTGGGACCAGTCGGGTCGCGAGCTGATCGACTTTGCTGGCGGTATCGCCGTCAATGCCCTGGGTCACTGCCATCCGGCACTGGTCAAGGCGCTGACCGAGCAGGCCAACACCCTCTGGCACGTGTCCAACGTCTTCACCAACGAGCCGGCCCTGCGCCTGGCGCACAAGCTGGTAGACGCGACCTTTGCCGACCGTGCCTTCTTCTGTAACTCCGGCGCCGAGGCCAACGAGGCCGCCTTCAAGCTGGCCCGTCGCGTGGCCCATGACCGCTTCGGCCCTGAAAAGCACGAAATCATCGCCACCGTGAACAGCTTCCACGGGCGTACCCTGTTCACCGTCAGCGTCGGTGGCCAGCCGAAGTACTCCGATGGCTTCGGGCCGAAGATCACCGGCATCAGCCATGTGCCGTACAACGACCTGGAAGCACTGAAAACACAGATTTCCGACAAGACCTGCGCCGTGGTAATCGAACCGATCCAGGGCGAAAGTGGTGTGGTACCGGCCGACAAGGCGTACCTGGAAGGCGCACGCAAGCTGTGCGATGAGCACAATGCCCTGCTGATCTTCGACGAAGTGCAGACCGGCGTTGGCCGTACCGGTTCGCTGTACGCCTACCAGCACTACGGTGTAACCCCGGATATCCTGACCAGCGCCAAAAGCCTGGGTGGCGGCTTCCCAATCGGCGCCATGCTGACTACCACGGAGCTGGCAAAACACCTGGCCGTCGGCACCCACGGCACCACCTATGGCGGTAACCCGCTGGGTTGCGCCGTTGCCTGCGCCGTGCTGGACGTGATCAACACCCCTGAAACCCTGGCCGGCATCAAGGCCAAGCACACGCGTTTCAAAACCCGCCTGGAGCAGATCGGCCAGCAGTACGGCCTGTTCTCCCAGGTGCGTGGCGTCGGCCTGCTGATCGGTTGCGTGCTGACCGACGCCTGGCAGGGCAAGGCCAAGGACGTGCTCAACGCCGCCGAGAAAGAAGGTGTGATGGTGCTGCAGGCCGGCCCGGACGTGGTGCGTTTCGCGCCTAGCCTGGTGGTTGAAGACGCCGACATCGATGAAGGTCTGGACCGCTTCGAGCGCGCCGTGGCCAAACTGACCCAAGGCTGATTCGCCAGCGGTCCCTTCGCCGGCCCTTAGCGGGCCGGCGATAGCTGAATTCCAGTGCGGGCGCGTGCTTGCCGTTTCAATCACGCGCCCGCCGTTTTTTCGTGCCGTCACGAACGGCCCGCTTTACCAAAGGAGTGACACCATGCTGGTGATGCGCCCCGCGCAAATGGCTGACCTGAACGAAGTGCAGCGCATGGCTGCCGACAGCCCCATTGGTGTCACCTCGCTGCCGGACGATACTGCCCGTCTGGGCGACAAGATCGCCGCGTCGGAAACCTCCTTCGCCGCCGAGGTCAGCTTCAATGGCGAAGAAAGCTACTTCTTCGTGCTCAAAGACAGCGACACCGGCAAGCTTGCCGGCTGCTCGGCCATCGTCGCCTCGGCCGGTTACTCCGAGCCGTTCTACAGTTTCCGTAACGAGACCTTCGTGCACGCCTCGCGCGAGCTGAAGATCCACAACAAGATCCACGTTCTCTCGCTGTGCCACGACCTGACTGGCAACAGCTTGCTGACCAGCTTCTACGTGCTGCCCGAATTGGTCGGCAGCGGCTGGGCCGAGCTCAACTCGCGCGGCCGCCTGCTGTTCATGGCCTCGCACCCGGAGCGTTTTGCCGATTCGGTGGTGACCGAGATTGTGGGTTACAGCGACGATCAGGGCGAGTCGCCTTTCTGGGATGCCATAGGCCGCAACTTCTTCGACCTCAACTACGCCCATGCCGAGCGCCTGTGCGGGCTGAAGAGCCGTACCTTCCTGGCCGAACTGATGCCCCACTACCCGATCTACGTGCCGCTGCTGCCCGACGAAGCCCAGGAGGCCATGGGCCAAGTGCATCCGCGGGCGCAGATCACCTTCGACATCCTGATGCGTGAAGGCTTTGAGACCGAGCACTACATCGACATCTTCGACGGCGGGCCGACCTTGCACGCACGGGCTTCGGGCATCCGCTCGATTGCCCAGAGCCGTGTAGTACCGGTCAAGCTGGAGGAGGCCCCGGCCAAGGGTGGGCGCCCGTACCTGGTGTGCAACGGCCAGTTGCAGGACTACCGCGCGGTGTTGCTGGAACTCGACTGGGTGCCCGGCAAGCCGGTCAGCCTGGGGCGTGACGCAGCCGAGGCCCTGGGTGTCGGTGAGGGTGCAAGCGTGCGGCTGGTTGCCGTCTAAGGCGTGAGCCTGCGCAGGCAGCTCGAAACAGCAAGCTCGAAACGAAGCGTTTCGCGGTGGCAGAGGTCGCCGCTCAAGGAGATAGCATGATCGTTCGTCCCGTACGCAGCAGCGATTTACCCGCGCTGATCGAATTGGCTCGCAGCACCGGTACCACCGGGCTGACCACGCTGCCAGCCAACGAAGAGCGCCTTGGGCATCGCGTGGGCTGGGCCGAGAAGAGCTTCCGTGGCGAGGCCGAGCGGGGCGATACCGACTACCTGTTCGTGCTGGAAAACGACGAGGGCCTGGTGGTGGGCATCAGTGCCATCGCCGGGGCCGTCGGCCTGCGTGAGCCTTGGTACAACTACCGGGTCGGGCTCACTGTCAGCGCCTCGCAGGAGCTGAACATCTACCGCGAGATCCCCACCCTGTTCCTGGCCAACGACCTGACCGGCAACTCCGAGCTGTGCTCGTTGTTTTTGCGCAGTGACTACCGTTCCGGCCTCAATGGCCGCTTGCTGTCGCGGGCGCGGATGTTGTTCATCGCCGAGTTCCCGGAGCTGTTCGGCAAGAAGATCATTGCCGAGATGCGCGGCATGTCCGACGAGCAGGGTCGCTCGCCGTTCTGGGAAAGCCTGGGCCGCCACTTCTTCAAGATGGAGTTCAGCCAGGCCGACTACCTGACCGGGGTGGGCAACAAGTCGTTCATCGCCGAGCTGATGCCTAAGTTCCCGCTGTACACCTGCTTCCTCTCCGAAGCCGCGCGTAACGTGATCGGGCGTGTGCACACCGACACCGAGCCTGCGCTGGCCATGCTCAAGCAGGAAGGTTTCAACTACCAGGGCTATGTCGACATCTTCGACGCAGGCCCCGCCATCGAGTGCGAGACCGCGAAGATTCGCGCCGTGCGCGAAAGCCAGACCCTGGTGCTGGCGGTCGGTACCCCGGGCGATGACGCCACCCCTTACATCATCCACAACCGCAAACGCGACGACTGCCGCATCACGGCCGCGCCTGCACGCCTGGCGGCTGGCACCCTGGTGGTCGACCCGCTCACCGCCAAGCGCCTGCGCATGGGGGCTGGCGACAACGTGCGTGCCGTGCCGCTGTCGGCAAGCCGGGAGGCCCAGTAAATGACCACGCATTACATCGCCGGCCACTGGCAGGCCGGCCAGGGAGCACCCCTGCAATCGCTCAATCCCGTGACCCAGGCCGTTGTCTGGGACGGGCAGGGCGCCGACGCCAGCCAGGTTGACGCTGCCGTGAAGGCTGCGCGCCAGACCTTTCCGGCCTGGGCACAGTTGAGCCTGGAGGCACGTATCGATGTGCTGGAAAAGTTCGCCGAACAGCTGAAGCAGCATGCCGAAGCGCTGGCGCACTGCATCGGCGAAGAAACCGGCAAGCCGCTGTGGGAATCGGCGACTGAAGTCACCAGCATGATCAACAAGGTGGCGATTTCGGTACAGAGCTACCGTGAGCGCACCGGTGAAAAAAGCGGCCCACTGGCCGATGCCACGGCCGTGCTGCGGCACAAGCCCCACGGTGTGGTGGCGGTGTTCGGGCCCTACAACTTCCCCGGCCACTTGCCCAATGGGCACATTGTGCCGGCACTGCTGGCGGGCAACTGCGTGGTCTTCAAGCCCAGCGAGCTGACGCCCAAGGTGGCCGAACTGACGGTCAACTGCTGGATCGCCGCTGGCCTGCCTGCCGGAGTGCTCAACCTGGTCCAGGGCGCGCGTGAAACCGGTGTGGCGCTGGCGGCCAACCCGGGTATCGACGGGTTGTTCTTCACCGGCTCCAGCCGCACTGGCAACCTGTTGCACCAGCAGTTCGCCGGGCGCCCGGACAAGATCCTCGCGCTGGAGATGGGTGGCAACAACCCGTTGCTGGTGGACGAGGTCAAGGACCTGGACGCTGCGGTGTACACCATCATCCAGTCGGCCTTTATTTCTGCTGGCCAGCGCTGCACTTGTGCACGACGCCTGCTGGTGCCGCAAGGGGCGTGGGGCGATTCGTTGATCACGCGGCTGGTCGAGGTGTGCAAAAGCATCACCGTTGGCGCTTTCGACCAGCAGCCAGCGCCGTTCATGGGTTCGGTGATTTCGCTGCAGGCAGCACAGGCGCTGATCGCAGCCCAGGCCGAGCTGGTGGGCAAGGGCGCCGTGAAGTTGCTGGAAATGACCCAGCCCGAGGCTGATGCCGCGTTGCTGACACCGGGCATTCTCGATGTCAGCGCCGTTGCCGACCGCCCGGACGAAGAGTTCTTCGGCCCGTTGCTGCAGGTGATTCGCTACGCCGATTTCGAGGCCGCCATCGATGAGGCCAACAACACCCAGTACGGCCTGGCCGCCGGGCTGCTGTCCGACTCCCGCGCCCGTTACCAGTACTTCTGGCTGCGCAGCCGGGCGGGCATCGTCAACTGGAACAAACAGTTGACCGGCGCTGCCAGCAGCGCCCCGTTCGGGGGTGTCGGCAACAGCGGCAACCACCGCGCCAGCGCTTATTACGCGGCCGACTACTGCGCTTACCCCGTGGCTTCGCTGGAGACCGCCAGCCTCGCCTTGCCGGCAACCTTGACGCCGGGCGTCACCCTATAACAAACGGTCTCGGAGCCTAGCCGATGAAATCCTATGAAGTGAATTTTGATGGCCTGGTGGGGCCTACCCACAACTATGGCGGCTTGTCTTACGGCAATGTGGCTTCGCAAAGCAACAGCCAGCAGGCGTCCAACCCGCGTGAAGCGGCGCGCCAGGGCCTGGCAAAAATGAAGGCCTTGGCCGACATGGGCTTCAAGCAGGGCGTGCTGGCCCCGCAGGAGCGCCCGGACGTGGCTGCGCTGCGCCGCCTGGGCTTCACTGGCAGCGATGCCGAAGTGATCCAGCGCGCCGCCAAGCAGGCCATGCCGTTGCTGGTGGCCAGCTGCTCGGCCTCGAGCATGTGGGTGGCCAACGCCGCCACGGTCAGCCCCAGTGCCGACACCGCCGATGGCCGCGTGCATTTCACCGCTGCCAACCTCAACTGCAAATACCACCGCAGCATCGAGCACCCGACCACCAGCCGTGTGCTGGGGGCGATGTTCGCCGATGCCAAGCACTTCGCTCACCACGAGGCATTGCCGGCGGTGGCGCAGTTCGGCGACGAGGGCGCGGCCAACCACACCCGCTTCTGCCGCAGCTATGGCGAGGCGGGCGTCGAATTCTTCGTCTACGGCCGCAGCGCCTTCGACAGCCGCTACCCTGCGCCGCAGAAGTACCCGGCGCGGCAAACCCTGGAGGCGTCCCAGGCCGTGGTGCGGCTGCACGGCCTGCGCGACGACGGCGTGGTCTACGCTCAACAGAACCCGGCAGTGATCGACCAGGGCGTGTTCCACAATGACGTGATTTCGGTGGGCAACGGCGAGGTGCTGTTCTACCACGAGGACGCCTTCCTCGAGACCGATGCGGTGCTTGGCCAGCTGCAAGCTAAACTGGCCAACAAGGGCGGCAACTTCCAGGCCATCCGTGTGCCGCGTGCGGCGGTGGCAGTAGATGACGCCGTGCGTTCGTACCTGTTCAACAGCCAGCTGCTCAGCCGTGACGACGGCTCCATGCTGCTGGTAGTGCCGGAAGAGTGCCGCAGTAACGAGCGCGTCTGGGCCTACCTGGAGCAACTGACCCAGCAGGGCGGCCCGGTCAAAGAGGTCAAAGTGTTCGACCTCAAGCAGAGCATGCAGAACGGCGGAGGCCCTGCTTGCCTGCGTCTGCGCGTGGCATTGAAGGAATCGGAGCTGGCGGCAGTGAATCCAGGCGTTATCATGACCGCGCCGCTGTACGACACCCTGCTGCAATGGGTCGACAAGCATTACCGCGATCGCCTTGGCGAAGCGGAGCTGGCCGATCCGCAACTGCTGGTCGAATGCCGTACGGCACTGGATGAGTTGACCCAGATTCTGAAATTGGGTTCGGTCTATCCGTTCCAACGCCAACCTTGAAGAGAGACTAAGTAATGACCGATGCCCTGCGCCTGATCCTCGAAGACGAAGACGGCACCCAGCTGGAAACCTCCTGCACCCGTTTTGCTGTGGTCTGGCAAGGCAAGGAAGTGTGGATTCAGCAGGACGGCCGCGGCCAGTTGCTGATTGGCGTGGATGTCGATGAAAACGACACCGAGTATGCCAACCTGCTGTTGCGCCCGATGGCCACCAACCTGGTCAGCCTGCAGCTGGAAATGGAGCTGGCTGAAGCCGCTGATGGCGACGATCACGTCCATGGCCCTGATTGCGGCCACCACCACTAAGGAAGTGCCTATGCTCGCCCTCGGCAAATTGCTTGAGCTGACCTTGACCGATCACGAACCGGCCGAGAAGACCCAAGTTACACCCAAGGGCGTGCGTTTGCGCTGGCTGGGGGAGGGCGCCCTTGAGGTGCGCCCGCCCGAGCATGAGGACAGTGGGCTCGACCTGCTGCTGTCGGCCGGTATCCATGGTAACGAAACGGCGCCGATCGAGTTGCTCGAGCGCCTGTTGCATGGCGTGGCCAATGGCAAGATCAAGCCGCGTTCGCGGGTGTTGTTCCTGTTCGGCAACCCGGCGGCCATCCGCAAGGGCGAGCGCTTCGTCGAGCAGGACATCAACCGCCTGTTCAATGGTCGCCACGAGCTGTCCAGTGGTTTCGAGGCGCTGCGCGCCGCCGAGCTTGAACAGTTTGCCCGGGTGTTCTTCAGCAAGCCGGGCCGCCCCCGCCTGCATTACGACTTGCATACCGCCATCCGTGGCTCGAAGATCGAGCAGTTTGCCCTGTACCCCTACAAGGAAGGGCGCAAGCATTCCCGCCGGGAGCTGGCGCGCCTGGCCGCAGCGGGTATGGAGGCCGTGCTGTTGCAGAGCAAGTCGTCCATTACCTTCAGCGCCTTCACCTACGAGCAGCTCGACGCCGAGGCGTTCACCCTGGAGCTTGGCAAGGCGCGGCCGTTTGGGCAGAACGAGCAGGTCAACCTCGACAAGCTGGAAGAGCGCCTGATCCAGATCATCGAAGGCACCGAGCCTGAGACTGAAGACTCGCTGGAGGGCTTGAAACTGTTCAGCGTCGCCCGCGAGATCATCAAGCACAGCGAGGGCTTCCGCCTGCACTTGCCGGCGGATATCGAAAACTTCTCCGAGCTGAGCAAGGGTTACCTGCTGGCCGAAGACCTGGCCGAAATGCGCTGGGTGGTCGAGGAGGAGGGCGCGCGGATCATCTTCCCCAACCCCAAGGTAAAAAACGGGCTGCGCGCGGGAATTCTGGTAGTACCGGATTCGGGCCAGCGCCTAGGCTGAATACCGCCCTTGTAGGAGCAGCACAAGGCTGCGCCTACCGGAAATGCAGCTTTATTGGATCCTGTTTCACCATGAAATCCTTTTAATTCACCGTCTATTCCATTTTCCCTTCCCTTCGGCCGTAATGGGCTTGCCAGTGGCGAAAGGCTGCAATTAGCATCCGATCATGTCATTTTCGTTTGCAACCGCCTGAAAACCGTCTATTCGACGTTTTCCATCGCATAAACACACTGCACCGAGTTTGCAGGACCGATATAATGCGGCCCTTTGCCGTCGTTTCGTCGACGCGTTTGCCCACCAGGGCCGCCGTTTCCGTGGAAGAACCTATGAAAAGCGCAGAAATCCGTGAAGCCTTCCTTCGCTTCTTCGAAGAGCAGGGACACACCCGAGTTGCCTCCAGCTCCCTGATCCCGGGCAATGACCCGACCCTGCTGTTTACCAACGCCGGCATGAACCAGTTCAAGGACTGCTTCCTCGGCCAGGAAAAGCGCGCCTACACCCGCGCCGTCAGCAGCCAGAAATGCGTACGCGCCGGTGGCAAGCACAACGACCTGGAAAACGTCGGCTACACCGCGCGTCACCATACGTTCTTCGAGATGCTGGGCAACTTCAGCTTCGGCGACTATTTCAAGCGCGACGCGATCACCTACGCCTGGACCTTCCTGACCTCGGACAAGTGGCTGAACCTGCCGAAGGAAAAGCTCTGGGTCACCGTCTACGCCACCGATGACGAAGCGTACGACATCTGGACCAAGGAAATCGGCGTGCCGGCCGAGCGCATGGTGCGCATCGGTGACAACAAAGGCGCCCCGTACGCGTCCGACAACTTCTGGACCATGGGCGATACCGGCCCGTGCGGCCCTTGCACCGAGATCTTCTACGACCACGGCGCCGACATCTGGGGCGGCCCACCCGGCTCGCCGGAAGAAGACGGCGACCGCTACATCGAGATCTGGAACAACGTCTTCATGCAGTTCAACCGCACCGCCGATGGCGTCCTGCACCCGCTGCCTGCCCCCTCGGTAGACACCGGCATGGGCCTGGAGCGTGTCAGTGCGGTACTGCAGCATGTTCACTCGAACTACGAGATCGACCTGTTCCAGAACCTGCTCAGCGCCGCGGCCAAGGCCATCGGTTGCAGCAATGACAGCCAGGCGTCGTTGAAAGTGGTCGCCGACCATATCCGTTCGTGTGGCTTCCTGATCGCAGACGGCGTGCTGCCGTCCAACGAAGGCCGTGGCTACGTGCTGCGCCGCATCATTCGCCGCGCTTGCCGCCACGGCAACAAGCTGGGCGCCAAGGGCAGCTTCTTCTACCAGATCGTTGCCGCACTGGTGGCCGAGATGGGCGAAGCCTTCCCAGAGCTGAAGAGCCAGCAGGCGCATATCGAGCGCGTGCTCAAGGCTGAAGAAGAGCAATTCGCCAAGACCCTGGAGCAAGGCCTGCGCATCCTTGAGCAGGACCTGGCGCAACTGCAGGGTGACGTGGTGCCGGGTGACGTGGTGTTCAAACTGTACGACACCTACGGCTTCCCCATGGACCTGACCGCCGACATCGCCCGCGAGCGCGAGCTGACCATCGACGAAGCCGGTTTCGAGCGTGAAATGGACGCTCAGCGTGAGCGTGCGCGCTCTGCCAGCGCCTTCGGCATGGACTACAACAGCTTGGTCAAGGTCGACACCGCCACGGACTTCCTGGGCTACACCACCACCGAAGGCCAGGCCAAGGTCATTGCCCTGTACAAGGACGGCCAGGCCGTCGAGCAGTTGGGCGAAGGCGAGCAGGGCGTGGTGATCCTCGACCGTACGCCGTTCTACGCCGAGTCCGGCGGCCAGGTGGGTGACAGCGGCTTCCTGCAGGCCGGTACCGTGCGCTTTGACGTGCGCGACACCACCAAGACCGGCGGTGCCTTCCTGCACCACGGTGTGGTTGCCAGCGGTGCATTGAGCGTGGGTGCCGAGGTCGAGGCCAAGGTCGACGCCGACGTGCAGCACGCCACCTCGCTGAACCACTCCGCCACTCACCTGCTGCACGAAGCGCTGCGCCAGGTGCTGGGCGATCACGTACAACAGAAAGGCTCGCTGGTCGACAGCCAGCGCCTGCGTTTCGACTTCAGCCACTTCGAGGCGGTCAAGCCAGAGCAGATCAAGGCCCTGGAAGACATCGTCAACCGTGAAGTGCGCCGCAACACCGAAGTGCTGACCGAGGTGACCGACATCGAGACCGCCAAGCGCAAAGGCGCCATGGCCTTGTTCGGCGAGAAGTACGGCGATACCGTGCGCGTGCTGAGCATGGGTGGCGACTTCTCGGTGGAGCTGTGCGGGGGTATCCATGCCAAGCGCACTGGCGATATCAGCCTGTTCAAGATCATCAGCGAAGGCGGCGTGGCCTCTGGGGTGCGTCGTATCGAAGCGGTTACCGGCGCGGCTGCGCTGGCCTACCTGAACGCTGCTGAAGAGCAGGTGAAGGAAGCCGCGCAACTGGTCAAGGGTAACCGTGACAACCTGATCGACAAGCTGTCGGCGGTGCTCGAGCGCAACCGTCAGCTGGAGAAGCAGCTGGAACAGCTGCAGGCCAAGGCCGCCAGCGCCGCCGGGGATGATCTCTCCAACGCGGCCGTTGAGGTCAAGGGTGCCAAGGTGCTTGCCGCTCGCCTGGATGGGCAAGATGGCAAGGCCTTGCTGGCCCTGGTCGATCAGCTGAAGAACAAGCTCGGCCACGCAGTGATCCTGCTGGGCAGTGAGCATGAGGGCAAGGTCGTGCTGGTGGCCGGCGTGACCAAGGACCTCTCCAGCCAACTCAAGGCTGGCGATCTGATGAAACAAGCCGCTGCGGCAGTGGGTGGCAAGGGCGGTGGCCGTCCGGACATGGCCCAGGGTGGCGGCGTCGACGTCGCTGCGCTGGACCAGGCCCTGGCGCTGGCCGTGCCGTTCGCAGAGCAGGGACTTTGAGATGAGGGGGCCGGCGGTCTAGTCGCCGGCTCCTTCATGTTGGATTGTTTTTTGGGGCCCTGTATGGGCTGAGGCACCATTGAAATGGCGTTGATCGTACAGAAATTTGGCGGCACCTCTGTCGGTTCCATCGAGCGGATCGAGCAGGTAGCCGAAAAGGTCAAGAAACACCGTGAGGCGGGCGATGACCTGGTGGTCGTGCTGTCGGCCATGAGCGGTGAAACCAATCGCCTGATCGATCTGGCCAAGCAGATCACCGATCAGCCGGTTCCGCGTGAACTGGATGTGATCGTGTCGACCGGTGAGCAGGTCACCATTGCCCTGCTGACCATGGCCTTGATCAAGCGTGGTGTGCCAGCGGTGTCCTACACCGGTAACCAGGTGCGCATTCTGACCGACAGCTCGCACAACAAAGCCCGCATCCTGCAGATCGACGACCAGAAGATTCGCGCCGACCTCAAGGAAGGGCGTGTGGTCGTGGTTGCAGGTTTCCAGGGGGTCGACGAGCACGGCAGCATCACCACCCTCGGCCGTGGCGGTTCCGACACCACCGGCGTAGCCCTGGCGGCGGCGCTCAAGGCTGACGAGTGCCAGATCTACACCGACGTCGATGGCGTCTACACCACTGACCCGCGCGTCGTGCCGCAGGCACAGCGCCTGGAGAAGATCACCTTCGAAGAGATGCTGGAAATGGCCAGCCTCGGCTCCAAGGTGCTGCAGATCCGTTCGGTGGAGTTCGCCGGCAAGTACAACGTCCCGCTGCGCGTGCTGCACAGCTTCAAGGAGGGTCCGGGTACCCTCATTACCATTGATGAAGAGGAATCCATGGAACAGCCGATCATTTCCGGTATCGCCTTCAACCGTGATGAAGCCAAGCTGACCATTCGCGGCGTGCCGGACACCCCGGGCGTGGCCTTCAAGATCCTCGGCCCGATCAGCGCCTCGAACATCGAGGTCGACATGATCGTGCAGAACGTGGCGCACGATAACACCACCGACTTCACCTTCACCGTACACCGCAACGAGTACGAGAAGGCGCAGAACGTGCTGGAAAACACCGCCCGCGAAATCGGTGCCCGTGAAGTGATCGGCGACACCAAGATCGCCAAGGTCTCGATCGTTGGCGTTGGCATGCGCTCCCACGCAGGTGTTGCCAGCCGCATGTTCGAAGCCCTGGCCAAGGAGAGCATCAACATCCAGATGATCTCCACCTCCGAGATCAAGGTTTCGGTCGTGATCGAAGAGAAGTACCTGGAGCTGGCCGTACGCGCGCTGCACACCGCGTTCGAACTGGACGCTCCTGCCCGACAGGGCGAGTAAGGCGCTGCCTGGAAGGGCGCGGCTTGCCGCGCCCTTCGCGTTTCTGCTCGCCACGCACGCGCTGCTGCGGGGTGGGCAACCAGGGCTGGGTCGTCGTCCACGACCAGGCCCCCGATACCAAAGACTGTTATCCCTGAATGTTTTGCGTAAGGAGAAAGCTATGTTGATTCTGACTCGCCGGTGCGCCGAGAGCCTGATCATTGGAGACGGCGAGATCACCGTGACGGTGCTTGGCGTCAAAGGCAACCAGGTGCGTATTGGCGTCAGCGCCCCGAAAGAAGTGGCTGTGCACCGCGAGGAAATCTACCTGCGGATCAAGAAAGAGAAGGACGAGGAGCCAAGCCTTTAATTCTTTTGAAGTTTTTTTCAAAAAAAGGGTTGCAAAGGTGAAAGAGGTTCTTTAATATTCGCCTCGTGTTGCGGTGAGGTGGCCGAGTGGCCGAAGGCGCTCCCCTGCTAAGGGAGTATACCTCATAAGGGTATCGGGGGTTCGAATCCCCCCTTCACCGCCATTATTCGCTTAGGCCGCTGTAAACAGTAAGAACGCTAAGTAGTTGAAATTAAACGAAAAAAGTTCTTGCAAAAATGTTTCAGCGACCTATAATGCGCGGCAAGACACGGACTCATAGCTCAGCTGGATAGAGTACTCGGCTACGAACCGAGCGGTCGCAGGTTCGAATCCTGCTGAGTCCGCCACTTTTGAAGTGGCTTTGCTTACAAGGCTGCTTCAAACAACCAGTGGTAATCTGGTCTAAAACTACCAACCACGGACTCATAGCTCAGCTGGATAGAGTACTCGGCTACGAACCGAGCGGTCGCAGGTTCGAATCCTGCTGAGTCCGCCACTTTTGAAGTGGCTCTGCTTGCAAAGACGCTTCAACAAGCCAGTGGTAATCTGGCCTAAAAATACCGACCACGGACTCATAGCTCAGCTGGATAGAGTACTCGGCTACGAACCGAGCGGTCGCAGGTTCGAATCCTGCTGAGTCCGCCATACAATCAAGAAGCCCGCTCAAATGAGCGGGCTTTTTGTTTTCTCCCGTTCACTGTTTCTCAGTGATGCCCGCTAGACTGCACATAAACCGGCCCGATAATCTTTTGCGCGGCATCTGTGTTTTTTCTTTTGCTTGCGCCGTCGCACACATAGCTTCGAGCGTTGTCCTAGCTTTATCTCGCAAACGATTGTTCTGGCCAAAAATTTAAGCGATCTGACAGCTTAGGCAGTGTATGATTGCGCCCGTCAGCCCCGCCGGGGCTTGTGGAATACCACCATGGACTTACCCAGTAGTTACTCCTTAACAAGATTCATACAGAAAGATCTGACCGATTGATTCCCCCGGCGTGCTCCGCTGCTGGGAGTGGAGTTCGCCTATGACTGAAGTAGAAGTAAAGAAAGCGCAAGAGAGCCTGCAGGATCGCCTGGCTCAGGTGGTTGAACTGCTGCAGCGCCAGCGCGTGGTCGAAGACCTCACCCACCGCCAGGAGGGTGCTCATCACGACCTGGTCGAAAACCTCGTCCACCGCCAGAACCTCGTTGAGCTGCAGCGCAAGCTCGATGACCTGCACCCCGCCGACGTCGCCTACATCCTCGAAGCATTGCCCCTGGAAGACCGCCTGACGGTCTGGCAGCTGGTGCGCTCGGACCGCGACGGCGACATCCTGCTTGAAGTATCCGATTCGGTTCGCCAATCGCTGATCGCCGACATGGACGATCACGAGCTGCTCGCCGCTGCCAAGGAAATGGACGCCGACGAACTGGCCGACCTGGCACCCGAGCTGCCGCGCGACGTCGTTCACGAGTTGATGGAAACCCTCGATGCCCAGCAACGCGAGCGTGTGCGTTCGGCGCTGAGCTACGACGAGGAGCAGGTCGGTGCGTTGATGGACTTCGAGATGGTCACCATCCGCGAAGACGTCAGCCTCGAAGTCGTATTGCGTTACCTGCGCCGCCTGAAAGAGCTGCCGAACCACACCGACAAACTGTTCGTGGTCGACTATGACGGCATTCTCAAGGGCGTGCTGCCCATCAAGCGCTTGCTGGTCAACGACCCGGACAAGAAGGTGGCAGAGGTCATGGCGACCGACCCTGTGTCCTTCCACCCCGAGGAAGATGCCTACGACGCGGCTCAAGCCTTTGAACGTTACGACCTGGTATCCGCCCCGGTGGTGGACAAAAGCGATCGCCTGATCGGCCGTCTGACCATTGACGAAATGGTCGACCTGATCCGTGAAGAGAGCGAGAGCGAAGTGCTGAACATGGCCGGCCTGCGCGAAGAAGAAGACATCTTCGCCTCGGTCTGGCGTTCGCTGCGCAACCGTTGGGCGTGGCTGGCCATCAACCTGATTACCGCATTCCTGGCTTCGCGGGTGATCGGCCTGTTCGAGGGTTCGATCGAGAAGCTGGTGGCACTGGCCGCCTTGATGCCGATCGTGGCGGGTATCGGTGGTAACTCCGGCAACCAGACCATCACCATGATCGTGCGCGCGATGGCGCTGGACCAGGTGTCGCCAGGCAATACCAGCCGCCTGATGCGCAAGGAGCTGGCTGTATCGTTGCTCAACGGCTTGATCTGGGGTGGCGTGATCGGTGCGGTGGCGTTCTGGCTGTATGGCAGTTGGTCGTTGGGCCTGGTGATGACCGCGGCTATGACCTTGAACCTGCTGTTGGCAGCGTTGATGGGGGTGTTGATCCCGATGACCCTGACACGCCTGGGGCGCGATCCGGCGATGGGCTCCAGCGTGATGATCACGGCAGTGACCGATAGCGGCGGGTTCTTCATCTTCCTGGGCTTGGCGACGCTGTTCCTGCTCTGATTCATAGGGGCCAGCCCATGGCCGGTAGGAGCAGCCTGGTGCTGCGAAGAGGCCACTGATAGCAGTCAACATTCATGGCGTTGTCACTGGCCTCTTCGCAGCGCAAGGTTGCTCCTGCACACGATTGCTGATGATGTGACGAACAATAAAAAAGCCAGCTTACGCTGGCTTTTTTGTGTTCGCTGGCAACCTTCAGGAAGCGTCGGCGGCCATTTCTACATCGTGAGCGATGAGGGCGACCAGAGCGTTCTGCTGGCGGTGGGACAGTTGGCGGAAGCGTTGCAGCAACTCGCGCTCATGCAGGGACAGTTCAGGGCTGTCCAGGCGCATGCTCAGCTCGTCACCCAACGCGCCTTCCTGGATAAGGCTCTGTTCCAGGCGCGCGATGATCTCGGAGTTCATGCTGCGGTGATGGTTGCGCGCTACCTCGGCAATGCGCTCACGCATCCCATCTGGCAGGCGGACGACAAACTTGTCAGCGGTGCGGCTGGAGTAAATAGCCTGTTTCATTGGGCGCATATAAATTGACCGGATTTACTGGTTCAGGGGACGCGGTTCTCAAATTGGCCGCACGGGGTGGAAATACGACCGTGGCGACAACAAAATGTTCAACCCTCGTGGAAAATTGGATGCTCATCTTGCCTCATGGTCGCCGTTTCCTTGGCGTCAATTCTGTGACAAATAGTGAGCCCGGTAAAGGCTTTCTGCCAGTACCAATTATCAGAAATGAGCACTGGTTTGAAAAGTTTTACATGCTCCGACTTGTCCCGCCGTCAGTCTTCTGCCGTCAAAAACTGGTAAAACGCAGCAAAAGGCCAAGAAAACTCCTAGAATGCGCGGGTTTCCTTCCATAGAGCATAGTGGCTATGCAACATGACGCAAGCGCACGGCGATCAGCGACAGGCCGCCTGATATTTCTGATAGGACCGTCGGGTTCAGGGAAAGATTCCCTGATCGATGCCGCGCGCGAGCAACTCATTGCTGCCGGGGTAAAAATTGCTCGCCGCATCATCACGCGCTCGGCCGAAGCCAAGGGAGAAGCAGCCCAAGGCGTCACTGCCCAACAGTTCGAAGCGATGCGTGCGCAGGGTGCATTTGCCATGCATTGGCAAGCCAATGGGCTGAGCTACGGGATCCCGCAGCACGTTGATCAATGGCTGGAAGCGGGCAGCGCGGTGCTGGTGAATGGCTCCCGTGCCTATCTGGCTGAAGCGCGGCTGCGCTACCCGGATCTTCTGGCAGTGCTCATCGACGTTAAGTCTCAGGTACTGCGCCAGCGCTTGCTGGCTAGAGGCAGGGAAACCCCGGACGAGATCGAACAGCGGTTGGCGCGTAATGCGGGACTGCTGGCCTTCGACGACCCTGCCGTGCATGTGCTGGACAATTCCACTACGCTCGACGCAGCGGTGACCGGGTTGTTCAAACTGCTTCATGATGAAGGCGTGATCCCGTGCCCGACCCAGCCAGCCACGGAACCGCAGAAAAGGATTACGTGAAAAAGGCCTGTTGCAGCATGACAAACGGCAGCATGCTGGTTAACATGCTGGCCGTCCAACCGTGCAGTGTTCACTGCCGGTTCTTGCGTCTCAGTAGCTCAATTGGATAGAGCATCCCCCTCCTAAGGGGAAGGTTGCAGGTTCAATTCCTGCCTGGGACGCCATATTTTTCGGGCGCCTTACACCAATTGCTAGCTTGGCCACTTACGGCGCGGGTGCATTGTGGGTGCAAACGCTTATGGTCAGGCAACCCCACAGACCTCAGGAAGAGAGCCTATGACCGTCGTGTACTCGTTGCGTAAGAAGGAAAACACGGAAGAAGTCCACATTTTTCTTGCCGATAAGACTGATACCGGTTGTGTATCAAGGCTGAAATCCATCTGCCGAAAGATGGCAAAAGCGGAAACCTCCGATCAGGTCAAGACCTGCCTTAAAGAAGGCGAGGCACGCACTGAGAGCGCGAGGCTGGGTCGCCAGGTTTGTGGCACATGCGTGAGCCATCTCTACGCCACTTACTAAGAGCGGATTGCATTCGGCACCGGCGTCTCATGACTGCTAAATGACTTGCACGTCGGGCATCTCTCCGCATAGCTCGGCCAGCTTAGACAGTTCTGCAACGACGCTGGTATCCCCAATCAACTCGGACGCTCCTAGCCCAATCGCAATTGCGATATTGACCGCTTCATAAAGGGTGGCTGAGTTTTCTTCAGTGGATCCTGGCTCCCACCGGTACTGCCAGCAGTGGCCTGATTTTTTGACGTGCCGATTAAGAGATCTAGCGGTGAGGTGCGCGGAATCGTCCGAGAACCGTTGGTACTTCAGGTACCATGCCGACAGCACACCTTTCGATGACATGTCTTTCGGTGACATGAATTCAGGTCTATCACTTTTCTTGATCAATTCTTCAAGCTTGTCCATTGCCGTTCCAGCGTTGATCAAGCCTTGCGAGCGGATGTATTTCGCTTGCATGCGTCGGCTTTTCTCAGCGTCATCGCGAAGGATCTTCACCACTTCGGTTGGCTCGCGAAGCAGAGCCGCGAGGGTAAAGGCACCTTCAAGCATGCATCGAATCAACGTTCTTGATTCAGCGGTCATACCTCTCTCCACGAGCAAAATAGAACCCTGCAGATGACCCACGCACCGGAGCAAGACCCTTACGCCGATTGCGCGAGGTTCCATCGAGCTGGTCTGAACTTGGTCCATAGCAGCATGTGCTAGCTTGGTCAGAGCCAGGCTAGATTCTTCGGCAAGGTGAAACCAAGCTGACGCTTCGCGTCGGATATTTCGCGTAAAATGATCTTGCGCCTCTACCGATAAAAAACCACAAAACTGGAATGAGTCATTCATTGAATGGAGCGCCATAAGTGATGTATATGAAGTGTATTCTCGATTCGGTAAAGTGCAAGCTAATGTGCTCTATCGTTGTCCTGGTTAAGGCAGGAGAGCTTTGAGTGAATGTTCATCCTAAAAAGATCCGTATAGCTGAATTGAATTTAGGTGTTTTGCTCACTGCATCTAATCTTAAAAATCCATACGATGCGCTAAAGTCCTACGAGTTCTTAGATAGGCTAGCTCGTGAAGTTGCAACACCAAGCGGTAGTAAGGTTTATTTCACAGATCAAGCACGAAGTGCGTTCGAATCGCTGATTACTATCGTGTTCCCTGTTCTCATGTCCGAGCTATGTGTGCTTGAGTCTGATGTGGATTCTGCATGCCGGAAAGCTCTTGGGGAGTTATACGAGCAAGATAATCCAGGGGTATCGTTTGATCATTACTTTGAGCGAGCAAGAAATATAGCTTATGAAATGGTGGCGCCCCGCAGGTTTTATACAACACTTCATGGTCTAGAGTTTGATGATATTGATGAGTTTGATATAGGTAATATAAAAATACAGCGGCCTCTCTATTCTGTGCTTGAGGGTTCCGATGCTCAAGAGCAAAACAAAACAGCTATTTGGAATAAAATGCAGCGTGGTTTGTGGGTGAGTGCTGAACTTACAGGGAGTATGGATTATGCAGAAAGCGAATTTTTCGACCTGGTAAGGATGGTTTGTGGGCTCCTGGCAGTTTCGTTTACAACAGTTCTAGAATATGGTGGGTTAGCAGTACGGCTGATGCCAAGTATGGCTGGTCGCTCTAAACCTAACGAAGCGAACTGGTTTAGCTACGATATGATGTCTAAAAAGCTAAGGACCTCCTTTAATGCGGAGAATCTGCAGGCGCTGCGTATGAGTGCTGTACATGCGGATGGGCTTGTCGCTTGTGATTGGTTCCAATACTTGGTTAGCGTAATTGAGTCCAAATCTCCTAGCGAGATTGAGATTCTAATCAAGCGTGGTTTGTACTGGTTTTTTGATGCTCAGACTGATTGTGCTCTAGAAATGAAGCTTGTGAAATTTTGGAGCTGTATTGAATGTTTCTTTTCTATTAAGGAGCATGTTCCCGGTGCTCCAAGTACGACTGAGAAAATTGTAAGAGGTACGACAGCTTGTCTTACCTATGGCTCTTTTAGGTTTTCACCGCCTGATAAGTGGAATGAGTTAGAAGCCCAGATTAAGAAGCTGTATGATTTGCGATGCGTCGCAGTTCATGATGGGGCGCACGGTCACGTTGCGGCAAAAGACGTAGCGGTCGTTAGTAAGTGGGCTTCTTGGGTGTTGTTGGAAATTGGCCAGCTAGCTCGCGGAGGCTTCGATACTAGGAGAAAGATAAAGGCAGAGGTAGACCGAATGCATAACTTACGCGCTACCAAACTATTGACTGATGGAGGAAAGGGCGGCGTCAATTGAAATCGTTGATGATGGTTCTGCTCGGGTGATGTCCTCAGATCTGAGGACACCCCTTTGTCGCTCAGCAGCTTGGTTCAGACTGGTTGCGCCGCTCGGACCATTTTCGAACGCAGCTGCTTCAAAGTTTGCTCCTGCATGTGGCGGATGCACGACTCGACATTGTTGGCCACCGTATCGCCGCAAACCTCATCCACCATCAGCACGGCCAGAATCCTCCCCATCACCTCACCCTGCAGGCTGGCGCGCTCGGTGTAGGTCTTTGCCGACGTTCCTGGGCCTAAATCACCAAACACAAAAGGTGATACTGCCCCGGCTATCTGCACGATCATTTCTTCTAGGTCCAGATCGGTAATTTTCATCGTCTCTCCTATCGCCTAGACAGCAATTGCCGGCCGGCGCCGTTGGTCTTGAAATCTCGTAGCATCATTTCGTAGGCACCCTGGATGGCCTCACGCCCAGACTTCTTCACATCAGCCTTGGTTGCCGCGTCCACCCCTGCACCGAAGTAGAATTGCTGAGTGATACCACCCAAGCTGATCGAGGACTCTCCATCACCACCACCTCCGCCCCCAGCACCACTGGCCATGACACCGAGCGAACCATCGGGACCACGGTGCAGGGGCAAGATCGCCTCAGGCCCGGCCTCGGCAAAGATTCCCGCGCCCTTGGCAAATGCAAACATCTGCGGGCTGTCGTGCACCTGGTTGGAGAACGAGGACAGACTTGGCGAGTCGTAGACGCCACCCTTGGCGTTAAGAATGACCTCGCTGAAGCCGGTCATGGTGCCTTGGCCAAGAGCCGAGCCACCGCCGCCAAGGAAGCTGAATGCGGTACCCAAAAATCCGGCAGCGGCTTGGCGCACCTGGATGCGGATCAGGTCCTCAATGATCGAGTCAGCAAAATCCTTGAACTCGAACTTGCCCGTTTTCACGAACTGGGTGACTCCATCCTCAAGGTTGCCGAATGCGTTGGTGAATAGGTCCTGTGTCTGTCCGGCAACGTCAGCAGCGCTGTCGAGGTAGTTTTCGAAGGCAGCCGACGCACCATTGCTCCAGCTGGCCTGGGCTGAGTCGATCTTGGCGAAGCTGTCTTCCTGCGCCTGTACCAGCTTGGCACCGTATTCCTGCCGGAGGGCAATCTGCTTCTCCAGTTCTTGCCGCTGCTTCTCGTTCGAGGCGGTGGCCAGCTCATCACGCAGCGCCAGGATCTTGTTGTTATTCTCCTGCTCGAGCGCCAGGCGGGACTGGGCGCGGCTAGAGCGCTTGTCGCCCATTCCAATCGCGGCGGCGGCAGCATCCCCCTGCTGCCGAGCGATCGCCAGCTGACGCTCAAGGTCGGCCTGGTACTTCATGGCCTGGGAGAGGCCGGTGGAAGCCTGGACAGCAGAATTGAACTGGTCGGCCAGGCCAGCGATGCCACGGCTGTACTCCTCGGAGGTGATCTTATTTTTGGATAGCAGCAGATCCAGGTCTTCCACCTGTGACTTGAATTCATCTGCCGCAGCGCCTACCGGGTCGTAAATCTTCTTCAGCTGCAGGTGCGATTTCGCAGCCTTATCCAGCATCTGAGCAAGTTGCGAAGCCGCTTTCGTGCCGTCCTTGGTTTCCTGGGTGGCGGCTTTGTCGGCTTCTTTCTGTGCGTCTACCGCCTTTGCCCGCTCACGGATCTGCTTGGCTAGGTCGCTTTCGGACTTGATCTTGTTGTCCGTGATGAAGCGCTCGGCGGCCTCGGCGGCGGTCTTGTCCTTGAGGGTGGCCAACTGCTTGTCCAGCGTGTCCAGGTACGTCTGACCCGCCGAGGTGGCCTTGGCGTTAGCATCCCCGGCCGCGTCGGTTGTCTCCTTCGCGCTGTTCAGTTCTTTGGTGTACACCGAGACGCGCTCACCGGCTTTCTTCGCATTATCTTCGAGAGACGAGTAACCGCCCGCCGCCTCGCGCATGCTCCGCATGGCCTCTTGCGGGATCTTGAAGCGCTTGTTCAGGTCGTCCAGCCAGTCAGAAAGGCCCTGGCCAGCCTTACGCGCTTCGTCAGCCTCGCCAGAGATACGGGCACCGACCGTGGAGCCAACCCCTTGCTTAACCGTACTGAGGAAGTCCTTGAACGACTCATCAGCGGCAGCGGCGGCTTGCTCCTGCTCGCGCATGGCGGTTACCAGCTTCGCGTTGCGCTGGTCCTTGTCCAGCTCCTTGAAGGCTTTACGCAACTCCTCAATGGGGCGTTTCAGCTCCTCAAGGTCAGCGCCGGCCGACTGGGCGTTGCTACCCATGGTCAGGAAGGCGATCCCTGCTCCTACGGCAAGGGAAGCCAGGCCGGCAGGCCCGCCGAGTAACGTCATCAGTACGCCTGACGATGATTTCACTGCCGCCTGGGCTACGCCAAGTCGGGTGGTCGCGGCTGCCTCGGCCATGCGGGCCTGTGCGAGCTCAATCGACATGGCAGTCTGAACCGCTGTGCCCCGGGCTGCCGCAGCCTCTTTTTCTGCTCGAACCACAGCGGAAGTTGCGGCGATCTGATCGGCCTTTGCCGCCATCAGTGCCGCTTGCGCCTGGGCATTGATTGCGCGAGTCGCCTCAACTGTCGACCCAATGCCTTTGCCGAGGGCGGCGACGTAGCCGATGAAGCTTGCCGTCAGCTTGGTGCCGATCACGCCCAGCAGGATATTGACGTTATCCGCCAAGAACGCGATTGCGGAGCCCAGGGCTTCGGAGGCGCCGTTATCAGTCATCCCTTGGAGCTTGTTGGTGACGCTCTCAATTCCTGGAAGCAGTCCCACGACAAGCTGGCGGGCCGCACCATCCCACGAATTCTCCAGATCCTGAACCGACTTGTTCAGCTTGACCATCTGGCCGATATCGAACGCCGAGATGATGGCGCCCGTTGCCTCGGCTCGGTCGCCGGCCTCTCGGAATCCGGCGCCAGCATTCTTGAGCAGCGGCACCAGGGCGGTGGCCTCGTCCGCCATCTGCTCCATGTAGCTGGTGATCTGCTGCTGGCTGGCACCGGCTTTTTCGAGCGAGGTGTAGTAGAGCTGCAAGGCATCGGGGCCGGACAGGTTCTTGAAGCTCTCTGCTGTGACGCCTACCTGAGGGGCAATCTCACGGAAGAAGTCCTGCAGCTCGCCGCCGCCGCGAGAGATGAACTCACCCACGCGGTCAGTGGTGTCCTTGAAAATGTCCGCGAGCTTTTCTTGCTCGACGCCTACAGTCTTCGCGCCGACCGACAAGCGCTGGAAGTCTTCTACCGAGGTGTTGGCCAGGCTGGCCAAGTTCTGGACTTGCTGCGCATAGCTCAGGGTCGAAGTGGTCAGCGCCACCAGGCCGGCAACTGCGCCGGCAGCAGCGATCCCGACTCCTGTGAAGGCCCTGCTGACACCTTCACGGAGGGCGACCGAGTGCGCCTCAACCCGGTCAAATGCTTCGTCCACCTGCTTGAGGCTGTTGTCTATCTTTCCACTGGCCTGGGCCACGCTCGAATCGGCCCGCGCAATCTCTTTGCGGAGCTGCGCGGTTGTCGCTTCGATGCGTACCAGCATGCCCTGAACGTCTGTATCCGCCATGGAGGCTCCAGTTAACTCGGAGGTTAAAGCGTTAACTTTTCGAGGTTAAAGGTGTTAACTCGGTTAACATCCGCCAGAGGGAGATAACGGCGTCTATGCCGCTGTTTCCGTGGCTTACAGCCCCATGCACGTTCGGCATGGTGTTAACCTCGTTTTAACTTTTTTTTAACACTGGAAAAAATGTGTACGTGGGGTCCTAGGCGGTCTAGGTCAGCGGACCTTCCAGGCTTTCGACCCGCCCCCCTCAGTAGGTCGGCGCGATGTACGGCGGCGCCGACCGGATCTGCTCCAGCGCTTCTGCTGCGCTCAGGCCGCTGGCCAACAGTCGATCGATCTCTTTGCTCAACCGCTCACGCTCCTCCATCTGGCGCAACAGGGCGCGGCTGTGGGCGATCTGGTTAAGGGCTCGTTGAACTGGCTTGGGTAGATGGGTATGGCTCATGGTCTTCTCCGGTGTGAATGAAAAGGCCCGCGAGTGCGGGCCAGTGCCGGATCACCCCACAAAGGAAAGAAGGGCTCCGACTGCTGCGGTTAGGGGCTACGTGGCACTCACAGCTAACCCACGCTTGCGCTTACGGAGTCAGCGTCACCAGGCGAGTGGCAGTAGGAGCGAACACCGCCAAGCCGGCGCGCAGCTCGGCCAGAATGGTCACCAGGTTGCGACGGAAGTTGTCACCGTCGTGGCGGCTGGCCTCGACAGTTACCTGCTGACGGTCCAGCAGCGCGGCGGTGGTGGTGTCGAGGATCAGCGCTTTGCCCTGCGGCATGCCGTTGGTGACGACAACAGGTGTACCCCACAGGCTGGGCGGCGCGGGATCGCGTGGCGTGCCGATCACATACTGGCCATCGCCGTCCTCGGCCCGCTCGCTTTCAATAGCGAACCAGTCACGCGGGTTCATCACGATAACGTTCGGATTCCAGCCTTCGGCCTTGAGGTCAGTGAGCGCGGCGCCGATGCGGTCAACTGGCTGGCCGGTGGTGATCCCTGCGTCGGTGGCCTGGGCGTTGAAGCCGAGGATCTCGCCATCGCCGCCAGCGCCGGTAATCAGTTCAGCCTCCAGCTTCTGACGCACACCCACGCCCAGCAGCAGATCCACTTGGCCACTGAGCTGATCGTTGTCCTGCAGCACCTGCAGGCTTGCTGGAATCCAGGTGGCGATGGTGGCGATCTCAGCGCGCACGGGTTTACCCGCTACTTCACCCTCGGCCTTCTCGTCGCCTTCTTTCTTCTGGTAGGCCGCACCGTTCAGGTAACCATCGAGACGTACAAATTCGTAGGTGGCGCTGGTTACAGGGATGACTGGCAGAACGTCGAGCAAGGTGAGGCGCGGCTGGGGAATGCCACGGATGCCAGCACCGTCACGCTGTGGCGCGGTTGGATAACTGGTGGAGTCGGTCCCACCCTTATTCGGGTTGGTGATCGCCGCGCGGATGCCCACCTCGCAATTGATTTGCCCGGTGGACTTCTGGCGACCGTTGCGCATTTCGCCTACTCCGTCTGCTTCGAGAACGCTAGCAGTGACGACGTTGCGATCAATGCCGCCGCTAGGGGCTGCGCTGCCGTGGCGGCCAGAGGCGAGCTTCTGTTCAGTTTCGAGCAAGCGGGCGCTAAGCTCGGCCTGCTTGGTGTTGAGGCCTTCTTTGAACTCGGTGATCTGCGCACCGATCTTGGTGATGGCTTGGTTCAGCTGGCTGACGTCCTGCTGATACGGGTCTGGCATAGGATTCTCCGGAGTGTTGAGTTGATGTCCTCTACCCTATGCGCGCACGCACACCCCGGTCAGCGGTTAACTTCGACGTCCTCAGTCGGTATCCGTCGCAAAGCGCACTATGTCGGCTATTTTGTAGAACCGCCGATTGCCACGGCGCACGAATGGCAGCGGTGAACGACCCTCGGCAGCCAGGCGGCGCAGGTAGCTGGGGGCATATCCCAGCAGATCTGCCGTGGCCGGTTCGGGAACCAGGCCCCCAATCAATGGCGTGATGCCGGCTTGGGCCAGCCGCTCGGTAACGTCCTGTTCAACGTCCACCATGATTTACATGCTCCTCTGTGATGCATCCGGGTTTTCGCTAGAGGCCGCGTGGTCTGTGGCCTGTGTCGGATTCTGTGAAAATGCGTATCTCGGGTATGTCTCGCCCGTGATTGCGCTCAACCCGAGCCCGTCTAAATGGTCGTGCCAGCGTTCCAGGGCCTGACGCTTGAGGGCTTCGGCGGCGGTGTGGATGTAGGTCGCGTCCATGTTGCGCAGGGCGTGGTTCACCAGCATCTCGCCCACCAGGTAATCCACGCCCAGGTCCATCCAGCAGGTGCGGGCGACCTTGCGCACGTCATGGCTAGTCCACTGGCGGTCGCTCAGTTCGGCAAACACCAGGCTCGCTGCCGTGGCTCCCAGTGGCCCGCGCCGGCTGGCCGGGAACAGGTAGGCACCTTTGTAGCTCTGGGCGGCCTGCTGGGCCTGATAGCGGCTCAGCAGTGCACAGGCTTGGCGGGTCAGCGGTAGCGTGTGGTTCTGCTTGGTCTTGGTGTCGTCGGCGGGGATGAACCACTGGCCGGCCTGCAGATCGACGTTGCGCCACAGCGCGCTGCGCGTCTCACCCAGGCGGGTACCGTGGCACAGCATCATCAGCGCCAGCAGCGCGTCACCGGGCCGCGCCTCGCTCCAGCTCGCCAGCTTGGCCAGCAGATCCGGTAAGTCTCGCTCCCGCAGCCGTGACGACTTCGGTTTGATCCGCACTCCGACGAAATCCCCGAAGCGCAGCGAGCCCATGGGGTTCTGCTCGATCATCCCGAGCCGGTGTGCCTTGCGCATGGCCACCGCCAGCACGTTGAACACCAGGCGCACGAACGACAGGGCGTAGCGCTCCTGCAGTGGCCACATCAGGCGCTGATCGAGCGTGGCCTTGCTCACCTCTGCCAGCGGCAGGTCATGCAGCCGTGGCCGCAGGTGGCAGGTGATCGCCGACTTCGCGCCGGCCTTGCGCTTGGCCGACAAATTGCGGTCGCGCAGCATACGATCCAGGAACCAGTCCAGCAGCTCACCGGTACGGCTCCAGGTGCTGGTCAGCGAGGTGGCCTCGGCGTCTGCAGCACGGCGTCCCAGGATGGCCGGCAGTGCAGTCAGCATGGCCTTGGTGGTCAGGCTGGGGAAGTCGCCGGCCTTGCCCCATTTTCCCCTGACAACAACGTGCCAGGCTCCCCGGGTGCGGTCGACGGTGGAATAGCGAAATCGCAGCTCGGGGTAACGCGGGTCACGCAACTGGCGCACCGACTGGCCGGCCTGCTTGCGGATCTCGGCGTCAGAAAATGCGATGTGTTTAGTGGTCATGTATCGCGCCTCGAAGGTACAAGGTTGACTTCCTTGACGTTGGATTCTCGGGATTCAAATCAGTAGCCGACTTGGCCGCTGGCAAGGGGTCTCCGTCATGGCGACACCTTTGGCGCTGTGTCGCTTCGTGGAGGTGGACCAGTTGAGCCGATCCAGACCGGATCAGCCGAAACAGACCAAATGACCTGTCTCGACAATCCACTGTGTTGATTCCTACACAGCGTGTTGATAACGCCACGGTGGACGATGGGTCACTGTGAACTCGGCGAGCGCTCGACGAATGCACGCAGGTCGCGACCACGGCATCAACTGCACCCGGCAGGAAATGCCCCTGGTACCACATGCCGCCCTGGATCATTTGCACACCGTCGCGCTCGATGCGCCCGAAGCCAGGCAATCCAGCGCGAGCTGCTTGGGCACGTTGTCGACTATCAGCTGTAGGTGGCCGCCCAACGTGCTGGCCTGGGCAGCGACCAGTTGCGGCTTCACGAACACCGCGCACTTGCGGCAACAGCCGGCAGCAGTCCACGGAAGCCACTCGAACACCAGAAACGTGTATCCGCCTACGCGCTTGCATCCGGCATCGGCCAGCGATCTGCACCGGGCTTGTTCCGTCGTAACTCGGCTCATTTCAAATCCCTGTGGTGGTAATAGTTATAAAGGGGCTCAATTTTTGAAGCTGAAACCACCCCAAAAAGGCGGGTAAGGCTTCAAAAATTGATGCGTTATTGGTCTTCAACTGCTCTAAAACGTCGGGAAGGCTTCAAAAAATGACGCCTTCGACCTCAAAAAATGAAGACGGTAAAAATCATCCGGCCAGCCGACGTGAAGCGGTCGCAGTCGGGCCAATCTCAAGATCCTTGCCTGGGCATTCGTGAACTGGCAGCCAGGTCAACGCATAGAGCGCGCACCTCGCACCTGTACGCCCCTTCATGTTCGTCCTGCTCCTGACGATCAGATTTCGCTCCTGCAAGCCCTGCAACGACTTGGCAAGCGTTCCCTCGGCCATGCCGCCGCGCTCCTCCATCATTGAGTGCGTGGCCGCTAGGTCGCCGTTGTTGTTCCCGCGGTACTGCGAGAGCAGCAGCATGAACACCTTCAGCTCTGAACCGGTCATGGTCAGAAAATCGGGATGTTCGCCCAGCAGCCTGGGGATCATGTATGCGCCACGACCTCCCCAATCTGAGTCGCGGCGGGTTTTTCTCTTGCCCATCAGAGCCCCAGTTTTGCGCCAGTCATCCGTGGTTTGGGCTGCGCGGCCTCGGTCGCCTTATCCATGGCTCACCCCCGGCGAGCCAGGGCCAGCAAAGGCCCGGCAAACCTGACCGTTGTTCACCGCGTGCCAGTAGGTCAGCTCGTCCAGCGAGTCGACGAAGCAAACGGTCACAACCGCATCAGCACTGCGCAAAACTTCGCGCCCGCACTCTGCGTCGGCCTGGCTCAGGAATGGCCCCAGCATGGCCCGCTCGACCTTCGGATGGCTCACGTAAAACAGCTCGGTGGCTTTCTTCGGGCAAGCCGATCCCGTCGGCGCCAATGCACCGTTTTTTTCGGACATGGTTTAGGCCCTCGGCGTGGTTGAGGTCAGAGGATTAGCGTCAACGGTTGCGGACAGCGTCGATTCGAGCTGATCCGCATAGCGGTCCAGTTTGCTTGACCACTCTGTGAGGTCGGCGATGCCCAGTACGGCCAGGTCTTTAGCAATGTGGAGACCGTAGGTCTTATCGATGATCATCGCGAAGACGGCGTGCGCATTGTCGAACGCCTGTTGCACCTCGCGCAGGTCATCCAACGCAGTCCATGCCGCCATCTCGACCTGAGTTGCGTTGATGCAGCTATGTGCGCAGTTCATTGGGCACCATCTTGCGCTTCGAGGGCGCGAGCTTGATCCATGTGGTTGTTGTAACGCTTCAAGCGCACAGACAGGGACGAGTTAGCGCGGAGGGCACTCAGAGCCATCTTGCGATGAGCCTGGGCAGGGTTTTGCTGTTTTGAAGCGCGATCATTTTGGGTGCCGGCGTTGTGCTGGCCGATGCGTTCTGTCACGATAACTTCCTCTCGTTGGTGCCTACCAATGCGATCCTGCTGGAGGGGTGCTGCAACACTGCCTCCCGCGACTGCTCTATCAACTCAGTGCCCTGTGTTGCTTCGCAAGCGCCAAGGCGCTGCGTTGGCTCCCCTAGCTCTACATCCATACTCACTGCAGCCCATTCCGGCTCCCCCTCCACGGCGATATGTCGAACCTTTCCGAACATCGCTCGGTTGGTTGCTTCACGAGTTTCTAACCAAGTATCGTGGTCCGCCGCCGTCCCAAAGACCTGCGATCTGACCCACTCAGGCAACTCACCCCGTAAACGCATCTCGTTGATAACTGACCACCAAGTGCTCGCCTTGCGCCTCTCTTCCTCAATGAGGCATGCAAGCTTTCTCCGCTGCACTAAATTGATGATCACAACGGCTTCCGAGGGTACTGAATCTACCTCATTCACCGGCTGCCCCCCTTTGCGACACGGTTGATCCACGCCTCCAGTTCCTTCACCAGAATCAGCCGGCGTTTACCAGATTTGAATGCATGCAGTTCTCCCTTAGCGATCGCGCCGTAAATTGCGCTCCGGCTGTGGCTGGTGAGGCGAGCAGCCTCCTCAGGGCCTACTGCCAAGGGTTGAACTGAAAATGCCTGCTCCATACGCCCTCCAATTTGTGTAATGCCATGTAGTGACATGTGATGCCACGATAGCGCTCGACGTAATGCCATGTCCACACATTTCTGACGTGTGT
The DNA here is from genome assembly GCF_022179005.1 of Pseudomonas sp. PAGU 2196. Taxonomy (NCBI): domain Bacteria; kingdom Pseudomonadati; phylum Pseudomonadota; class Gammaproteobacteria; order Pseudomonadales; family Pseudomonadaceae; genus Pseudomonas; species Pseudomonas sp. PAGU 2196. Next base: position 63,712 of record NZ_BNTL01000018.1, on the reverse strand, counting down.
GTCTACGGCAATACACGGAGTGACACGTATCGACACGGATGGAAGCGTATGCCATGCTTTGTACATTCCCGGATCAGGAGACGCACTAATGGCAAAGGCGCCAGCAAACCGGACTAAAGCAGATACGCTTTCGCTGCGTATAGCGCCGGATCTTAAATTTGGACTTGAGTTGTTGGCCAAGATGGAGGACCGTTCCCTAACGACAATCGTTGAAAGATCGTTAAGAACGAACTTCTATAATAAGATAGTGCCGTTTCAAGCCTTTGGGACAAAGCTTGATCCGAGTAAGTATCCTGAAATTCGGTATAGTGAGCTGTTAACTTATATATGGTCGGTTGATGGGCCTACTCGTTTGTTTAGAACCGTCATTGCATTGCCGGGAACAGTCACTGTAAAAGACATGTCTATTATTGAGCTGATCACGCAGAATCCATACTTCGAAGGTGAAGAGCGAATGGGCTTCGCTACCGGATGTGTGCATGACCAATTACTGTCCGTTCTAACCGATATATTTTGGGAGGGCTTCAGTGGTGTCAATATCGACCGAATACGTCGAAATTGGACGCGCCTGAATCAAATGGTAGACGAGGCATTCACTACGGGGCATTACCCTGAAAACCCCGCTTGGGACTGACTATATCAGCTCTACAGCGGCGGCTTTCGTGTCCGGGGCCAGGTGGGCATACCGAAGGGTCATTTTTATGTCGGAATGGCCCAGCAGGTCCCTCACTGTGTTAAGCGGTACGCCGGCCATCACTAAGCGAGATGCGAAATCATGCCGCATGTCATGCCACCTAAATCCGATGATACCCGCTCGGTCCAGTAGACCTAACCACGCGCTTTTAATATCCTCAAGTCGACCTCCATCAGAAGATGGAAATACAAAACCCGACTTTGTTCGGCACTCCTTGTTCCACTCCTGAAGGGTTTTTAGAGCTTCTTTATTCAAAGGAATGTGGCGAGTTTCATTGGTCTTGCTTGTATCGCCAATAATTGTAATTGTCTTGGTCGAAAAACTAACTCTGTGCCATTCAAGATTGAAAAGTTCACCGCGCCGGATGCCGGTATTGAGTGACACGAGCACCATCGGCTTTAGGTGGTCAGTGAATAATCTGTCTGCAAATGATGGAAGTATTGGTTTGCCTCTATCAGCTCGCCACCTGTTGGCGCTTTCTCGTTCCCCCCGGGCATCATCCTGGCGATCATCCAGCGCCTTGCGTAGCTGCAGGTTCTCATCAGTGCTTAGGTAACGAACTACTCCCTTGCTGTCGACCTTAAGCTGTTTGAGCCTGGCCATTGGGTGCGTAGTGATGATTTCCCATTCGACCGCTCGACTGAGTACGCCGCTGATGCTGCCCATCTTCCGATTCACCGTGGCCGGTTTGTTGCCGGCCTGCAGCCAGGTCGTGCGAATTTGCTCCAAGTCGCGGCCGGTAATGGCGTCGATGCGCTGGGGCATGATCGTCTCGAAGTTGTTGGCCAGTGTGTGGGCGGTCTTCTCGTAGCCCCGATGGTGTGCCTTAAACCAGGGCAAGTAGGTGTCGGTGATGAAGTCGCGCAGAGAGGGCAGGGTAGCTCCCCTACGCCCCTGTGAGACGGCTGTAGGCTCGCCGTGTTTTCGAGCCTCTGCGAGATATTGGGTTGCTTCCTGGCGGGCCTGCTCGAGGGTGAGGATACCCACCCGGCCCAGGGTCTTCTTGCGGCCTCTGGCCCAAGTCACGACATAGGACTTAGCACCCGCGGCAGTCACGCGCACGAAAAGCCCGGTGATGGTGGTGTCGTGCACTTCGTATTCGCGACCGGTGACCTGCAGGCCGGCCAGCAGCTTGGCGGTAAGCTTTTCTTTCACTTCGTCCCCATGGGTGCATTGTGGGTGCAGAAATGACTATACGGTGGCGTATGGTCGGACGCAACCGGACGAAAACCTAATAAAAACGGCCCCAGGGCACTCGTTGTCGGGGTGAAAAAGTCCCTCCTAAGGGGAAGGTTGCAGGTTCAATTCCTGCCTGGGACGCCATTCTTCAAAACGATCCCACACCTTCATCGCCCTCCGACGCTTTTGTCGGCAGACGTGCGTGCGCTTTGCCTACAGCCCCCAGTGCTTCAATGCCCACAGCGCGCCCATGCCCACGCCCAGCGTCAACAGCGTGCTGCGCGTACGCCAGGCCACCAGGCCCGCCAGTATCGCGGCGGGAATTTGTGGGTTCATCCAATCGAAGTCGGCGTGCCGGTCAGGGAACACCACGGCCGGCAGCACCAGTGCGGCCAGCACGCTGGCTGGCACGTAGGCCAACGCGCGGCGAAACAGCGGCGGGATGCGCAGCACGGTGTAGAACTCGATGAACGACAAGCGGACCGCGAAGGTGCCCAGGCCGATCAGCAGGAAGGTAATCCACTGGCTCATTTCGCTCATCATGCGTCCTGCTCGATGTGTTCATCCGCCACGGGCTGTACGGGTTTTGTTTTCTGCAGCTTCTCGAGGGTCAAGCCGGCGATGATCCCACCCAATGCACCCGCCAACAGGCCCACGTTATAAGGCAGGTCGACCGCCAGCACCGCGAGCAGGCCGCCGGTCAGCGCGGCGCCGAGCGTCGCCCGGTTACGGATGCTGGGGATCAGCAGCGCCAGGAACGACAAAGGGATGGCAAAGCCCAGCGACCAGTCTTCGGGGATACCCGCGCCTAGGTACATGCCGGCCAGCACCGAAAGGTTCCAGCCAAACCACATGGTAATCGCCGTGCCAGCGTAGTAGTGAAAGGCGAAGCGCCCGAGCTCGCCTGAAGACATCTTCAATGAGCACAAGGCAAAGGATTGGTCGGAAAGCAGGTAGGCCATCGGCCATTTGTGGCGCCGTGGCAGGTGGCTCAGGTGCGGGGCGAGGCTGGCGCTGTACATCAGGAAGCGCAGGTTGATCACCAGCGCCGTGACCACCATCGTCACCGGCAGGGCGCCGCTTTGCATCAATTGCATCACCACCATCTGCGCGGAGCCGGAATAGAACAGCAGCGTCATGCCGATGGCATCGGCAGGCGACAGGCCCATGCCGATGGCCGTGACCCCCGTGATCAAACCAAAGGGTACGACCCCGGAGGTCAACGGCAGGACGCTGTGGGCGCCCTGTCTGAACGCTTCGGTCGCGCTGGGGTACGGCATTTGAATTCCTTGACGGTGTACGGGAGGGGGATGCTCGCTCCCAAGGTAATGCGCGTGAAAGTTGCCCGCAATGGCTGCGTGTTCAAGGTGTCGCCCCCTGCCAGAGGAAGGGGGCATTGCTCAGCGATGGATCAGCGCGGTCAGTCTATGTTGTTGGCCGCGGACCAGTCGGCGTACCAGGTGCGGAACAACGCGTACTGCTGTTCGGCATAGCGGCGTTGGGCGTCGCTCAATGCATCGCTTTCGTTGAAGTGCAGGGCGTATTCCTGGTCGCCATTGAGCACCATCAGGTGCTTGTAGTACAGGACCAGGTCGCAGCCTTCATCGAACGATGACAGCACGGCCAGGGCCGCTTCCAGCTCACCGGCCAGCCGGCGCGCTTTCGCATCGCCTTTGGCTGCGCGTTTGGCCAGCGCGACCAGGTGCAGCACTTCGCGCGGCAGGGCATTGCCGATGCCGGTGATGGCGCCGGTGGCATTGCAGTTGACGAAACCGTGCACCACCTGGGTATCGACGCCCACCATCAAGGTCACGTCGTCATCTTTGGAGGTGATGAATTCTGCGGCATAGCGCAGGTCGGCGCCGCCGCCGAATTCCTTGAAGCCGATTAGGTTCGGGTGCTCGCGGCGCAGTTCGAAAAACAGGTCGGCGCGGGTCGCGAAACCATAGTATGGGCTGTTGTAGATCACCGCCGGCAGCTGAGGGGCAGCGTCGAGGATGGCCTTGAAGTGGGCCTTTTGGGCTACCGCCGAGGCGCCGCGGGACAGCACGCGGGGGATCACCATCAAGCCCTGGGCGCCGACTTTGGCCGCATGGGCGGCATGGGCCACGGCTTCGCGGGAATTGACCGCACCGGTGCCGACGATGGTCGGTATGCCGGCGGCGACCAGACGGGCCACGCCTTCCTGGCGCTCGGCCTCGGTCAGCAGCGGCCAGTCGCCCATGGAGCCGCAATACACCACGGCGCTCATGCCGGCGTCGATCAACTCGCGGCCTTTGCGTACCAGCGCGTCGAAGTCCGGTTTACGGTCCGGGGTGCACGGGGTCATCAGTGCGGGGATGGTGCCGATGAAGATGTTGCTCATGCTCATTACCTCGAGAGTTGTCGTTCTTGTTGGTCGGTCAGCGCTTGGCAGTGCGCGCCACGGATTCTTCGTCCACCGCCCGCAGTGATTTGCCGCGTGTCTCCCTGGCGCCGGCGACGGCAATGATCGAGATCACGGCGGAGGCCACCAGGTACCAGGCGATCGGTGTGGAACTGTTGTATTCCTTGAGCAGGGTCACTGCGATCAGCGGGGCCAGCGAACCGGCGAGGATTGGCGCGACCTGGTAGCACAGCGACAGGGCGGTGTAGCGCACATGGGTGGGGAACAGCTCGGCCATCAGGGCGGAGTAGGGCGCGTAGGTCATCGACTCGATGGCCAGGCCCAGAGTGATGGCGGCCATGATCAGCCAGTTGTTGCCGGTGTCCATCATCGGGAAGCCAATGAACCCCCAGAAGGCGGTGAGCACGGCGCCGATCAGGTACACAGGCTTGCGCCCGATGATGTCCGAGAGGTAGCCCATGAACGGGATCATGAAGAAGTGCAGCAGGTGAGCGCCAAACATCAGCAGCAGGATCTGTGACGTGTCCTTGTGCACCACCAGCTTCAGGTAGGTGATGGAGAAGGTGACGACGATGTAGTACAGAATGTTTTCGGCAAACCGCGCACCAATGCCGATCAGCACCTCACGCCAGTATTTGGTGACCACCTCGACCACGCCCAGTTGCTGGCTTTCCATCAACTGCTGGCGGGCCTGGGCTTCTTTGAAGATGGGCGCATCGTCGACCCGGGTACGGATCCAGTAGCCAATCAGCACGACCACGGCCGAGAACCAGAATGCAACGCGCCAGCCCCAGTCCAGGAACTGCGCTTCGGTCAGGTTGGTGGAGAGCAGCAAGAGGATGACCGTGGCAATCAGGTTGCCTGCTGGCACGCCGGCTTGCGGCCAGCTGGCCCAGAAGCCGCGGCGGTTGTCCGGGCTGTGTTCGGACACCAGCAATACCGCGCCGCCCCATTCACCGCCAAAGGCAAAGCCCTGGATCAACCTCAGTACCACCAGCAGGATGGGGGCGGCGTAGCCGATGCGTTCGAAGGTGGGCAAGCAGCCCATCAGGAAGGTAGTCACCCCGACGACGATCAGGCTGATCTGCAGCAGGTGCTTGCGGCCGACCTTGTCGCCGTAGTGGCCAAACACCAAGCCGCCGATGGGGCGTGCGAGAAAGCCCACGGCGTAAAGGGCGAAAGCCGCGATGATGCCGTCCATCGCACTGCCGGTCTGGCGGAAGAACAGCTGGCCGAACACCAAGGCCGATGCTGTGCCATAGAGAAAGAACTCGTACCACTCGGCAACAGCGCCCGCCATCGCGGCTGCCACCACACGTTTGATGCCCGCAGGCGCCTTGTCTGCTGTGTTCACGGCATTCACTGATGCCGCCGTTGAGGGTGTGGCCATCGTTTTGCACTCCGATACGTATTATTGGAAGAAGGAGTAGGCAGTTCGGCATCGATTGGGTGCCGTGCATTCCTTATATGGTATTTCGTATACGATATCTAGATAAGCAAAAAAGAAGCCAAACAGGCCGGTCTCGGTATGGCGTGTAGGAGCAGCCTTGTGCTGCGAAGAGGCCGGTGCTGTCGGCGGAGATTTACGGGGTTATTACGTGCCTCTTCGCAGCACAAGGCTGCTCCTACAAAGAGCGCGCGGTGGGTGAGTGAGTCAGTTATGGGGCAGGTGGTCGTAAAGGCTTTGGCACACACCATTGATATGCGCTTCGATCAGCCGAGCGGCCAGCTCCACATCCCGCGCACGGCAGGCGGCGACGATATCGCGATGCTCGTGATCGGCCCGGTCCTTACCCGCCGACAAACTCATCTGCATGCGCAAATACCGTTCGACCTTGTCATGGATGGAGCGAATCAGGCCGATCAAGTAGGGGCGTTTCGCAGGCTCGTACAAACAAGCGTGCAACGCCCAGTTGAGGTCGGCCCAACGGCCGATGTCATCCTCGCCGATGAACTCTGCGCAGATGGCTTCGGCACGGGCAAAGTGTTCTTCGGTCATGTTGGGGATCGCCAGGCGGATCGCCTTCACTTCTAAAAGCACCCTTACCTCGAACATCTGCGCCAGTTCCGGCTCCGAGATGCGCGTGACCAATGCGCCACGGTTGCGATGAAAGTCCACCAGGCCTTCCGCCTCAAGGCGTTTCAAGGCTTCACGTACGGGAATCTTGCTGACATTGAAGGCTTGCGCCACTTCGTCCTGGCGCACGGGTTCGCCTTCGGCGAGCTGGCCTGAAATGATCGCCTCACGCAGGTGCTTGGCGATGATTTCGGACATTGAAGGGGTTGCCCCCAGGTTGGTGGCTTTGAACGACGGCAGCGGCACGGGATTTTCCAGCAGGCGGGCTTGGCGGATATGTTATACGAAATGCAGGGTTATCCAAACCAACCGCCTGCGTTGTTTCACGCTTAGCTGGCTGCCTGTTCCTCGTCACTCGCAGTGGCTTGTTGCTGGGTGAGTTGCTCCTCGACCTTCGCATGGAGCTTGCGCTCGATGTCTTCCTTCATACGCTGGGCGATCAGTTCGTCGACCTTCGCCCTCGCCTCAGGCGGCAAGGCGTTGTACTCCTCCTCGGTCAGGCCCATTTCGAGCAGCAGCTTTTCCTTGATCAACTCGCCAGGCGATTTGGCCATGAAATCGCGAAAGTCCTGCAGGGCGCTGCTGGTCGCCTGTGTTTCAGCGCTGGCTTGCTCGCGCGCAGGGACCTCAGGGTTTTGCAGCGCTACCTTGAGTTTGGCAAAGGCTTCTTCGCGTGCATCCTCGGCGTTTTGCTGTGAGGTGTTGCCTTGGCTGTGCTGTTGCGCTGCGGCGTTGCCGGTAGCCACTGGCGCGCGCAGTTGCGCGGCCTGGGCAATGGCCTGTTCATCAGTGGCGCGCTGGGGTTGGTGAGCGGTGGGCTGCCAGCTGACGCCGTTGTGGGCGATTATCATGTTTCCTCCTTGGAAATCTCATTGGCAGGCATTACGCGCAAAAGCCATGCCAGCACTGAACAGGCGCAAAATAGGGCTTTGGGCCTATTCCGGTTACTTCCCGCTGGGCATATGCTTGCCCGTCAGAGGCATTGCCTTGCCGCATGCGGCAACCATCAATACTGTCGGCAGCCCCTTGAACGGAGCGCAGTTGCTGGGCATCAGGGAGAGCGTCCATGAGTCAGGAAACCATGCCGGCACCCGCCGGCTTCAGTGAGCAGCAACTGCAGACCTTGTTCGCGTTGGTCAGTGACGGCATCTGGGATTGGAATGCCAACACTGGCTACGTCTACCGCAACCCAGGCTGGTACGCCATGCTCGGCTATGCCAGCCATTCCATGGCCAACTCGGTGCTCACCTGGGAAAGCGTGATTCACCCGGAGGACTACCCGCGGGTCATGGCGCATTTCGAGGCCTACATCAATCACCGCAACGAGCGCTACCTGATCGAGTACCGCTGCCGCTGCCAGGACGGCAGCTACCTGTGGATCGAAGACAGCGGCTACATCATCGCCCGCAACGACGACGGCTCGGTGGCCCGCATGCTTGGCGCCCACCGCAATATCGATGCCGGCAAGCGGCGGGTGGCCCAGCTTGAGCAGCAGAACCTGTCGCTGGAAGGCCTGGTGGCCGAGCGCACCCGCGAGCTGTCCTGGGTCAACCAGCAATTGCAGCGTCAGCTGGATGAAAACCGCGAACTGGCCGAGCGCGATGCGTTGACCCGCATCGCCAATCGGTACCGGCTGGAAAAGGTGTTGCAGCAAGAGTGCGAGCGCGCCCAGCGCTTCCGCCAGCCCTTGTCGCTTATTGCCATGGACGTGGATGACTTCAAGCCGATCAACGACCACTACGGCCATGCCCGTGGCGATGCGGCGTTGGTGCAGGTGGTCGACAACCTGCGCACCTGCCTGCGCGAGCATGACCTGCTGGCGCGCTGGGGCGGTGACGAATTCGTCATCGTGCTGCCGCAGACGGCGCTGGACGATGCGCTTGAAGTGGCCACACGGTTGCGTCAGGTGATGGAGCAGGTGGAGCCGGTTGGCGAGTGTTGCCTGACCATGAGCTATGGGGTGGTGCAGTGGCAGGAGGGTGAAGACCCGGATGATTTGCTGGCCCGCGCTGACAAAGCCCTGTATCGCGCCAAAGGCGTGGGCAAGAACGCGATAGCTGAGTGAGCTGACGATGGGTGAAATGGGGGGCGCTGAGCGAAAGAAAAAAGACCCGCTGCGCCTTGCGGCGCAGCGGGCCAAATCGGCCTCAGCCGCTTCAGTGTCAGATATGCAAGGCGTGGCCCAGTGCACGCAATGCAGCTTCCTGTACCGCTTCACCCAGTGTCGGGTGAGCGTGGATGGTGCCGGCAATGTCCTCAAGGCAAGCGCCCATTTCCAGCGATTGTGCAAAGGCCGTGGACAGTTCCGAGACCGCCACGCCAACCGCCTGCCAACCCAAGATCAGGTGATTGTCGCGCCGCGCCACCACGCGAACGAAGCCGGTTTTCGATTCAAGGCTCATGGCCCGGCCATTGGCCGCGAACGGGAACTGCGCGACGATGCAGTCCAGGCCTTGTTGGCTGGCTTGCTCCGGCGTCTTGCCGACCACCACGATTTCCGGGTCGGTGAAGCACACCGCGGCGATCGCATTCGGCTCGAAGCGCCGTGCCTTGCCGGCGATGATCTCGGCGACCATCTCGCCTTGGGCCATGGCCCGGTGTGCGAGCATCGGTTCACCCGCCACGTCGCCGATGGCCCAGACATTGCGCATGCTGGTCTGGCAGCGTTCGTCGATGGCGATGGCGGCGCCGTTCATCTTCAGTTCCAGCGATTCAAGGTTGAAGCCTTGAGTACGCGGGCGCCGGCCCACAGCCACCAGCACCCGGTCGGCCTCCAGGCGCAGTTGCTGGCCCTGGCCGTCACGGGCCAGCAGGCAACCGTTCTCGTAACCCTCGACGCTATGGCCCAGGTGCACGGCGATACCCAGCTTCTTCAGCGCCTCGGCCACCGGGGCGGTCAGCTCGCTGTCGTAGGTCGGCAGGATGCGTTCGCGGGCTTCCACCACGCTCACCGTCGCGCCCAGCTTGCGGTAGGCGATACCCAGCTCCAGGCCGATGTAGCCACCGCCCACCACAACCAGGTGCTGCGGCAAGGTTTCGGGTGCCAGCGCTTCAGTCGAGGAAATGATCGGCCCGCCCAGCGGCAGCATCGGCAGTTCGACGCTGTTGGAACCTGTGGCCAGCAACAGGTGCTCGCACTGGATGCGTTGGCCGTCGACGTCGACATGCTTGCCGTCGAGGACCTTCGCCCAGCCATGGATCACCTTGACCCCGTGCTTCTTCAGCAAGGCAGCCACCCCGGTGGTCAGGCGGTCGACGATGCCGTCTTTCCAGGCCACGCTGCGGGTGATGTCCAGGCGCGGTGAGCTGACACTGATGCCCAGTGCCGATGGCTCGGTGTAGCGCGAAGTCTGGTGGAACTGCTCGGCGACATGAATCAGCGCCTTGGACGGAATACAGCCAACGTTGAGGCAAGTGCCGCCCAACGCCTGGCCTTCCACCAGCACGGTGGGAATACCCAATTGCCCGGCGCGGATGGCGGCTACATAGCCGCCAGGGCCGCCGCCGATGATCAGCAGGGTGGTTTCGATAGTCTGTTGCATGCTCACTCCACGAACAGGCAGGCGGGTTGCTCAAGCAGGCCACGCACGGCCTGGATGAACAGCGCAGCATCCATGCCGTCGACCACCCGGTGGTCGAACGAGCTGGACAGGTTCATCATCTTGCGTATGACGATCTGGCCGTCGATCACCATCGGCCGCTCGACCATGCGGTTGACGCCGACGATCGCCACTTCCGGGGTGTTGACCACCGGTGTACTGACGATGCCGCCCAACGCGCCGAGGCTGGTTAGGGTGATGGTTGAGCCGGACAGTTCCTCGCGGCTGGCCTTGTTGCTGCGCGCGGCGGTCGCCAAACGGCCGATCTCGCTGGCATTGCCCCACAGGCTGCCGGCTTCGGCATGGCGCAGTACCGGTACCATCAAGCCATTGTCGCCTTGGGTGGCGATGCCCACATGCACCGCGCCATGGCGGGTGATGATTTGCGCTTCGTCGTCATAGGTGGCGTTGATCTGCGGGAAGTCGCGCAGGGCCACGACCAACGCACGGACCAAAAACGGCAGCAGGGTCAGCTTGCCGCGGCTGTCGCCGTGCTTCTGGTTGAGCTGCTGGCGCAGGGCTTCCAAGGCCGTGACGTCGATCTCTTCGACGTAGCTGAAGTGCGCGACCCGGCGCTTGGCGTCCTGCATGCGCTGGGCGATCTTGCGGCGCAGGCCGATGACTTGCACTTGCTCGCTGTCGGTACGCTTGGCGTAGCCACTGGGCGCTTGCCCGGCGGCAGTCTGTGGCTTGCTCATGAACGCATCGAGGTCTTCGTGCAGGATGCGCCCGGCTGGGCCGCTGCCATGCACGTAGCGCAGCTCGATGCCGGTATCCAGCGCACGCTTGCGCACAGCCGGGGAGGCCAGCGGCTTGTCGCCCGCCTGGCGCGGCACGATGGGCGCGGCTGTGGCGGTGGCTGCAGCCTGGCAGGCCGGTGCTGCGACTGCGGCACGCGCTGGCGGTGTGTTGGCTACAGGCGCGGCCACTGGCTCGACGGGCTTGGCTTCAGCGGGCTTGCCCTGCGGCGCGTCGACATGGTTGCCGCTGCCTTCCACTTCGATGCGGATCAGCTCGCTGCCGACCGCCATCACCTCACCCGGCTGGCCACCCAGGGCCAATACCTTGCCGCTGACCGGCGAAGGAATTTCCACGGTCGCCTTGTCGGTCATGACATCGGCCACCACCTGGTCTTCGGCGATCACGTCGCCGACCTTGACGAACCACTCGACCAACTCGACTTGCGCGATGCCTTCGCCAATGTCCGGCATCTTGATGACGTGCGTGCCCATTCAGACCTCCATGACCCGTTTCAATGCCGCACCTACCCGCGAAGGCCCTGGGAAGTAAGCCCATTCCTGTGCGTGAGGGTAGGGGGTGTCCCAACCGGTGACGCGCTCGATCGGCGCTTCGAGGTGATGGAAGCAGTGCTCCTGGACCAGTGCTACCAGCTCGGCACCGAAACCGCAGGTACGGGTAGCCTCGTGCACCACCACGCAACGGCCGGTCTTTTTCACCGACTCGACGATGGTCTCCAGGTCTAGCGGCCACAGGCTGCGCAGGTCGATGACTTCGGCATCGACGCCGGTTTCTTCGGCGGCCACTTGGGCCACGTAGACCGTGGTGCCATACGTCAGCACGGTAACGTCGCTGCCGGGGCGGGTGATTGCCGCCTTGTCCAACGGCACGGTGTAGTAGCCATCCGGCACGGCGCTGTGCGGGTGCTTGGACCACGGCGTCACGGGGCGGTCGTGGTGGCCATCGAACGGGCCGTTGTAGAGGCGTTTGGGCTCAAGGAAGATGACCGGGTCGTCGCATTCGATCGAGGCGATCAGCAGGCCCTTGGCGTCATAGGGGTTGGACGGCATGACGGTACGTAGCCCGCACACCTGGGTGAACATCGCTTCGGGGCTCTGGCTGTGCGTTTGGCCGCCATAGATGCCGCCACCGCAGGGCATGCGCAGGGTCAGCGGGGAGATGAACTCGCCGGCCGAGCGATAGCGCAGGCGGGCCATTTCCGACACGATCTGGTCGGAGGCCGGGTAGAAGTAGTCGGCAAACTGAATTTCCACCACCGGGCGCAGGCCGTAGGCGCCCATGCCCACGGCAGTGCCGACGATGCCGCTTTCCGAGATCGGGGCGTCGAACACGCGCGACTTGCCGTACTTGGTCTGCAAGCCTTCGGTGCAGCGGAACACGCCACCGAAGTAGCCGACGTCCTGGCCGTAGATCACGACATTGTCGTCACGCTCGAGCATGATATCCATGGCCGAGCGCAGGGCCTGGATCATGGTCATGGTAGTGGTGGCCATGGCGGTTTCCGGGTTGATGCTGTTGTTATGGTCGTTCATTTCAAACCCCCAGTTCCTGGCGTTGACGGCGCAGGTGTTCGGGCATTTCCTTGTACACGTCCTCGAACATCGAGGCCGCGCTCGGGATATGGCCGTTGGCCAGGGTGCCGTACTGTTCAGCTTCCTTCTGCGCGGCGATGACCGCAGCCTCGAACTCGGCGGTGACCGCCTGGTGTTCTTCCTCGGACCAATGACCGATCTTGATCAGGTGCTGCTTCAGGCGGGCGATCGGGTCGCCCAGCGGGAAGTGGCTCCAGTCATCGGCAGGGCGGTACTTGGACGGGTCGTCGGAGGTGGAGTGCGGGCCGGCACGGTAGGTGACCCATTCGATCAGGCACGGGCCCAGGCCACGGCGGGCGCGTTCGGCGGCCCAGCGCGAGGCGGCGTACACAGCGACGAAGTCGTTGCCGTCGACGCGCAGGGAGGCGATACCGCAGCCCACGCCACGGCCGGCGAAGGTGGTCGATTCACCGCCAGCAATGGCTTGGAAGGTGGAGATCGCCCATTGGTTGTTGACCACGTTGAGGATCACCGGCGCGCGGTACACGTGGGCAAAGGTCAGGGCGGTGTGGAAGTCCGACTCAGCGGTAGCGCCGTCGCCGATCCAGGCCGAGGCGATTTTGGTATCGCCCTTGATCGCCGAGGCCATGGCCCAGCCGACCGCCTGCACGAACTGGGTCGCCAGGTTGCCGCTGATGGTGAAGAAGCCGGCCTCGCGTACCGAATACATGATCGGCAGCTGGCGCCCCTTGAGCGGGTCGCGCTCGTTGGACAGCAACTGGCAGATCATCTCCACCAGCGACACGTCGCGGGCCATCAGGATGCTCTGCTGGCGGTAGGTGGGGAAGCACATGTCGGTGCGGTTCAGGGCCAGGGCCTGGGCGCTGCCGATGGCTTCCTCGCCCAGGCTCTGCATGTAGAAGGACATCTTTTTCTGGCGCTGGGCAACCACCATGCGGCTGTCGAAGATGCGCGTCTTGAGCATGGCGCGCATGCCTTGGCGCAGCACCTGCGGGTCGATGTCTTCGGCCCAGGGGCCGAGGGCGTCACCGTGCGCGTCCAATACGCGGATCAAGCTGTTGGACAGCTCTGCGGTGTCGGCAGCGTCGACGTCGATGGAAGGTTTGCGGACAACACCTGCATCGTTCAGACGCAGGTAGGAAAAATCGGTCTGGCAGCCTGGCCGGCCGGTGGGCTCGGGCACATGCAAACGCAGGGGGGCGTACTCGTTCATGCTTTTTACGCTCGCTCGAATGTTGTTTTTGTGAGCTCTGAAGCGGCCGCCGCTGAGTACCGGCTTGTGACTGGTAAGTCAGCGTCACCTACATCTTAGTGGCACGGCAGGAGAATTTTTCTCTCAAGTTGGTTGCCTTTGCTGACGGGCGCAGATAAACATTCCGCATAAACACAAAAAACCGGTGAATTTGTCTCATGCGCAAACTCGATCGTACCGATATCGGTATTCTCAACAGCCTTCAGGAAAACGCCCGCATCACCAACGCGGAGCTGGCGCGCTCGGTGAACCTGTCGCCCACCCCCTGTTTTAATCGGGTCAAAGCGATGGAAGAGCTGGGGGTGATCCGTCAGCAGGTGACCTTGTTGTCGCCGGAGGCGTTGGGGCTGGACGTGAATGTGTTCATCCATGTGAGCCTGGAAAAACAGGTCGAGCAGTCGCTGCACCGCTTCGAGGAAGAGATCGCCGAGCGCCCCGAGGTGATGGAGTGCTACCTGATGACGGGTGACCCGGATTACCTGCTGCGGGTGTTGCTGCCCAGTATTCAAGCGCTGGAGCGCTTTCTCGATTACCTGACGCGGTTGCCGGGCGTGGCGAATATCCGGTCGAGTTTTGCCTTGAAGCAGGTGCGCTATAAAACGGCGCTGCCGTTGCCCGCGAATGGGATGACCCTGCGCGAATAAGGGTTGCCCATTCCGGCCTCTTCGCGGGGCAAGCCCGCTCCCACAGATTGGACTGTACCTGTGGGAGCGGACTTGTCCCGCGAAGAGGCCGGCACTGACACCCCATCAGGTGCTTGATATTTTAAACACCCCCAGCCTATGTTGTTGCCAGCCTATAACAACAAGGACAAGCGTCATGACCACCCCAGGCCCGATCACCCTCGCCGAGCACCTCCAGGGCATCGATGAAATCGAATGCGTCACCCCCGACCTCAATGGTGTACCGCGCGGCAAGGTGATGACCGCCGAGGGCTTCCTCGAAGGCCGGCGCCTGCAGATGGCCCGCGGTGTATTGCTGCAATGCATCATGGGGGGGTACCCGCCGGCACGGTTCTATGGCAGTGATGATGGCGACCTGGCGCTGGTGGCCGAGCCCGCTCAAATTCATCGTCTGCCCTGGAGCGAAGACGGCCGGGCCTTGGCGATCTGCGATGCCAACGAACTGGATGGCAGGTCTTCTGCGTTGTCCACCCGCGGTCAGCTCAAGGCGGTCATCGCCCGCTATGCGGCGTTGGGCCTGGCACCGGTGGTGGCGACGGAGCTCGAGTTCTTCGTCTTCGCCCCCAACACCGACCCGCAGCAGCCGTTCTTGCCGCCACTGGGCAAGGATGGCCGTCGGGAGCTGGGCCATTCGGCGTTCAGTGTCAGCTCCAACAATGGCCTGCGGCCGTTCTTCAATGAGGTCTACCGCTGCATGGCGGCGCTTGGCCTGCCGCGTGACACCTTCATGCACGAGATGGGCATCAGCCAGTTCGAGATCAACCTCTTGCACGGTGACCCGCTGCTGCTGGCCGACCAGACGTTCCTGTTCAAACACCTGCTCAAGGAAGTGGCGCTCAAGCATGGGCTGACCGTGGTGTGCATGGCCAAGCCATTGGCGCATACGCCGGGCAGTTCCATGCACATCCATCAGAGCCTGGTGGACATCGACAGCGGCCGAAATGTGTTCAGCGATGACCAGGGGCAGCCGACCGAGACCTTTTACCACTTCATCGGTGGCCAGCAGGCGTGCATGGCTGATTTCACTGCGCTGTTCGCGCCCAACGTCAACTCGTATCAGCGACTCTGTCACCCCTACGCCTCGCCCAACAATGCCTGTTGGTCCGAGGACAACCGTGCCGCAGGGCTGCGCATCCCGGCCAGTGCGCCGGTGGCCCGGCGTGTGGAGAACCGCCTGCCGGGCGCCGACGCCAACCCCTACTTGGCCATCGCCGCCAGCCTGGCTGCCGGGCTGCATGGCATCGAGCAACGCCTGCAGCCGACCCCGGCGATTCAGGGTGAGTTCGCTGTGCCAGAGCACCTGAGCCTGCCATGCACGCTGCATGCGGCACTCGAACGACTGAAGCGCAGTGCTCTGGCGCGGGAACTGTTCGGGGCCGAGTTCATCGAAGGCTACGTCGCCACCAAGACCCTGGAGCTGAGCGATTTCTTCGACGAGATCACACCCTGGGAGCGGCGTGTGCTGGCGGCACAGGCCTGATCGCGACACAACCACTACTGGACGCGTCCCTCGTTGGCTATTTCGCTGGCAGGGGACTGCGCCGCGGCGAAATTGCTTTTATGCTAGCCAGCAAGCCAACGCCACCTGACCAGGGAGCCCGACGGGACGTATGCGAAACATCTGGAAGCCGTTTCAGTCGCTGTATTTCGCTGCCTTGATGATGCTTATCGGCTCGGGCCTGCTCAGTACCTACCTGGCACTGCGCCTGGCAGCCGATCATGTCGACAGCTTGTGGGTCGGTGCGTTGATGGCCGCCAACTACTTTGGCCTGGCCGTAGGCGGGAAGGTCGGTCACCGTCTGATCGGCCGGGTAGGGCACATCCGCGCCTATGCGACCTGCGCCGGCATTGTCTGTGCGGCGGTGCTTGGCCATGGCATGACCAACTGGCTGCCGGCCTGGGTCGGGCTGCGGATGGTGGTCGGCTTGGGGATGATGTGCCAGTACATGGTCATCGAGAGCTGGCTCAACGAACAGGCCGACGCCAAGCACCGAGGTGCGGTGTTCAGTGGCTACAT
The DNA here is from genome assembly GCF_022179005.1 of Pseudomonas sp. PAGU 2196. Lineage (NCBI taxonomy): Bacteria > Pseudomonadati > Pseudomonadota > Gammaproteobacteria > Pseudomonadales > Pseudomonadaceae > Pseudomonas > Pseudomonas sp. PAGU 2196. The sequence goes on along the minus strand of NZ_BNTL01000018.1, from coordinate 47,513 downwards.
GATCGCCTCTTACCTCGGGTTGGTACTCGGCCAACTGATCCTGGTGGTGCACCCTGAACTCGGCCCTGAACTGCTGATGCTGGTCGCCATGTGCTTTGCCCTGTGTCTGGTGCCGGTGGCAATGACCCGGCGCATCCACCCGGCGCCTTTGCGGCCGGCGCCGATGGAGCCCAAATTTTTCATCAAGCGCGTGCCGCAGTCACTCAGTACGGTGCTGGGCTCGGGCTTGATCGTCGGCTCGTTCTACGGCCTCGCGCCGCTGTACGCCTCCAGCCAGGGGTTGAGCACCGAGCAGATCGGCCTGTTCATGGGTAGCTGCATCTTTGCTGGGCTGGTGGTGCAGTGGCCATTGGGCTGGCTGTCTGACCGCTACGACCGCGCGGTGCTGATCCGCAGTGCTGCGGTGGGGCTGGCGCTGGCCTCTGCGCCCTTGGCGATCTTGCCCAGCGTGCCGCTGGAGCTGCTGTTTGGCATCGGCTTTGTCATCTCGTTGCTGCAGTTCTGCCTGTATCCGTTGGCGGTGGCGTTTTCCAATGACCATGTGGAGAGCGAGCGCCGTGTCTCGCTGACGGCCATGCTACTGGTCACCTATGGTGTCGGCGCCTGTATCGGGCCACTGGCTGCTGGGGTGCTGATGAAGGTATTGGGCGCGCAGATGCTCTATGCCTTCTTCGTGTTCTTCGCGCTGGTGCTGGTGTGGCGCATTCGGCCGAAAGCGGTCACCGGGCTGCACCAGGTGCAGGACGCACCGTTGGGCCACGTGGCGATGCCTGCGGCCGGCTCGCCGTTGTCGGCGGCGCTCGACCCGCGGGTCGATGAACAGACCGTGCAGGATGTGATGCAGACACCGGTGGCGGCCGAGGATACGGAAGAAGAGCAGGCGGCGAGTGAGCGAGGAGTCAAGCCTGAAGTCGAGGTGGACAGGTCGGTTTGAGGCAGTGTGGTCACCGATGAAGGAGCGTTGCTCGCTTCATCGGTGGGCCACGCGGCAGTCATTCAACCTTGATGTCGTGCAGGTGGAATCTCAAGATATCGCCCTCTTTATTACCGGCGTGCAAGAACCAGTTACGTAACGGTGGGCTGCTTCTTGAATAGCGTGCCTCCACTTGCGCGACTCTGTGGCCTTTTTTGTCTCGCAGGTAGAACTCGACATTCTCGGCGCTCTCCAGGTCGCCATCCCATGCGCCGAGCAATTCCATTTTCCACGTGTCCTGCAAAGCAGGCAGTCGGGCCAGCAGGCTGGGTGGGAAGATGCAGTTGGCAAGATCATCCCCCCACGCATACCCATACAAGCCCAGCCAGCCGTTTGAGTTCTGCTCGAGCCGGCCGCTGAGAAACTTTGGGCCTGTCGCGCAGTTGATTCTGTAATGGAGGCGGCCATTCGTTGCCTCGATGAAGGTGAAGGTGAATTCGATCGGCTTGAAGCTGACGGAGTCGCCGCGCTTGTAATCGGTGCACAGCCAGCCATCCTGGTCGGCGGAAAAAAACGGATGGGCCCATAAAGGCGTATCGACCACCCCGACTTGGCCGTATTGGCAATGCAGCGCGGCTGTGAATGTTGAACGAATCATAGTGTCCGGCTCCTGAAGGCGCCTGAAGTCGGCGCGGCGCAAGCCACACTATGCAGTCGGTCAAATAACGGTAACGGGGAATCCCTTCTGGCTACAGCGATGGGGCCGCGTAGCAGCCCCTTCGGCCTTCGCTGAAAGCCAGGCAGGCGGATCAGTAATCGTCTTTATCGAACCGACGCGCTTCGCGCTGCAGCTGATAGACGAAACTCTCGATCTTGCGCTGCGCCTGGCCGCTGAGGTTATGGAAGCGCACACCCGCGAAGGTGGTGTTGATACGCTCCTCGAAGTGCAGGTGGCGCAGCTCGACCATGGTGTCCACCAGGCCCAGCGGGTTGCCCGCCTTGAAGCGCTCGTACACCTGGCCCAGTTGCAGGCGATCCTCGACGTTGCCGTCGAAACGCAGTTTGCAGCCGGTGGCGGAGATGTCCAGCAGCTTGCCGCGCAGGGCGCCGTTGCCTTTGAGGTGGGTGCCGTCGAGGATGATGTCGACCAGTTGCGACAGCTTCAGCGCAGCCCGGAAGGCATTGCGGCGCTGATGGTAGGTCATTTCTTCAGGCATCGCGCCGCGGTAGCAGCGGTGGCCATCGACTTCACTGATGGTCAGTGGGGCGGTGCATTCCCAGGCGATGCGCACGCCATCGTGGAAGCCCTCGACGCGGAACGGTTCGCCGTTCTCGATGAATTTTTCGCCGTCGCGGGGGATCATCTCGTCCAGTGCCAGGGTATTGCTGTCGCGATCGACATGCACCACGTAGCTCTGGAAGCGCTGGCTGCGATCAGGGAAGGTGATGATCAGGGGGTCATGGCTTTCCTGCAGCTGTCGCAGGTTGGCCGCGATCTCCAAAGGCGTACTGAGCACCTTTGGCGGCTGCGGGGCATCGGCTTCATTGAACACGGCTAATCACTCTCCAGGCAAAAACGACACACGCAAGTAACGGCATTTTGCCAGTATGTGACGTGGCTTGATAGAAGTATCACACTTGGCTGAGGGCGCGCGGCTTGGCCAGCAGCGAGGTGCTGCCGCGGCTGTCGTAGAGCGACGGAGAGTCGCCACCCATGAGGATTCTGACCTGATTGTTGGTGATGTGTTGCTGCACCTGGATGATCCGGCCGTTGGTCTCGTTGACCTGCTGGCAGGTGTCCATCAGTTGCGAGAGCATGTCCAGCCGTTGCAACATCGCGTCGCCATGCTGTGACTGCGCGGCCACTGCCTGCACACCGGCGCGGTCGGCGCTGAGGCCGAGGCTGGTGAGCAAGTGGCTGCGCCGCTGCCCATGCTGCTCGAGCAAGATGATCAATGACTGCTTGCGGGCCAGGATCTGTTCCAGCAGCGCCATGTCGCGGCCATGCAGGGCAATCGCTTCTTTTTGAAGAAGGTCGAGCAGTTCCTGCATCGGGGCGATGTCATCTTCGATCAGTTGCAGCAAGGTGGTGTCGTGCATGGCTAACTCTTGGCTTTAGTAAGCGTCCGTGAAGTCAGCGCGCCGAACGGTCAGCGCTGGGCTTCGAAATCGAGCAGTTTGCTGGCAACCCGGCCGGCATCGACCTGGTAGCTGCCATCGGCGATGGCCTGTTTCAACTGGGCCACGCGGGCGCTGTTGACGACGGGCTGGTCGCGCAGCGTATCGCTGACCTTCTGCAACTGCTGTGCCTCTTGGCTGAGGTGTACTGCCTCTCCGCTGGCGCTGGTGCCTTTTGGCGCTTCTGGGCTGGCAGCGGCCTTTTCGGCGTTACCGGCCGCAGCATTGCCGCGAACGCCGCCCGTGACGGACGGAGAGTTATTCAAACGACTGAAGTCGATGACCATGATCAGAAACCCCTGGGTATTTGGACGCTTGCCTTGTTTTCGGCCAACCCGAAAGAAACTTTAGGCCCAATTGCGTAGCCGCCTGTCAGCAAGCCCGCGAACCCGTTTTCTGACACAGTTTAGGAAAAGCGGTTCCACACCGCCAGTACAATGCCGCTACATCGTCACCTCGACCTGGCCGGGGCCGGTCACCCTGGCCTTGATCACCCGTTTGGAATTCAGGTTGCGCACCCGGATCTGTTCGCTCAGGCCGCCCTTGCTTAACGCTTCGCCGGGCATGCGCACGCTCAGGCTGCCGCTGCGAGCGATGATCACCACCTGGTCGCCCTTGCGCACCACCTCCGCTTGCTCGAGGTGCTGCGGGGTAAGGACCTGGTCGATGACCGTGGGGCGCAGCATCTTCATGCCCACCGCCTGGTCCAGCTCACTGAGAAAACCTTGGCCGAGGGTGCCGACATCGCGCTCGCGCAGCGCCACGTCGCCTTCGCCTACCACGTTGTCCCGCTTGAGCGGGCGGGTGACCACCACCACGTCGCGGAACAGCCGCACCGTTGCCGGCACGAACACGGTCCACGGCGCGGCACTGTCGCAGCGGACCCGCACCGTGACCCGGCCCAGTGGCTGCGCGGGGCTTTCCAGCGACGCGTCCAGCGGCTGGCTGCACAACGGCATGCGCAAGCGCGGGTCAAGGGTGCTGACCTGGATCTCGTAACGGCCGGCGGTCTGGGTGCTGGCCAGATAATCTTCTACGGTGAATTCAAGAAACCCTTGGGTGACACCGATAAGCTGTTCAGGCAAGGTAAAAGCGTCCGCCAGCGTGCGAACGCCGGGCGCCAGCAGGCACAGCGTGGCCAGCGAGCCAGTCAGCAGGTGCGTCAATCGTCGGAAAAATGTCGTTTTCGTGTACATGGCGCTCAAAAAAAGCAAAGCCCGTGCCGACTCGGTACCTGAATTGCAACGAAAGGCTGAAACGTTAAGGAGTCTGGCATGGCGGGTGTTATGGATTCGGTCAACCAGCGCACTCAGCTGGTGGGGCAGAATCGACTGGAATTGTTGCTGTTTCGCCTCAATGGCGGTCAGCTCTACGGCATCAACGTGTTCAAGGTCAGAGAGGTGCTGCAGTGCCCGGCGCTGACCTTGCTGCCCAAGTCACACCCGGTGGTGCGCGGCGTGGCCAACATTCGTGGGGCGACCATCCCGATCCTCGACCTGTCGATGGCCACCGGGTTGGCGCCACTGCAGGAAGACACGCGCAACAGTTTTGTGATCATCACCGAATACAACACCAAGACCCAGGGCTTCCTGGTGCACTCGGTCGAGCGCATCGTCAACATGAACTGGGAAGAAATCCACCCGCCACCCAAGGGCACCGGCCGCGACCATTACCTGACCGCTGTCACCCGTGTGGATAACCGCATGGTCGAGATCATCGACGTGGAGAAGGTGTTGGCCGAAGTGGCGCCGTCGTCCGAACAGGTGTCTGCCGGGGTGGTCGATGCCGAGGTGCAGGACAAAGCCGTGCTGCTGCGGGTGCTGACCGTCGACGATTCGTCGGTGGCGCGCAAGCAGGTCAGCCGCTGCCTGCAAACCGTCGGTGTCGAGGTGGTGGCGCTCAACGACGGCCGCCAGGCGCTCAATTACCTGCGCCAGCTGGTGGAGGAGGGCAAGCGGCCGGAAGAAGAGTTCCTGATGATGATCTCGGACATTGAAATGCCAGAAATGGACGGCTATACGCTCACCGCAGAGATCCGCAGCGATCCGCGCATGCAAAAATTGCACATCGTCCTGCATACTTCGCTCTCCGGGGTATTCAACCAGGCGATGGTCAAAAAAGTCGGCGCCGATGATTTCCTGGCCAAGTTCAAGCCGGACGACCTGGCCCAGCGCGTGGTCGACCGGATCAAGGCAACGCATTGAAGCAGCCGGGAGCTCGCTCCCGGCACCAGCGATTGAAAAGAGGCGGCAAGAGTGTCTACGGGTAATTTGGATTTCGAACAGTTCCGGGTCTTCCTGGAGAAAGCCTGTGGCATCCTGCTGGGCGAGAATAAGCAGTACCTGGTCTCCAGCCGTCTCAACAAGCTGATGGAGCAACAGGGCATCAAGAGCCTGGGCGAGCTGGTGCAGCGCATCCAGGCCCAGCCGCGCAGCGGTTTGCGCGAACAGGTGGTCGACGCGATGACGACCAACGAAACCCTGTGGTTCCGCGATAGCTACCCCTTCGAGGTGTTGAAGAACAAGGTTATTCCCGAGTTCATCAAGAACAACCCAGGCCAGCGCCTGCGCATGTGGTCGGCGGCGTGCTCGTCGGGGCAGGAGCCTTACTCGATCTCGATGGCCATCGACGAGTTCGAGCGCAGCAACCTGGGCCAATTGAAGATGGGCGCGCAGATCGTCGCCACCGACCTGTCCGGTACCATGCTGAACAACTGCAAGACCGGCGAATACGACAGCCTGGCCATCGCCCGCGGCCTGTCGCAAGAGCGCCTGCAGCGCTACTTCGACCCCAAAGGGCCGGGGCGCTGGGCGGTCAAGCCGGCCATTCGCAGTCGCGTCGAGTTCCGCTCGTTCAACCTGCTCGACAGCTACGCGAGCCTGGGCAAGTTCGACATCGTGTTCTGCCGCAACGTGCTGATCTATTTTTCGGCCCAGGTGAAGAAGGACATCCTGCTGCGCATCCACAGCACGCTCAAGCCTGGCGGGTACCTGTTCCTCGGCGCTTCGGAGGCGCTGAACGGGTTGCCGGACCATTACCAGATGGTGCAGTGCAGCCCAGGGATCATCTACCAGGCCAAGTAAGGCCAGACGCGATTCCTGTAGGAGCAGCCTTGTGCTGCGAAGAGGCCGGTGCAAGTGCAGTAAATCTACTGTGGCTTCACCGGCCTCTTCGCAGCACAAGGCTGCTCCTACACGGGCCTGGATTCGGCCGTGATGGTCTGACGTCAATATTTTGTTTTGCCGCTTTTGCCGCCCGGCGATTGCCGCTTTTCCCTCCCCAAGCGGAAGCACTTTGCCGCTTTTCTGGCATCCCACCTGTCAGCATCCCCCTTGCAACCCCGTGTTTCCGGCCTTTAAGCCGGTTGGCACAGCCCTTGCTATACCTTGACCAACGACACTCCGGTCAACCTCCGAAGGTTTCCCCGACATGAGCATCAGTTTCGACAAGGCGCTTGGCATTCACGAGAAGGCCCTGGGCTTCCGCGCTCAGCGCGCCGAAGTGCTGGCCAACAACATCGCCAACGCCGACACCCCCAACTACAAGGCGCGTGACATGGACTTCTCTTCGGTGCTCGCCGCCGAGAGTGAAAAACAGCAAAGCGGCCGCTTCGCTCTGGATCGGACCAACAGCCGGCACATCGAGGCCGACGGCTTGGCCCTCAGTGACGAGGCGCTCAAGTACCGCACGCCGTTGCAGCCGTCGATCGACCAGAACACCGTGGATGCCCAGATCGAGCAATCGAACTACACGGAAAACGCCATCGGTTTCCAGGCCAGCTTCACCTTGCTCAACAGTAAATTCAAAGGGCTGGTTTCGGCCCTGCGCGGAGAGTAACCATGTCCCTTTCCAGTGTTTTCAACATTGCCGGCAGCGGCATGAGCGCGCAGAACACCCGCCTCAACACCGTGGCCTCGAACATCGCCAACGCCGAGACCGTGTCGTCGAGCATCGACCAGACCTACCGCGCCCGCCACCCGGTGTTCGCCACCACCTTCCAGAACGCACAGGGCGGCGCCAGCCAGTCGCTGTTCGAGGACCAGGGCGAAGCGGGGCAGGGCGTGCAGGTCAAAGGCATCGTCGAAGACCAGAGCAATCTGGAGGCGCGTTACGAGCCCAACCACCCCGCGGCGAACAAGGACGGCTACGTCTACTACCCGAACGTCAACGTGGTTGAAGAGATGGCTGACATGATCTCTGCCAGCCGTGCGTTCCAGACCAACGCCGAACTGATGAACACCGCCAAAAGCATGATGCAGAAAGTCTTGACCTTGGGTCAGTGATAGGAAGCCGACATGACCACGACCAATTCCACCAGTGACGTCGGCAGCGCGTACCTGACCTCGCTGCAAAAGCAGACCAGCAAGACCGATAGCAGCACCGGTACTGCCGGCAGTGCGCTGGGCAAGGATGCGTTCCTGCAGTTGCTGGTAACGCAGATGAAAAACCAAAACCCGCTCGACCCGCAGGAAAACGGCGAGTTCGTTGCGCAGCTGGCGCAGTTCAGCAGCCTTGAAAGTATGCAGACCCTGAACGACACCGTGAACTACATCGCCGGTTCGTTCCAGTCTTCGCAGGCGCTGCAGGCGTCGTCGCTGGTTGGGCGCAATGTGATCGTCCAGACCGACAAGGCCTTGGTCGACACCAGCAAAGAGTTGAAAGGGTCGGTCAACCTGACCTCATCGAGTACCGCCACGTCTGTCGGCATCTATGACAAAGACGACAAGCTGGTGCGCACCCTGGACCTCGGCTCCAAGGCCGCCGGCAAGGCCGACTTCACCTGGGATGGCCTGGACGACGACGGCGAGGCGTTGGAGGCGGGTACCTACACCTTCAAGGCCACCGCCAGTATCGATGGTGCGTCCACGGCAATGACCACCAACCTGCCGGCCACGGTCACCAGCGTGACCATGGGTACCAACGGCGCCGAAATGACGCTCAACCTCGCCGGGCTGGGCAGCGTCGCGCTGTCCAAAGTTCAAACCATTGGCATCTAGGGCCTAAGCTAACGACAGGAGTAGCACATGTCTTTCAATACCGGCCTTAGCGGCCTCAATGCAGCAAACAAGGCCCTGAACGTCACTGGCAACAACATTGCCAACGTCGCCACTACCGGCTTCAAAGCCTCGCGTGCCGAGTTCGCGGATCAGTACTCCAACTCCATTCGCGGCACCAGCGGCGGCAAGACGGTCGTCGGCACTGGCGTGAGAACCGCTTCGGTGTCGCAGATGTTCACGCCGGGTAACATCAACGGTACCGGCCAAGCCCTGGACATGGCGATCGACGGCAACGGCTTCTTCGCCTTGAATGACAATGGCTCGAAGATCTACACCCGTGCCGGCATGTTCTACAGCGACAAGGAAGGCAATGTCATCAACTCGTCGGGCGCCAAGCTGCAAGGTTATGGGGTTGATGGCAATGGCAATGTCGTCCCGGGCGCGCTGACCGACCTGAAGATCGACACGTCCAACCTGACGCCCAACCCTACCGGGCGCATCACTGAGACGCTCAACCTCAAGTCCAGCGATACCGCCCCGGCCGAGTCGCCGTTCGACCCGGGTAACGTCAAGACCTACAACTACACCTTCAACACCGATGTGTATGACAGCCAGGGCAACCTGCACCAGATGAACCAGTACTTCATGAAGGATGCGGGTACTAACTCCTGGACCATGTACACCACCATCGACGGCCGCAACCCAGCCGACCCGACGTCGACCACCCCGCTGGCAAACACGTTGCCATTCAAGAGTGACGGCACCTTGGATACTGCGGCAATGAACGCAGGTGCGGTGCAAGGTGGGCTCACCATCAACGCTGACAAAACCTTTAACCTGGACGGCTGGGTGCCGGCGCAGAAGACGGTTGCAGGTGTGTGGGCCGCCAACGGCGCCAACGCGCATGCCTCTGGGGTCAAGCTGGACATGATCGCCACCACGCAATACAACGCCGCGTCCGCCACGACCGCCAAGAGCGGGGATGGCTTTGCGACGGGTGAGTTGTCTGGCCTGAGCATCGATGCCAGCGGCAACATGTTCGCCAACTTCACCAACGGTGAGAACAAGGTGATCGGCCAGGTCGCACTGGTCAACTTCGCCAACCTCCAAGGCCTGACGCCGGTAGGCGGTACTGCCTGGAAAGAGTCCTACACATCGGGGGTGCCTGTTGTCGGCCAACCGGATACCGGGACGCTGGGGCAGATCACCGGCGGCGCGCTGGAAGATTCGAACGTCGACCTGACCGGCGAGCTGGTCAACCTGATCAAGGCGCAGAGCAACTACCAGGCAAACGCCAAGACCATTTCCACTGAAAGCACCATCATGCAGACCATCATCCAGATGAGCTGATGGTGGTTACTGTGGTGTGTTGTTTTCTGTAATTGGGGCTGCTTCGCAGCCCATCGCCGGCAAGCCAGCGCCTACAGGTTACGCGATCCCTGTAGGAGCTGGCTTGCCGGCGATGGGCCGCAAAGCGGCCCCAGATTTTTCAAAGGTTACCCCCATGAAAAGGCTGCTGCTACTAGCGCTTCTCCCCATCCTCGCCATGGCCCCCTTGCTCGCCGCCGCCCCCGCCCCCTTCTACCAATGGCAAAGCCTGACCACCGGCCGTTTCATGTGCTCGGCCACCAACCCAGGCGAAGGCTGGATGCGCTTTTCCGGCCCCTACAACAACGCCGGTTGCCGGACGTACTGAACGCTGCCTTGCCGCTGGCGGCAAACATCCGCCGACAAACTGACGGTTTTTGCCTCTCGGCGCGCTGCAACCCCTGAATTCATTGGTTTACGGACCTGGTTCGATTATTGCTTATCCCTGCTCAGTGACAGCGCGGCAGGTACGCGCATAGGAGATGCTGTGGACAAGATGCTTTACGTGGCCATGACCGGCGCCAGCCAGAACGCGCTGGCGCAGAAGGCCCATGCCAACAACCTGGCGAACATTTCCACCAACGGCTTCCAGCGCGACCTGGAGCAGGCGCGCTCGATGCCGGTGTTTGGCGACAGCTTTCCGGCGCGCGCCTTTGCCATGACCGAGCGCCCGGCCACCGACTTCAGCGAAGGCCCGATGGTCGAGACCGGCCGCGAGCTGGACGTGACTGTGACCGGCAAAGGTTTCATCGCTGTACAGGCACCGGATGGCAGCGAAGCCTACGTGCGCACCGGCAGCCTGAACATCGACGCCCTGGGCGTGCTGCGTGCCGGCAACGGCATGCCGGTGATCGGCAACGGCGGCCCGATTGCCATTCCGCCAGAGCAAAAAGTGGAAGTGGGTGAAGACGGCACCATCAGCATCCGCGCCATGGGCGAAGACCCGCGCATGATGGCCGAAGTCGACCGCATCAAGCTGGTCAACCCCGACATCAAAAGCCTGACCAAGGGCCTGGACGGCATGATCCACACCACCAGTGGCCAACCGGCGGATGCCGACGTCAACGTGCGCGTGGTGTCGGGCTTCCTGGAAGGCAGCAACGTCAACGCCGTCGAGGAAATGACCTCGGTGCTGGCGTTGTCCCGTCAGTTCGAACTGCACGTCAAGATGATGAACACGGCCAAGGAAGGCGACGAAGCCATGGCTCGGGTTTTGCAAATCGGCTAATCACATTTGAACGGGTGCCGTAAAACAGGCGCACGAGGAGAACAGCATGCTTCCGGCTCTTTGGGTCGCTAAAACCGGCCTGTCCGCCCAGGACACCAACCTGACGGTCATTTCCAACAACTTGGCCAACGTCTCGACCACCGGCTTCAAACGTGATCGCGCCGAATTCCAGGACCTGCTCTACCAGATCAAGCGTCAACCCGGCGCCCAGTCGACCCAAGACAGCGAGCTGCCTTCGGGCCTGCAGGTGGGTACTGGTGTGCGCATTGTCGGCACCCAGAAGAACTTCACCGCCGGCAGCCTGCAAACCACCGAAAACCCGCTGGACATGGCGGTCAACGGGCGTGGCTTCTTCCAGGTCTTGCAGCCGGATGGCACTGTTTCCTACACCCGCGACGGCACCTTCCACCTGAACTCCGATGGCCAGATCGTCACCGCCAACGGTTTCGCCCTGGAGCCTGCCATCGTCGTGCCGAACGACGCGCAAACCTTCACCGTCGGCCAGGACGGCACCGTGTCGATCACCACGGCCGGCAACCCGGCGGCGCAGGTCATCGGCAACATCCAGACCGCCGACTTCATCAACCCGACCGGCCTGCAAGCGATCGGTGACAACCTGTTCCTGGAGACCGCCGCCAGCGGCGCGCCGCAAGTCGGCACCCCGGGCCTGAACGGCTTCGGCACCACCCTGCAGCAGACTTTGGAGAACTCCAATGTCAGCACCGTGGAAGAGCTGGTGAACATGATCACCACCCAGCGTGCCTACGAGATGAACTCGAAAGTCATCTCCACCGCCGACCAGATGCTGTCGTTCGTCACCCAGCAGCTGTAAGCCCCTGATCCCGGCCCCGTAGCCCAGATACACCGTGAGGTAAGCGTCATGAATCGTCTGTTGTCCGTCTTCGCCCTGGGGGGAGCGGTGTTGTTGGCAGGTTGCGTCGGGCCGACGCCCAAGCCCAACGACCCGTACTATGCGCCGGTGTTGCCGCGCACCCCGTTGCCGGCGGCGGCCAACAACGGTTCGATCTACCAGGCCGGTTTCGAACAGAACCTGTACAGCGACCGCAAGGCCTTCCGGGTCGGTGACATCATCACCATCACCCTTAACGAGAAGACCTCGGCCAGCAAGAACGCAGGTTCGCAGATCCAGAAGAACAGCAAGGCCGACATCGGCCTGACCTCGCTGTTTGGCAGCACGCCCAACACCAACAACCCGTTCGGCGGCGGTGACCTGTCGCTGGAGGCCGGTTACAACGGCGAGCGCGCCACCAAGGGCGACAGCAAGGCCACCCAGGGCAACACCCTGACCGGCTCGATCACCGTGACCGTGGCCGAAGTGCTGCCCAACGGCATCATCGCCGTGCGCGGCGAGAAGTGGCTGACCCTGAACACCGGTGAAGAGCTGGTGCGCATTGCCGGCATGATCCGCGCCGATGACATCGCCACCGACAACACCGTGCCGTCCACCCGCGTGGCCGATGCGCGCATCACCTATTCGGGCACCGGCTCGTTTGCCGATGCCAGCCAGCCCGGGTGGCTGGACCGCTTCTTCATCAGCCCGCTTTGGCCTTTCTGAGTACAGATGACCATGTTCAACGTGAGGCAGCTGATTGCCGCAACCCTGCTACTGTCCTGCGCCTTCGCGGCCCAGGCCGAGCGCTTGAAGGACATCGCCAGCATCTCTGGCGTGCGTTCCAACCAGTTGATCGGCTATGGACTGGTGGTGGGGCTCAACGGCACGGGTGACCAGACCACCCAGACGCCGTTCACCCTGCAGACCTTCAACAACATGCTGTCGCAGTTCGGCATCAAGGTGCCGGCCGGTTCTGGCAACGTGCAGTTGAAGAACGTCGCGGCGGTGTCGGTGCATGCCGACCTGCCGGCATTCGCCAAGCCGGGCCAGGTGGTGGACATCACCGTCTCCTCGATCGGTAACTCGAAGAGCCTGCGCGGCGGCAGCTTGCTGATGACCCCGCTCAAGGGTATCGATGGCAACGTCTACGCCATCGCCCAGGGTAACCTGGTGGTGGGCGGCTTCGATGCCGAAGGGCGTGACGGTTCGAAGATCACCGTCAACGTTCCGTCGGCCGGGCGAATTCCTGGCGGCGCCAGCGTCGAGCGGTCGGTGCCGAGCGGGTTCAACCAGGGCAACAGCCTGACCCTGAACCTCAATCGCCCGGACTTCACCACGGCCAAGCGTATCGTCGACAAGGTCAACGAGCTGCTCGGCCCCGGCGTTGCCCAGGCTGTGGATGGCGGGTCGGTACGCGTCAGTGCGCCGATGGATCCGAGCCAGCGGGTGGACTACCTGTCGATTCTGGAAAACCTCGATATCGACCCAGGCCAAGCCGTGGCGAAAGTCATCATCAACTCGCGTACCGGCACCATCGTCATCGGCCAGAACGTCAAGGTTTCGCCGGCGGCGGTCACCCACGGCAGCCTGACCGTGACCATCACCGAAGACCCGATCGTCAGCCAGCCGGGCGCGTTCTCCAACGGCCAGACCGCCGTGGTGCCGCGTTCGCGAGTCAACGCCGAGCAGGAAGCCAAGCCGATGTTCAAGTTCGGCCCGGGCACCACGCTGGATGAAATCGTCCGCGCGGTGAACCAGGTCGGCGCGGCACCCGGCGACCTGATGGCGATCCTTGAAGCCCTGAAACAGGCCGGCGCCTTGCAGGCCGACCTGATCGTGATCTGAGGACGCCGCGCATGAACAGCAAAAGCCTGGTGTCTGGCAGCGCCGACAGTGGCGCCTACACCGACCTCAACCGCCTGAGTTCGCTCAAGCACGGCGACCGCGACAGCGAAGCCAACGTGCGCAAGGTGGCCCAGGAATTCGAGTCGCTGTTCATCAGCGAAATGCTCAAGGCCTCGCGCAAGGCCAGCGATGTGCTGGCCGACGACAACCCGATGAACACCGAGACGGTCAAGCAATACCGCGACATGTATGACCAGCAGTTGGCCGTGAGCATGTCCCGCGAGGGAGGCGGTATTGGCCTGCAGGATGTACTGGTGCGCCAGTTGACCAAGAGCAAGAGCACGGCTGGCGCCACCAGCCCGTTTCCGCGCAGCGAAGGCAGTGGCCCGGCGCTGTGGGGCAACAAGGTGGCTGAGCCTGCGCATGCCGCCGAGACCGGCGCAGCGCGCAATGACGTCGCGGCCCTCAATGCGCGGCGCCTGGCCTTGCCGAGCAAGCTCACCGACCGCCTGCTGGCAGGCATCGTGCCGTCGGCTGCGACCACCAACACCGCCAGCGTGCCGGCCCGTGACGGCCAGCAAGTGGCCAAGGCTTTTGCCGTGCCAGAAAACGGCCTGCGCATTGTCGGGCGTGCCGTGGCCCAGCCGCCGCTGGCGCCGAACAAGGCCTTCGCCGACAGCGACGCCTTTGTCGCCACCATGCTGCCGATGGCCGAGCAGGCCGCCAAGCGCATCGGTATCGACCCGCGTTATCTGGTCGCCCAGGCGGCCCTGGAAACGGGCTGGGGCAAGTCGGTCATGCGCAACACCGATGGCAGCAGCAGCCACAACTTGTTCGGCATCAAGGCCAGTGGCAACTGGCAGGGCGAGCAGGCGAGGGCGATCACCAGCGAGTTCCGCGATGGCCAGTTCGTCAAGGAAACCGCAGCGTTCCGTTCGTACGATTCCTACCAGGACAGCTTCCATGACCTGGTGAACCTGTTACAGGGCAATTCCCGCTATCAAGGTGCGCTGGACGCGGCCGATAACCCTGAGCAGTTTGCAAGAGAGTTGCAAAAAGCAGGTTATGCGACCGACCCGGGCTATGCGAAGAAGATCATCAGCATCGCCCAGCAAATGCAAGCAACCCCGCAATACGCCATGGCTGGCAGAACTACGAATCTATAAGGACTAAAACATGTCGAGTCTGATTTCGATCGGTCTGAGTGGCCTGGGCGCCAGCCAGGCGGCACTGTCGGTTACCAGTAACAACATTGCCAACGCCGCCACCAGTGGCTATTCGCGCCAGCAAGCGGTTCAGGTTGCGGGCCCTTCGCACAACATGGGCGCGGGCTTTTTGGGTACGGGCACCACGCTTTCGGATGTGCGCCGGATCTACAGCGCCTACCTGGACAATCAGTTGCAGACCGCGACCTCGCTGCAGGCCGACTCTGTGGCGTTCCAGGACCAGATCACCAGCGTCGACAAATTGCTGGCCGACCGTGATACCGGCATCAGCTCGGTGCTGACCGCGTTCTTCTCGGCGTTGCAGACCGCTTCGGCCACGCCGGGTGATGTCGCTTCGCGGCAGTTGCTGCTGACCCAGGCGCAAACCCTGAGCAACCGCTTCAATGCGGTGGGCACTCAGCTGACCCAGCAGAACGAAACGATCAACTCTCAGCTCGGCACGCTCGCAGGCCAGGTGAACAAGCTCACCAGCAACATCGCCGAGTACAACAAGCAGATCGTCGCGGCCACCGCCACCGGCAATACCCCTAACAGCCTGCTGGATGCGCGCAGCGAAGCCGTGCGCCAGCTCAACGAGCTGGTCGGGGTCACGGTGCAGGAGCGCGACGGCAACTACGACGTCTACCTGGGCAGTGGCCAGTCACTGGTCACCGGGGTCAAGGCCAACACCTTGTCGGTGCAGCCGGGCGTGGCAGACAAAAGCCAAGCCAGCCTGCGCATCAACTACGAGTCGTTCAGCTCTGACGTGACCTCGGTGGTGACCGGTGGCACGATCGGCGGCCTGCTGCGCTACCGCCAGGATGTGCTGATGCCGTCGATGAACGAGCTCGGCCGCGTGGCCCTGGTGGTTGCTGACAGCATCAACAGCCAACTGGGCCAAGGCCTGGATGCCAACGCCCAATTCGGCAGCGCGCTGTTCTCCAGCATCAACAGCGCCAGTGCATTGGCCCAGCGCAGCCTGGCTTCGTCGAGCAACAGTGCCGGGTCCGGCAACCTCGATGTGACCATTGCCGACAGCGGCGCGCTGACCACGTACGACTACGAAGTGAAGTTCACCAGCGCCAACCAGTACAGCGTGCGCCGCTCCGATGGCACCGACATGGGCAGCTTCGACCTGAACGCCGACCCGGCCCCGGTGATCGACGGCTTCAGCCTGGCGCTCAAGGGTGGTGGCCTGGCACCGGGGGACAGCTTCAAGGTGATCCCGACCCGTTCCGCGGCGGGCAATATCTCGACCATCATGACCGATGCCAACAAGCTGGCCTTTGCCGGGCCGATCAGCGCCACGGCGGGCAGCGGCAACGGGGGCAGCGGCACCATCACACAGCCGGTGCTGGGCGACTCGCTGGACATCTACGGCGGTGCCGATACAGCGCTGGTGCAGCAGGCGATTCGCGACTCGATGCCGGTGCGCGTGGTGTTCGACGCCGCCAACGGCGGTTCCCAAGGCTACAAGCTGTTCGATGCCAAGGGCACGCAGATCGGCACCGGCAGCGTCGTGCCTGGGCAGGACAACAAATTGTCCGTCGCCGTGCCAATGCTTGATGCCGCTGGTAAGCCGATCCTTGATGGCGACGGCAAGCCGCGCAGTTTCAATGTCGAGACCACCATCGGCGGCAGCCCGTCTGCCAACGACAGCTTTACCCTGTCGTTCAATGCCGACGGCAAGGCCGACAACCGCAACGCTACCTCGCTGCTGGAGCTGCAGACCAAATCGACCGTGGCCACCGGCTCTGGCGGTGGCACCAGTTTCACTTCGGCCTATGCCTCGCTGGTCGAGCGCGTGGGGGCCAAGGCCAGCCAGGCCGCCATCGACACCACCGCAACCCAGGCCGTGTTCAAGTCCGCCGCCGAAAGCCGCAGTGCGGTGTCGGGGGTCAACCTTGATGACGAGGCGGCCAGCCTGGTGAAGTTCCAGCATTACTACACCGCGTCGTCGCAGATTATCAAGGCGGCGCAAGAAACCTTTTCGACCTTGATCAACGCCCTTTAAGGAGTAGCTGGCCGTGCGTATTTCTACTGCTCAGTTTTATGAGACCAGCGCCAACACCTACTCGAAGAACTTCTCGGACACGGCCAAGACCACCGAGCAGATCACTTCCAAGTCGCGTATCCAGACGGCGGGCGATGACCCGGTCGGTGCCGCGCGCCTGCTGTTGCTGCAGCAGCAGAGCGCGCTGCTAGACCAGTACAACGGCAACATGACCACGGTCAAGAATGCCCTGCTGCAGGAAGAGAGCGTGCTCTCGACCATCAACGATGCCCTGCAGCGTGCCAGCGAGCTGGCGCTGGAGGCGGGTAACGGTGGCAAGAGCGATGCCGACCGCGCATCGATCGCCAGCGAGATCAAAGAGATCGAGGCGAACGTCTTCGGCCTGCTCAATTCCCGCGACGCCAATGGCGACTACATGTTCGGTGGCTCCAAGTCGTCAACGCCGCCTTACGTACGCAATAGCGACGGTACCTACAGCTACCAGGGTGACCAGACCCAGCTCAGCCTGCAGGTCTCCGATACCTTGAGCCTGGCGACCAACGACAGCGGTTTCAGCATCTTCGACCAGGCGACCAACAACAGCCGTACGCAGTCGAGCCTGCAGGCGCCGACCCCGGATGATGGCAAGGTGCTGTTGTCCGGTGGCTTGATGACCTCGGCCAATACCTACAACAACCAGTTCGCCGGCGGCCAGCCGTACACCATCACCTTCACCAGTGCCACCGAGTACAGCGTCAAGGATGCCACCGGCAAGGACATCACCAGCGAAACCGCGAGCAACGGCAAGTTCGACGTCAACACCGAAGGCGGCAAGATGATTTCGCTGCGCGGTGTTGATTTCGAGATCAACCTGAACCTGCAGGAAGGTGACGATGCCGACGCGGCGGTGGCGGGCCATGTGTTCACCCTCGAAGCCAAGCCCGACACCCTGAATGCCACGCGCAGTGCGGGTAACCCATCGACCGCGCAGGTTACCGGCAGCAGCATCACCGATGCCGATGCCTATCGCAGCACCTTCCCCAGCAATGGCGCGGTGATCAAGTTCACCAGTGCGACCGAGTATTCGCTGTATGCGCAGCCGTACAGTGCCGACAGCAAGCCGGTGGCCTCGGGCACGGTCGGGGCGGGTAATGCGGTTACGGTGGCGGGCGTGACCTTCCAGCTCGACAGTGCGCCTGGCGAAGGTGACCAGTTCGCGGTGACGGCCAACACGCACCGCACGCAGAACGTGCTCGACAGCCTCGGCCAATTGCGCACGGCGCTGGGCAAGCCGGTCGACAGCCCGGAGGCGCAGGCAGCGCTCAAGACGGCGACCGACTCGGCGATCTCCAACCTGGCCAGTGCCCGTGAGCGTATTGACATTACTCGCGGTTCGATCGGTGCGCGGGGTAACTCGCTAGAGATCCAGGAGCAGGAGAACATCAGCCTGGGCCTGGCCAACAAGACCACCCAGAGCGCCATTGGCGATACCGACATGGCGTCGGCGACCATCCAGCTGACCCTGCAACAGGCGATGCTCGAGGCCTCGCAGCTGGCGTTTGCGCGGATTTCGCAGTTGAGCCTGTTCAACAAGCTTTGATCTTGCTGTGAGATTTTGGGGGCGCAAAGCGCCCCCAAAATCCCTCAATACCCCCGCAAAACCCTCCAGTCTCCACACCCCCCGCCAGGCTTTCGTAGCATTTCAATGTGACCAATGAGTCAAAACGGTCATCTTCCCTGTATTCTATGCAGCAGCTGTTGCAGCATTTTGTTACCGGTTTGCATTCGAGCGAGGCTGCCAGGCCTTGCTTGCCCCCCTGTGGGGTGACGCTCCGGTATTTGGCGCCCTCAATTCATCGAGTGGTGGTCTTTGGCTGTTTTCATTGGGAAGCCAGAATGATTGGCATCAAAAGCATCGCGAGTTACGTGCCCACCGCTGGCCTGGACAACTACGTCCAGGGTGCGAAGTTCGGCAAGGACGAAGAGTTCATGTTCGGCAAGATCGGCGCGTCCTTCCTGCCGCGCAAGGCCGAAGACCAAGAAACCTCGGACCTGTGCGTCGAAGCGGCCCAGGCCCTGTTCGCCGCCAACCCTGACCTTGATCCGCAATCGATCGATGCGTTGATCGTGGTCACCCAGAACGGTGACGAAGAAGGCCTGCCGCACACGGCCGCCATCGTCCAGAGCAAGCTTGGCCTGTCGACCCGCGTGGCGGCGTTCGACGTGTCGCTGGGCTGCTCGGGTTATGTGTATGGCCTGTATGCGATCAAGGGCTTCATGGAAGCGGCAGGGCTGAAGAATGGCCTGCTGATCACAGCCGACCCGTACTCGAAAATCGTCGACCCGGAAGACCGCAACACCACCATGCTGTTCGGTGATGCCGCCACGGCCACCTGGATGGGCGAAAATGCGGTGTGGAACCTGGGCCAGGCGCGTTTTGGCACTGACGGCTCCGGCGCGGAGCACCTGAAGGTCAGCGACGGCAAGTTCTTCATGAACGGCCGCCAGGTGTTCAACTTTGCCCTGATCAAAGTGCCGGCGCACCTGCATGAGCTGCTCGACGCCAGCGGGCTGACCTCGAAGGATATCGACGCCTTCTGCATCCACCAGGGCAGTGCGGCGATTGTCGATGCTGTGGCGCGCCGCTTCGAGGAAGAAAACCCGGAGAAGTTCGTCAAGGACATGCTGGAGACCGGCAATACCGTGTCGTCCAGCGTGCCGCTGCTGCTGCAGAAGCACATGCTCGACGGTAACTGGAAGCGTGTGGCGATCAGCGGGTTCGGTGTGGGCCTGTCGTGGGGCTCGGCGATTCTCTATCGCGACTGACTTTCAGTAGCCTCAAAAAAAGCGCCCGGCGGCCACCGCCCGGCGCTTTTTTTGTGCCTGCCTGAAAACAGCGCTCCAGTTGCCTCAACTCCCCCCCCTGTGGGAGCGGGCTTGCCCCGCGAACACCGGCAAAGCTGGTGCCATCCACCGCGTTGCCTGTTTCGCGGGGCAAGCCCGCTCCCACAGGTTGGCAGTGCCATCAGGTTTTTTCTGCACAGATTTTGACGTCAAAAATTCGCCCTTAACCCCCTGATTTCACTGGGCTGGCAGCGTGCCACCATTTTTTTTTTTGAAAAACCCCTCAAGCAACCCGCGCACCCGACGATAACCATTACGAAGGTTCTCTAGGCCACACCCGGCGGTTGCCAGGGCCGGAAGCCGCTGTATCCATTCAACGAGGAATTCGTCATGGCTTTGACCGTTAACACTAACATCACCTCCTTGGGCGTTCAGAAGAACCTGAACCGTGCTTCCGACGCGCTGGGTACTTCGATGTCCCGCCTGTCTTCCGGCCTGAAAATCAACAGCGCCAAAGACGACGCCGCCGGCCTGCAGATCGGCAACCGTCTGACCAGCCAAATCAAAGGCCTGAGCGTTGCCGTGAAAAACGCCAACGACGGCATCTCCATCGCCCAGACCGCTGAAGGCGCGATGCAAGAATCGACCAGCATCCTGCAGCGTATGCGCGAACTGTCCCTGCAGTCCGCCAACGGCTCGAACAGCGATGACGACCGTACTTCCCTGCAACAAGAATTCACCGCGCTGTCGGGCGAACTGACCCGTATCGCCAACACCACCACCTTCGGTGGTCGTAAAATCCTCGACGGTTCGTTCCAGAACGTCAGCTTCCAGATCGGTTCCAGCGCTAACGAAACCATCTCGTTCGGCATGACCGACATCAGCTCGACTGGCCTGAAAGGTTCGTTCAGCGAAGCTAAGACTGATGGCCAGGCTACTGACTTGTCTGCAGTTGTAACTGGTGCTGTTGCACCGGCTGGCACCACTACCTACTCTGCAGCAGCTGTAACCTGGGCAGCGCCGCCCACCGGTGAAACCGTTGATCTGGTGCTGAATGGTGGTGCTGCCATCTCCCTGACCGATGCTGATACAGCTGCCACCGTTATCGGTAAAATCAACGCTCAAACCGCTACTACCGGTGTTGCCGCAGCTGACGACGGTACTGGCAAGATTGTAATGAGCTCCAGCTCTACCTTCACTGCAACTGCAACTAACGCCACCACGGCAGCCAACCTCGGCGGCTTCGCGGCGGCAGCGACAGTTACTGCTGGTAGCGGCTTCCCAGCAGCTATTTCCTTCAATATCAACGGTACAGCGGTTGGCGCTAACGCTGGTGATGACATGAATGACGTCCTCACCAACATCAATGCTCAAACCGCAACAACTGGCGTTGCGGCAACCCTGAGCACCGAAGGCCGTCTGCAACTGAGCTCCACCGATGGCAAAGCCATCAACCTGACCAACGGCACTGGTGCCGCTGGCCAAGGCGCCCTGGCTAAAATCGGCCTGGCTGCTGGCACCACCGAAGCCAAACTGGTCGCTGATACCTCCATCTCCCTGAACGGCACTGAAGTGAAGTTCACCAAGGGCGATACCCTGGACGGCATCATCTCGGCGATCAACACCGCGAGCACCGGCGTCACCGCCAGCAAGAACGCCGACAACACCCTGAAGCTGTTCTCGAAAGAAAACATCACCGTTGCCGACGGCAGCCAAGGTACCGGTCTGGCCGCTCTGGGCCTGGCTACCACCAACAGCACCGTAGCCATCACCCAGGAAACCACCGTTTCCAACCTGAGCATCACCACTGCTGCCGATTCGCAGAAAGCCATCCAGGCTCTGGATGCCGCTATCGCTCAAATCGACAGCCAGCGCGCTCAGCTGGGTGCTGTGCAAAACCGCTTCGACAGCACCGTTGCCAACCTGAACAGCATCTCGGAAAACTCCACCGCTGCCCGCAGCCGTGTGCAGGACGCCGACTTCGCTTCGGAAACCGCCGAGCTGACCAAGCAGCAAACCCTGCAACAGGCGTCCACCGCGATCCTGTCCCAGGCTAACCAGCTGCCGTCGTCGGTGCTGAAACTGCTGGGCTGATCCTGATCGCTAAGTAGTTTGACGAAGGGTACGGTGACGTACCCTTTCGTCTTTCCGAGAACAAGAGGTGCCAGAAATGGATATGAGCGTGAAACTGGGCCTGTCCTATCCCGCCTCCGCTGCTCCCGAAGCAACAGCGAGCAAGCGGCAAGAGAACGAGCTGGCGGCCAACGAGCCTGCCAAGCAAGAATCCCAGCCTGTAGCCCGAGAAACCCTGGAAACCGCAGTCAATGCCATCCAGGACTTCGTCAAGGCTTCAGAGCGACAACTCGATTTTTCGATCGATGACTCCACCGGCCAGGTGGTCGTCAAGGTCATCGCCCGCCAGAGCGGCGAAGTCATCCGCCAGTTGCCCTCCGAAGTGGCACTGAAGCTGGCGGAAAACCTGAAGGATGCCAACAGCCTGTTGTTCGATACCCAGGCCTGAGTTGGCACGGCTTTTGTTGTAAAGCCGCACGGACGCGTTTTCGTCGGATTTTCGACGGTCACCGATAAGGAGTGTGAAGATGGCGAGTTCTACTATTACCGGACTGGGTTCGGGTCTAAAGATCGACGAGCTTGTTGCGGCGTTGGCGGGTGCAGAAAAAGCCCCCAAGCAAACCCAGATCAATAATCAGACCGCCACCGCCACCACCACCTTGTCGGCCATCGGTACGATCAAAAGTGCGCTGGAAACGTACCGCGCGGCGCTGGTCAAGCTTAATACTGCAGCGAGCTTCAATGGTTTGTCTGGGTCGTCGTCTGACGAAGCTATCGCCAAGATCAAATTGGGTGATGGCGCGTCGTCGGGCACGTACTCGCTTGAAGTGACGCAGCTGGCAACGGCATCCAAGATTTCGACTCAGGTTTACAAGAACACCTCGACCATCATCAACGATTCGGGCGAGTCGCAAACCCTGACCATTAGCCAGGGCAATGCCACGCACAACGTGTCCATCGCTGCGGGTGCAACGCTGCAGCAGGCGCGCGACTCGATCAACGATCAGCTGCAATCCAAGGGCATCACGGCCAACATCGTCACTGACGCCAGTGGTTCACGGCTGATCTTCTCGTCGACCAAAATGGGTGATGGCACCGAGCTGACCTTGGGTGGCACCGCCGACATGGCCACCGGTGTGACGACCATTGCAGAGCCGCAGAATGCCAAGTACAAGCTCGACGGCCTCGAGCTGGAATCGGCTTCCAATACCGTAACCGGTGCGGTCAGTGGCGTGGACATCACCCTGGTCAAAGAAGGCAAGTCGAGCCTTGTGGTGGCGAGCAACAACGACACTCTGAAAACCTCGGTGCAGTCCTTCGTGACCGCTTATAACGCGTTGATGACGACCATCAATGCGCAGACCAAGGTCACCACGGGCGCCGACGACAGCAGCGCCTCGGGTGCATCGCTGACAGGCGATGCGACCATGCGTTCGCTGGTCAGCTCGATCCGTAGCGAGCTCACCCGCAGTGTGGGTACCGGTGGCCTGCGTACGCTGTCGCAGCTAGGCATCAATACCGTACAGAAGACGGGGTTGCTTGAGCTCAACAACGACAAGTGGGATGCCGCAGTCAAAACGATGGGCGCTGACATCAGTGGCCTGTTCATCGGTAAGGAAGGCCTGCTCAGTCGCATGACCGCGGCCACTGAAGAATACGCCAAGACAGGGGGTATCCTCGCGTCGCGCCAGGCGAGCCTGACCACCCAGCTCAAGCAGTTGGAAGAGTCGCAGACCGCGCTTGATCGCCGTATCGAGTCGCTGACCGACACCCTGACCAAAAAGTACAACGCCATGGACACCTTGGTGGCCAAGCTCAAGGCGACCAGCGACAGCGTAATGACCACGCTAAACGCGCTGAACAAGTCCAACAGCGACGATTGATCGCCTAAAGAAATCCAGGCCAGGGCCGATTACCTAGGTATACGGCCACTGTTCTGCCCCGTTCACTGAGGATCCCCCATGCACCCGATGAGAGCCCTTCGCCAGTACCAGAAGGTCAATTCCCACGCCCAGATCTCCGAAGCGACCCCGCACCGCCTGGTGCAGATGCTGATGGAAGGTTCGCTCGACCGTATGGCCCAGGCCAAGGGCGCGATCAGCCGCGGCGACGTGGCGCAGAAGGGTGTGATGCTGGGCAAGGCGATCGACATCATCGGTGGCCTGCGTGAAGGGCTGGACAAGGAAAAGACCGACAACCCAGACGAACTGGACCGTCTCGATAGCCTGTATGCCTACATGGCCACCCGTCTGATCCAGGCCAACCTGGACAGCGACCCCGCCATCATCGACGAAGTCGCCCAGCTGATGATCACCGTCAAAAGCGGTTGGGATGCCATCGCCACGGCCGAGCAGTGACACGCCAGGAGGCCACATGAACGCGTTGCAGCGAATCGAAGACACCCGTCAGGCCTTGAACGAGGCACTGCAAGCGCGCGACTGGGCCGCCATCGGCGAGCTAGACCTGGCCTGCAGGGCGCAGATGGACGAATTGCTGCAAGGGGCGGTGGAGGATGAGGCGGCGGTTCGGGTGAACCTCGAAGCGCTGATGGACGTTTATCGCCAACTAATCGACGTTGCAAGTGACGAACGTCAATCTTTGGTCCAGCAAATGACGAATATCAATCAAGCGAAACAGGCCACAAAGGTATACCATCTGTTCAGCTGACGCTGAGCAGAACGCAAAGCTCGGCGCCATAAATTTGACTGCTTCTAAGTTTTTGACTTTACTAGTGGCTGTTTTCGAATTTCAGACGTCCGAACACTGACCATTCAGTCGGAATGATGTCGAGCACGCCCCACAGGGCGCCGATATGACTAGGGAAGTTGCTATTGCATGTGGCGTGAAACCAAGATTCTTCTGATCGATGACGACAGCGCCCGCCGCCGCGATCTGGCGGTGGTCCTGAATTTTCTAGGCGAAGAAAACCTCGCGTGCTCGAGCCAGGACTGGCAGCAGGCGGTGGAGTCGTTGTCTTCGAGTCGGGAAGTGCTGTGCGTGCTTGTCGGTGCCGTGAATGCTCCGGGCAATCTCCTTGGGCTCGTTAAGACAGTGGCCGGGTGGGATGAGTTCCTTCCGGTGCTGCTTTTAGGTGAAATTTCTTCTGCAGAGTTGCCGGAAGAGCTTCGCCGTCGAGTCCTCTCCAACCTCGAAATGCCGCCGAGCTACAGCCAGTTGCTCGATTCGCTGCACCGTGCCCAGGTCTATCGCGAGATGTACGACCAGGCACGCGAGCGCGGGCGCCAGCGCGAGCCGAACCTGTTCCGCAGCCTGGTCGGCACCAGCCGCGCCATCCAGCATGTGCGGCAGATGATGCAGCAAGTGGCGGACACCGATGCCAGCGTGTTGATCCTCGGCGAGTCAGGCACCGGCAAAGAGGTGGTGGCGCGCAACCTGCACTACCACTCCAAGCGCCGCGATGCGCCGTTCGTGCCGGTCAACTGCGGCGCGATCCCGGCCGAGCTGCTGGAAAGCGAACTGTTCGGCCACGAGAAGGGCGCCTTTACCGGTGCCATCACCAGCCGTGCCGGGCGTTTCGAGCTGGCCAACGGCGGCACCCTGTTCCTCGACGAGATCGGCGATATGCCGCTGCCGATGCAGGTCAAGCTGCTGCGCGTGTTGCAGGAGCGCACCTTCGAGCGCGTGGGCAGCAACAAGACCCAGAGCATCGACGTGCGCATCATCGCCGCGACCCACAAAAACCTCGAAAGCATGATCGAGGATGGGACGTTCCGCGAAGACCTGTACTACCGCCTGAACGTCTTCCCCATCGAGATGGCGCCCCTGCGTGAGCGGGTGGAAGACATCCCGCTGTTGATGAACGAGCTGATCTCGCGCATGGAGCACGAGAAGCGCGGTTCGATTCGGTTCAACTCTGCTTCGATCATGTCGCTGTGTCGGCATGGCTGGCCGGGCAACGTGCGCGAGCTGGCCAACCTGGTCGAGCGCATGGCGATCATGCACCCGTACGGGGTGATCGGCGTGTCCGAACTGCCGAAAAAATTCCGCTACGTCGATGATGAAGACGAGCAGATGGTCGACCACCTGCGCAGTGATCTCGAAGAGCGCGTGGCCATCAACGGCCATGCACCGAACTTCGCCAACCCCGCGATGCTGCCGCCCGAAGGCCTTGATCTCAAGGACTACCTGGGCAGCCTGGAGCAGGGCCTGATCCAGCAGGCGCTGGACGATGCCAACGGTATCGTTGCACGCGCGGCTGAACGTTTGCGTATCCGCCGTACCACGCTGGTCGAGAAGATGCGCAAGTACGGCATGAGCCGTCAGGGTGGCGAGGAACAGGCGGAGGATTGACCCCCTTTGCGCCTGTTTCAGGCAGTCGGTAAACCCGTGTAGGAGCAGCCTTGTGCTGCGAAGAGGCCGGTGGCAGCACAGAAAGGCTCTGTGCATGCGCCGGCCTCTTCGCAGCACAAGGCTGCCCCTACACAGGTCGCACAGGTCGCGCAATACGCATCGCAGTGCGGTAAAACCCCATCTTCGGCACGGCTATTGCTACACCGCTGGCACCACACCGTTTTTATGACGGTCAGCCACGCGAGAGAGCACGATGCCCCAGGCCGCCCACGTTTCCCGAGCCCCCGTTCTGCAGGGGCATACCCCGGTCGAGCAGGAAAGCCGACAGGGTGTCGAGCAGGCTTTTGCCTTGTTCAATCAGGTCTCCAGCCAGCTAAGCCAATCCTACAGCCTGCTCGAAGCCCGCGTCAGCGAGCTCAAGGGCGAGCTGGCCGTGGTCAGCGCCCAGCGCATGGACGAACTGAACGAAAAGGAACGCCTGGCCAATCGCCTGCAGAACCTACTGGACTTGTTGCCCGGTGGGGTGATCGTGATCGATGGCCAGGGCAGGGTGCGTGAAGCCAACCCCGCCGCCTGCGAACTGCTCGGCGAGCCGCTGATCGGTGAGCTGTGGCGCCAGGTCATTGCCCGCAGCTTTGCCCCGCGCAAGGATGACGGCCACGAAGTGTCGCTGCGCGACGGCCGCCGCTTGTCCATCGCTACCCGCTCGCTGGATGCCGAACCCGGCCAACTGGTGCTGCTCAACGACCTGACTGAAACCCGTCGCCTGCAAGACCAGTTGGCGCGCCATGAGCGCTTGTCGTCGCTGGGGCGCATGGTCGCCTCGTTGGCCCATCAGATTCGCACGCCACTGTCGGCGGCCATGCTCTACGCCAGCCACCTGGCCGACAGCGAGCAAGACCTGAGCGCCGAAACCCGCCAGCGCTTCGCCGGTACCTTGAAGGAACGCCTGCACGAGCTGGAGCACCAGGTGCGCGACATGCTGGTGTTCGCCCGCGGCGAGCTGCCGCTGGGTGATCGTGTGACCCCGAAAGCACTGTTCCAGGCCCTGCAGCAGGCGGCGCAGTCGCACGTGCAAGGGCATGCCGTGCGTTGGCAGTGCGACAGCCACCTGGGCGAGCTGCTGTGCAACCGCGATACCCTGGTTGGCGCCTTGCTCAACCTGATTGAGAACGCCCTGCAAGCCAGCGAAGAACCGGCCCGGCTCAAGGTGCACGTGTTCCGTCGTGAGCAGGTGTTGCACCTGTGCGTGAGCGATGCCGGCAGCGGTATCGACGCCGATTTGCTGGGCCGCCTGGGCGAGCCGTTCTTGACCACCAAGGCCACCGGCACCGGGCTGGGCCTGGCCGTGGTCAAGGCCGTGGTGCGGGCGCACCAGGGCACCCTCAGCCTGCGCTCGAAGGTTGGGCGCGGCACCTGCGTGCGGGTCGAGCTGCCGCTGATCGATGGGCAACTGGCGGAGGCGGGCTGATGGCGATCAAGGTGCTGCTGGTCGAGGATGACCGCGTATTGCGCCAGGCGCTTGGCGACACCCTGGAAATCGGCGGCTTCGACTACCGGGCCGTGGGCAGTGCCGAAGAGGCGCTGGAAGCGGTGCTGGCCGAGGCGTTCAGCCTGGTGGTCAGTGATGTGAACATGCCCGGCATGGATGGGCATCAGCTGCTGGCGCAGTTGCGTCGCCAGCAGCCACAACTGCCGGTGCTGCTGATGACGGCGCATGCCGCAGTCGAGCGTGCCGTGGAGGCGATGCGCCAAGGCGCTGCCGATTACCTGGTCAAGCCCTTCGAACCCAAGGCGCTGTTGAGCCTGGTTGAGCGCCACGCCGCAGGCCGTGTCAGTGCAGCGGAAGAGGAAGGGCCGGTGGCCTGCGAGCCGGCCAGCCGGCAGTTGCTCGAACTGGCTGCGCGGGTAGCGCGCAGTGACTCGACCGTGTTGATCTCTGGCGAGTCGGGTACCGGCAAGGAGGTGCTGGCGCGCTACATTCACCAGCAGTCCCCGCGGGCGGCGGAGCCCTTTGTGGCGATCAACTGCGCGGCCATCCCCGACAACATGCTCGAGGCCACGCTGTTCGGCCACGAGAAAGGCGCCTTCACCGGCGCCATCGCGGCCCAGGCCGGCAAGTTCGAGCAGGCGGAGGGCGGTACCTTGCTGCTCGACGAGATTTCCGAGATGCCGCTGGCCTTGCAGGCCAAGCTGTTACGGGTGCTGCAGGAGCGCGAGGTGGAGCGGGTAGGTGGGCGTAAGCCGATCAGCCTGGACATCCGCGTGCTGGCCACCACCAACCGCGACCTGGCAGGCGAAGTGGCGGCTGGCCGCTTCCGTGAAGACCTGTATTACCGGCTGTCGGTGTTCCCCCTGGCCTGGTGTGCGCTGCGCGAGCGCAAGGGCGATATCCTGCCGCTGGCCGAGCGTTTGCTGGCACGCCATGTCAGCAAGATGAAGCACGCACCCGTGCGCCTGTCTGCCGATGCGCGGGCCTGCCTGCAGGCGCATGCCTGGCCCGGCAACGTGCGCGAACTGGACAACGCCTTGCAGCGCGCTTTGATCCTGCAGCAGGGTGGGGTGATCGAAGCGGCGGATTTCTGTCTGGCGGGCGCCATTCCATTGTCGGCCGGCGCGGCGCCGTCAGTGGCAGCCGTGGTTGCCGAAGCCAGTGGCCTGGGCGATGACCTGCGCCGCCATGAGTACCAGACCATCATCGACACCTTGCGCGCCGAACGCGGCCGCCGCAAGGAAGCCGCCGAGCGCCTGGGCATCAGCCCACGCACCCTGCGTTACAAGCTGGCGCAGATGCGCGATGCCGGGTTCGACGTCGAGGCCAGCCTCTTCGGCTGATGCATCGCACCCACAGGCACCCGCTAAATCAACAGGTTATGGGTTTTT
This sequence comes from Pseudomonas sp. PAGU 2196, assembly GCF_022179005.1. Taxonomy (NCBI): domain Bacteria; kingdom Pseudomonadati; phylum Pseudomonadota; class Gammaproteobacteria; order Pseudomonadales; family Pseudomonadaceae; genus Pseudomonas; species Pseudomonas sp. PAGU 2196. The sequence goes on along the minus strand of NZ_BNTL01000018.1, from coordinate 18,822 downwards.
CTGTAGGCGCTGGCTTGCCTGCGATGGGCTGCGAAGCAGCCCCTGGATTTCAGCTCCACAGCAAACATCACCAAGCCTGCTTTGCAGGGATCGCGCTAAACCAAATGGACAGGGTGGCAAGGCTGGCACCTTTGTTGCTTTACACGAGCTATCCGCCGCATGAGTGTCAAAAAAATGCGGCCGCCGGAGAGAGAAGGTCATGAGCCAAGGTGTTGAATTCAATCGTCTGATGCTGGACATGCGCGCGATGCAGGCTGATGCCATGTCGCTGCCCAAGGTGTCCGCTGCCCCCGAACTGGCCCCGGGCCAGAGCAGCTTTGCCGACATGCTCGGCCAGGCCATCGGCAAGGTGCATGAGACGCAGCAGGCTTCCACCCAGCTGGCCAACGCCTTCGAAATTGGCAAGACCGGCGTCGACTTGACCGATGTGATGGTCGCCTCGCAAAAGGCCAGCGTCTCGATGCAGGCACTCACCCAGGTACGCAACAAGCTGGTCCAGGCGTATCAAGACATCATGCAGATGCCGGTTTGAGGACGGACGTAACCCATGGCTGAAGCAGTCGTCGATAACGCCCCCGCCAAGAGCGGCCAGCCAGCGGCCAAACCGCCGCTGTTCGGCATGGCGTTTCTGGAAAACATTTCGCAGATGCCCATGCTGCGTCAGGTCGGCCTCATGGTCGGGTTGGCGGCGAGCGTGGCGATCGGCTTCGCCGTGGTGCTGTGGTCGCAACAGCCGGACTATCGGCCGCTGTATGGCAGCCTGTCGGGCATGGACACCAAGCAGGTCATGGAAACCCTGGCTGCCGCAGACATTCCCTACAACGTCGAGCCCAATTCCGGCGCGCTGCTGGTCAAGGCCGACGACCTCTCCCGTGCGCGCCTGAAGCTGGCGGCCGCGGGCGTGGCGCCGAGCGATGGCAACGTCGGTTTCGAGCTGCTCGACAAGGAGCAGGGCCTGGGCACCAGCCAGTTCATGGAGGCCACTCGTTATCGCCGCAGCCTGGAAGGCGAACTGGCCCGTACCGTTTCCAGCCTGAACAACGTCAAGGCTGCACGCGTGCACCTGGCCATCCCAAAAAGTTCGGTGTTCGTGCGTGACGAACGCAAGCCCAGCGCCTCGGTATTGGTCGAGCTGTACCCAGGCCGTGGCCTGGAAGCCGGGCAGGTGATGGCGATCGTCAACCTGGTCGCCACCAGCGTGCCAGAGCTGGACAAGTCGCAAGTCACTGTCGTCGACCAGAAGGGCAACCTGCTTTCCGAACAGCTGCAGGACACCGCCCTGACCATGGCGGGCAAGCAGTTCGACTACAGCCGCCGCATGGAAAGCATGCTCACCCAGCGTGTGCACAATATCTTGCAGCCGGTGTTGGGTAACGATCGCTACAAGGCCGAAGTCTCCGCCGACCTGGATTTCAGTGCGGTCGAGTCGACCTCCGAGCAGTTCAACCCCGACCAGCCGGCGCTGCGCAGCGAACAGTCGGTGGACGAACAGCGCGCCAGCAGCCAGGGCCCGCAAGGCGTGCCCGGCGCGCTGAGCAACCAGCCACCGGGTGCTGCGTCCGCGCCGCAAACCACGGGTGCAGCCGCCACCCCGGCCGCCGCCATCCAACCCGGCCAGCCGCTGGTTGATGCCAACGGCCAGCAGATCATGGACCCGGCCACCGGTCAGCCGATGCTCGCGCCGTACCCGGCAGACAAGCGTCAGCAAAGCACCAAGAACTTCGAGCTGGACCGCTCCATCAGCCACACTCGTCAGCAGCAGGGCCGCATGACCCGCCTGTCGGTGGCGGTGGTGGTCGACGACCAGCTCAAGATCGACCCCACCAGTGGCGAGACCACGCGTGCCCCTTGGGGTGCCGAGGACCTGGCGCGCTTTACCCGCCTGGTGCAGGACGCGGTCGGCTTCGATGCCAGCCGTGGCGACAGCGTGACGGTGATCAACGTGCCGTTTGCCGCCGACCGCGGCGAAGAAATCGCCGACATCGCCTTCTATCAGCAGCCGTGGTTCTGGGACATCGTCAAGCAAGTGCTGGGCGTGGTGTTCATCCTGGTGTTGGTGTTCGGCGTGCTGCGCCCGGTGCTCAACAACATCACAGGGGGCGGCAAGCAGGCTGCCTCGGACAGCGACATGGAGCTGGGCGGCATGATCGGTCTGGATGGCGAACTGGCCAACGACCGCGTCAGTCTGGGTGGCCCGACAAGCATTCTGTTGCCAAGCCCGAGCGAGGGCTACGAGGCACAGCTCAACGCAATCAAAGGCCTGGTGGCCGAAGACCCGGGCCGCGTGGCCCAGGTCGTGAAAGACTGGATCAACGCCGATGAGTGATAACCGAGCCGTTACCGCCAAGCTGAGCCGCGTCGACAAAGCGGCGATCCTCCTGCTCTCGCTGGGTGAAACCGATGCTGCCCAGGTACTGCGGCACATGGGCCCCAAGGAAGTGCAGCGTGTGGGCGTGGCCATGGCGCAGATGGGCAACGTGCACCGCGACCAGGTCGAGCAGGTGATGAGCGAGTTCGTCGACATCGTCGGCGACCAGACCAGCCTGGGCGTGGGCTCTGACGGTTACATCCGCAAGATGCTCAACCAGGCCTTGGGCGAGGACAAGGCCAACGGCCTGATCGACCGCATCCTGCTGGGGGGCAACACCAGCGGCCTGGACAGCCTCAAGTGGATGGAGCCGCGTGCCGTGGCCGATGTGATCCGCTACGAGCACCCGCAGATCCAGGCCATCGTGGTCGCCTACCTGGACCCTGACCAGGCCGGTGAAGTGCTGAGCAACTTCGACCACAAGGTGCGCCTGGACATCATCCTGCGCGTGTCGTCGCTGAACACCGTGCAACCGGCGGCGCTGAAAGAGCTGAACCAGATCCTCGAGAAGCAGTTCTCGGGCAACTCCAATGCTGCGCGGACCACCTTGGGCGGTATCAAGCGTGCGGCCGACATCATGAACTTCCTCGACAGTTCGGTGGAAGGTGCGCTGATGGACTCGATCCGCGAAGTCGACAACGACCTCTCGGAGCAGATCGAAGACCTCATGTTCGTCTTCAACAACCTGGCCGATGTCGACGACCGTGGCATCCAGGCGCTGCTGCGCGAGGTGTCTTCGGACGTGCTGGTGGTGTCGCTCAAAGGCGCCGACGAGCGGGTCAAGGACAAGATCTTCAAGAACATGTCCAAACGTGCGTCGGAACTGCTGCGCGACGACCTGGAGGCCAAAGGGCCGGTTCGGGTCAGCGACGTGGAAACGGCGCAGAAAGAAATCCTCACCATCGCCCGACGCATGGCCGAGGCCGGCGAGATCGTGCTCGGCGGCAAGGGTGCTGAGGAAATGATCTAACGTTGCCGGATTCTGCCGACTGGCGCAGCCCACTGTGGGAGCGGGCTTGCCCGCGAATGCGCCAGATCGGGTGATGAGGTTGTCCCTGCCGACGCATTCGCGGGCAAGCCCGCTCCCACAGGGATCGCGTTGGCTGAACGTGGTTTGAGAACATCACAGCATGTCCAGCAAAGAACATCACCCCAGCGACCTGATCCGCGCCCGCGACCTCGAGGGCGTCGATGTCTGGGCACTGCCCAGCTTCGACCCGGAACCCGAGCCGCAACCCGAGCCCGAGCCGGAACCCGAAGTCATCGAGGAAGAAGTCGAGGAAGTGCCGCTGGAAGAAGTCCAGCCGCTGACCCTCGAAGAACTCGAAGCCATTCGCCAGGACGCCTACAACGAGGGCTTTGCCACCGGCGAGCGCGAGGGCTTTCACAGCACCCAGCTGAAGGTTCGCCAAGAGGCTGAGCAGGCCCTGGCGGCCAAGGTCGGCAGCCTCGAGCGGCTGATGGTCAACCTGATGGCGCCCATTGCCGAGCAAGACACGCAGATCGAGAAAACCCTGGTGCACCTGGTCGCGCACATGACCCGCCAGGTGATCGGCCGCGAGCTGCGCAGCGATTCCAGCCAGATTACCCACGTGCTGCGCGAAGCCCTCAAGCTGCTGCCAATGGGCGCCGACAACATCCGCATTCACCTCAACCCCCAGGACTTCGAACTGGCCAAGGCCTTGCGCGAGCGCCACGAAGAAAACTGGCGGCTGCTCGAAGACGAAGCCTTGCTGCCGGGTGGCTGCCGCATCGAGACCGCTCACAGCCGTATCGACGCCAGCATGGAAACGCGCATCGAGAAGGCCGTGGCGCAGCTGTTCGACCAGCTTCACGACCACTCCTTGCACCCCGCGCCGGCCGATGTGTCGATCGACCTGGACCGCCCCGATGCGCCTTGACCGCACCAGTTTCGGCAAACGCCTGGGCAGTTACGCCGAGGCGATCGAGCTGCCGGTGCAGCCAATCGTCGAAGGCCGCCTGCTGCGCATGGTTGGCCTCACCCTCGAAGCCGAAGGCCTGCGCGCCGCAGTGGGTAGCCGCTGCCTGGTGATCAACGACGACAGCTACCACCCGGTGCAGGTCGAGGCCGAAGTCATGGGCTTTGCCGGGTCCAAGGTATTCCTCATGCCGGTTGGCAGCATCGTCGGCATCGCCCCCGGTGCGCGGGTGGTACCGCTGGACGACGGCGGCCGCTTGCCCATGGGCATGAGCATGCTCGGGCGGGTGCTGGATGGCGCCGGGCGCGCCCTCGATGGCAAAGGCGGCATGAAGGCTGAAGACTGGGTGCCGATGGATGGCCCGGTGATCAACCCGCTCAACCGCGACCCCATCAGCGTGCCGCTGGACGTGGGCATCCGCAGCATCAACGGCCTGCTCACCGTCGGCCGTGGCCAGCGCCTGGGCCTGTTCGCCGGTACCGGTGTGGGTAAGTCGGTGTTGCTGGGCATGATGACGCGCTTCACCGAAGCCGAGATCATCGTCGTTGGGCTGATCGGTGAGCGGGGCCGCGAGGTGAAGGAATTCATCGAGCACATCCTTGGTGAAGAAGGCCTCAAGCGCTCGGTGGTGGTCGCCTCGCCCGCCGATGACGCGCCGCTGATGCGCCTGCGCGCGGCCATGTATTGCACGCGCATTGCCGAATACTTCCGCGACAAGGGCAAGAATGTCCTGTTGCTGATGGATTCGCTGACCCGTTTTGCCCAGGCTCAGCGTGAGATCGCCTTGGCGATCGGCGAGCCGCCGGCCACCCGGGGTTACCCGCCGTCGGTGTTCGCCAAGCTGCCGAAGCTGGTGGAGCGGGCGGGCAATGGCGAGCCTGGTGGCGGCTCGATCACTGCGTTCTACACGGTATTGTCGGAGGGCGACGACCAGCAGGACCCGATCGCCGACTCGGCGCGGGGGGTGCTCGACGGCCACTTCGTGTTGTCCCGGCGCTTGGCCGAAGAAGGCCACTACCCCGCGATCGACATCGAAGCGTCGATCAGCCGGGTAATGCCCCAAGTGGTCGATGCTGATCATCTGCGCCAGGCGCAAAAATTCAAGCAGTTGTGGTCGCGCCTGTCGCAGAGCCGCGACCTGATCAGCGTCGGTGCCTATGTGGCCGGTGGCGACCCGGAGACCGACCTGGCGATCGCCTTGCAGTCCCGCTTGGTGGACTTTCTGCGTCAAGGCCTGGACGAGAACGTCGGCATGGCGCAGAGCCGCGATCAGTTGGGGGCGATTTTCACGCCTCCGGCGGGCGGTTGATAGGCCATGGCACTGCCCGGACGAGCCGCGCGCCTGGCGCCGGTGGTGGACATGGCCGAAGAGGCCGAGCGCAAGGCCGCCCAGCGCCTTGGGCATTTTCAGCAACTGGTGACTCAGGCGCAGGTCAAGTTGGCTGAGCTGGAGCGTTTTCGCGAGGACTACCAGCTGCAGTGGATCAACCGCGGCGGGCAGGGCGTCAATGGCAGCTGGCTGGTCAATTACCAGCGTTTTCTCGGGCAGCTGGAAACAGCCATGACCCAGCAGCGCCAGAGCCTGACCTGGCACCAGAACAACCTGAACAACGCCCGCGGCACCTGGCAGCAGGCCTATGCCCGGGTCGAGGGGTTGCGCAAGTTGGTACAGCGTTACCTGGATGAAGCGCGGCGCGCCGAAGACAAGCGCGAGCAGCGCTTGCTGGATGAGCTGTCGCAGCGCTTGCCCAGACAAAGTCACCCCTGATTTTTAATCGCCGGCGCGCGTCGCTGAGAGGGATCTGTTGGCCGTCTCGCTTGCACTCCCACCCCAGGCTGCTAAACCTTAAAGGGTTGCATCCGCCATCATCGAAGGAATCGCTAGCATGGCAGTCGAGACTGATTTTTCGCAGGACGGGAAAAAGCTGACGATCAAGGTCAAGGGTCGTTTCGATTTCGGCAAGCATCAGGAGTTTCGCGAAGCCTACGAGCGCCAGCCGGGTCGACCGGACTCGGTGGTCGTCGACCTGAAAGACACCACCTACCTCGATAGCTCTGCGCTCGGCATGTTGTTGCTGCTGCGCGATCACGCAGGCGGCGACGATTCGGACGTGCGTGTGGTGCATGCCAGCTCCGATGTGCGCAAGATCCTCGCCATCTCCAATTTCGAAAAACTGTTCGATATCAGTTGAGCCGCGTGATGGCTGCCGAACAGGCGTTGACCGTGCTGATCGCCGAAGACGGGGCCGCCGACCGCCTGTTGCTGGCGCAAATCGTCCGGCGCCAGGGGCATCAGGTGTTCACCGCAGAAAACGGCGAGCAGGCGGTGGCGCTGTTTGTCGAGCGGCGCCCGCAACTGGTGCTGCTCGATGCGCTGATGCCGGTGATGGATGGTTTCGAAGCGGCCCGGCAGATCAAGGCCCTGGCCGGCGAAGCGTTGGTGCCGATCATCTTCCTCACCTCGTTGAACGAGGAGGATGCCCTGGTGCGCTGCCTGGAGGCCGGCGGCGATGACTTCATGGCCAAGCCCTACAGCGCGGTGATCCTCGCCGCCAAGATACGCGCCATGGGCCGCCTGCGCAGGCTGCAGGCCACCGTGCTGGCCCAGCGCGACGAGATCACCCGCCACCATCACCACCTGCTCAACGAGCAGCGGGTGGCCAAGGCGGTATTCGACAAGGTGGCCCATGCGGGCTGCTTGGCTGCACCCAATATTCGCTACCTGCAATCGCCCTATGCGCTGTTCAACGGTGACCTGCTGCTGGCCGCGTTCACGCCCTCGGGGGACATGCAGGTGCTGCTGGGGGATTTCACCGGTCACGGCCTGCCCGCCGCGGTCGGCGCCATGCCCCTGGCTGAAGTGTTCTACGGCATGACAGCCAAGGGGTATGGCCTGGCGCAAACCCTGCGCGAAATGAACGCCAAGCTTAAACGCATCCTGCCGGTGGACATGTTTTGCTGTGCTGTGATGCTCAACCTGAGCGTGCAGCGTGGCTCGGTGGAGGTGTGGAACGGCGGCATGCCAGACGGCTATCGCTTGTCTGCAGGCGGCGAGGTGCTGTCGGCGCTGGCTTCGCGCCATTTGCCGCTGGGTATTCTTGCCCCTGAGCGCTTCGACGACAGCACTGAAGTGCTGCCGCTGGCAGCGGGTGAGCGCTTGCTGCTGTTGTCAGACGGCGTGCTGGACACGGCCGATGACCAGGAACGCTTGTTTGGCGTCGAGCGCTTGCAAGGGGTGCTGGCTGACAACCGAGACCCGGCCCACTTGTTTGATGAGGTGATGCAGGCCCTGGAGCGTTTCGGCGGGCAGCCTCGGGACGACATCAGCCTATGCGATATCCGCATGTTCGCGGCCGATGAGCGGGTGCCGGCGCCGATGATCTACGCTGAACGCGGTCGCCCCAGTCCGCTGGATTGGTCGCTTGGGTTCGAGCTGCGCGGCGAAAGCCTGAAGCAGTCCAACCCGGTGCCGTACTTGGTGCAGCTGTTGCAGGAAATTCACCCGCTGCGCGCGCGCACCGGCAATCTGCACAGTGTGCTCAGTGAGCTGTTCTCCAATGCCTTGGAGCATGGGGTGTTGGGCCTGGATTCGCAGCTCAAGCGCGATGTGCAGGGCTTTGCCGATTATTACCGGGAGCGAGCCCAGCGCTTGGCGGCATTGGCTGACGGCTTTGTGCGCATTGACTTGAAGGTTGAACCCCGCGCCGATGGCGGGCGTCTGATGATCGAGGTGCGTGACAGCGGCGCAGGGTTCGATGTGCAGCGGGTGCTGTCGCAGCCGCCCTCGGAGCAGGGCCTGAGTGGCCGTGGCCTGCAGCTGGTAACGCGGCTGGGCAGTAATGCGCAATGGTGCGAAGGCGGCCGCTGCGCCCGGGTAGAGTTTGTATGGTGAGCCCGCCTGTGACCCTGGGGCTGGCTCGGGCATAATCTGGCTTGATCAAGGAGTGAACAAGTGACTGAGATTCATATCGACCACAAGGTGCTCAACGACCTGCGTGAGGTCATGGAGGATGGATACCTGCATCTGGTGCAGACATTCCTGGATGACTCCGAGCGGCGCTTGAGCGAGTTGCACGCTGCCAAAAACGCCGATGAGCTGGGTTCAGCGGCCCATAGCTTCAAGGGCAGCAGCAGCAACATGGGGGCTGTCGCGCTGGCTGGCCTGTGCCAGCAACTGGAAGACCGTGTGCGCCAGCCACCGCTGTATGGCATCGAGGACCTGATCAACCGTATCGACCTGGAATATGTAGAGGTTCGGCGCTTCTACCGCGGTGAGGAGCACCGTATCTCAGCAGGCTGATGCGCGACTTGGCGCGAGTCTTGCTTTTCTTTGCCCGGATGACTTTTCAGTTTCTGGCGCGGAGACCGCTCAATGCCTGTCGCACCCAATCCTTTGTTGCAAGCAAACGCTGTTGGCAAGTCGTCGCGAGCGACCAGCTCGATGGTGGACAAGCCCTCGCAGGCGCTGGGTGACGCGGGCGGTGGCTTCGACCAGGTCATGGCCAAGCAGAAAGCGTTTGGGCAGGACGACAAGGTCGCCCAGGCCAAGCCCAAGGACAAGCCAGAAGTGGCACACGGCGGCAAGAAAGATGCTGCCGACAAGCCATCGGTTGCCGATGACGGCAACAAATTGCCAGCCGACGATCAGGCCTCAGACCCCGCTGACACGGGGCTGCGAGACGCCAGCCTGGTGGCCGGCCAGGTCACCGATGCGCAGCCCGGCGCGCAACTGATTCAAGCCCAGGCTGAGGCCGTGGCGCCCGTGCTTCAGGCTGCCACTGCACAGTCGCAAGCCAACGTAGCGCTGACGGAGGAGCCTGCCGCCGAAGAGGCGTTCGACCCCGACGCCGACCCCTTGGCCAACCTGCCAACCTTGCGCCTGGCGCTGGAGCAGAGCGCCCAGGCCAAAGGGACCACCTCGGCACACGCCGTGGACCCCTCGCAGGCTCAGGGTGATGAAGGCCGAGGAGCCGTCAATACCTTGGCGAATCTGGTCGATACCGCTGAGGGTGAGGCGGGCGAGCCAGGCGACAAGGCCTTCGGTGCACTGCTTGAAGAGGGCCTGAAGGACACCAAGAGCGCCAGCAGCGACACGCGCGTCGACGATTTCGCCGATCGCTTGGCCAGCCTGACCCAGGCGGCCACGGCGAAAACCGCCAATGCCGTGCCGGCGAATGCCAGCCCCTTGCACCAACCCTTGCCGATGAACCAGAACGCCTGGACCGAAGGCCTGGTGAATCGGGTCATGTACCTGTCCAGCCAGAACCTCAAGTCGGCAGACATCCAGCTGGAGCCCGCCGAGTTGGGGCGGCTGGACATTCGCGTCAATGTAGCGGCGGATCAGTCGACCCAGGTGACCTTCATCAGCGGCCACGCCGGTGTGCGTGATGCCCTCGACAGCCAGGTGCACCGCTTGCGCGAGCTGTTTACCCAGCAGGGCCTGGCACAGCCAGACGTCAACGTTGCTGACCAGTCACGCGGGCAACAGCATCAGCAGGCGCAGGAACAGGGCAGCAATCTGTCGGGCGTCGCGGCGCGGCAACAGGCTGGGCAGGGCGGCTCCGAACAGGTCGATAGCAGCAGGCCGGTTGAGCAGCAGGTGGTGATTGGCGACAGTGCGGTTGATTATTACGCCTGATCCGCGGTGGGCTGTGCGGGCTTCTTCGCGGGCAAGCCCGCTCCCACAGGTGTTGTGCTGGCTTTTAGGGCAGTGAGTTACTTGTGGGAGCGGGCTTGCCCGCGAAGAGGCCGGCACCGGTAAACCTGGATAAACCCCTTGGCTCCACCAAATCTGGCATAACACTTGCTCAAGCCACGTCATCCTCCTTTGAACCCCCGATGGACGACGGATTATTGGCATGGCGAAAACCGAAGCAGTAAAAGACCCCGCCACAAAAGGCAAACTCAAGCTGATCCTGCTGTTGGTGCTGGGCCTGGTGCTGGCGATCGGCCTTTCGGTGGGCGCTACCTGGTTCATCATGCACAAGAGCGAGTCCGCGCCGGCCACCGACCCGGCCGCCGCCAACGTCAAGCCTGTGGCCATCTACGAAGCCCTCACCCCGGCCTTCGTGGTCAACTTCAACCAGAACGGCCGCCAGCGCTACATGCAACTGAGCATCACCCTGCAAGCGCGCAACCAGGCTGACCTGGATGCCCTCAAGGTGCACATGCCGGTGATTCGCAACAACCTGGTGATGATGTTCTCTGGGCAGGGCTTCGACACCCTGGCCGGCAGCCCGGTAGGGCAAGAGATGCTGCGCCAGAAAGCCACCGCCGTGGTGCAGGAAGTCGCCCAGAAGGAAGTCGGCAAGCCGGTCATCGACCAATTGCTGTTCACCAATTTCGTATTGCAGTAGGAGTCCGCAATGGCCGTACAGGACCTGCTGTCCCAGGATGAAATCGATGCGCTGTTGCACGGTGTCGACGATGGTCTGGTGCAGACCGAAAGCGCTTCCGAGCCAGGCAGTATCAAAAGCTACGACCTGACCAGCCAGGATCGTATCGTCCGCGGTCGCATGCCGACCCTGGAAATGATCAACGAACGCTTCGCCCGCTACACCCGCATCAGCATGTTCAACCTGCTGCGCCGCTCGGCGGACGTGGCGGTGGGTGGCGTGCAGGTGATGAAGTTCGGCGAGTACGTGCATTCGCTGTATGTGCCGACCAGCCTCAACCTGGTCAAGATCAAGCCACTGCGCGGCACCTCGCTGTTCATCCTCGACGCCAAGCTGGTGTTCAAGCTAGTGGACAACTTCTTTGGCGGTGACGGCCGTCACGCCAAGATCGAAGGCCGCGAGTTCACCCCGACCGAGTTGCGCGTGGTGCGCATGGTCCTCGACCAATGCTTCGTCGACCTCAAGGAAGCCTGGCAAGCCATCATGCCGGTCAACTTCGAGTACATGAACTCCGAGGTCAACCCGGCCATGGCCAACATCGTCGGCCCCAGCGAGGCGGTGGTCGTGTCGACCTTCCACATCGAGCTGGACGGCGGTGGCGGCGACCTGCACGTGACCATGCCGTACTCGATGATCGAGCCGGTGCGCGAGATGCTCGATGCGGGCTTCCAGTCCGACCTGGACGACCAGGACGAGCGCTGGGTCAAGGCCCTGCGCGAAGACGTGCTGGACGTGGCCGTGCCACTGACCGCCACGGTTGCCCGCCGCCAGCTGAAGCTGCGCGACATCCTGCACATGCAGCCTGGCGATGTGATCCCGGTGGAGCTGCCCGAGCACTTGGTGCTGCGCGCCAACGGCGTGCCCTCGTTCAAGGCGCGGCTGGGTTCGCACAAGGGCAATCTGGCCCTGCAGATCATCGACCCGATCGAACGCCGCTGACGGCGTGCCGGTCGCTCACTACGAATTGAATGCCTGTCGAGGAAATCATGGCTAACGAAAACGAGATCACGTCCGCGGAAGACCAGGCCCTGGCCGACGAATGGGCGGCGGCGCTGGAGGAAACCGGTGATGCCGGCCAGGCCGATATCGACGCGCTGCTGGGCGGCGACACCGGTAACAGCGGCGCTGGCCGCCTGCCGATGGAAGAGTTCGCCAGCTCGCCGCGGCCGAACGAGAACGTCAGCCTCGAAGGCCCTAACCTGGACGTGATCCTGGACATTCCGGTGAACATTTCCATGGAAGTGGGTAGCACCGAGATCAACATCCGCAACCTGCTGCAGCTCAACCAGGGGTCGGTGATCGAACTCGACCGCCTGGCCGGCGAGCCGCTCGATGTGCTGGTCAACGGCACGCTGATCGCCCATGGCGAAGTGGTGGTGGTCAACGAGAAGTTCGGCATTCGCCTGACCGACGTGATCAGCCCCAGCGAACGTATCAAGAAGCTGCGCTGAGTGAAGGGCACGATGCGCGCCGGCGCTGCTTTTGCCGGGCTGCTCGCCAGCCAGTGGGCCTGCGCGGCGGCCAGCCCTGCGGCAACCACCGCTGCCGCGCCTGGCAGCCTGGGTGGGCAACTGGCGCAGATGGTCTTTGGCCTGCTGTTGGTGGTGGGCCTGATCTTCTTCCTGGCCTGGATGTTGCGCCGCATGCAAGGCGCAGCGGTCAAAGGTGGCCAGGTGATCGAGATCGTCGGCAGCCGGGCCATCGGCCCGCGTGACCGCCTGTTGCTGGTGCAAGTCGGCAAGGAGCAGATCCTGATCGGCCACACCCCAGGCAGTATCGAGGCCCTGCATGTGCTGGCCGAACCCGTCGAAGTGCCCGCGGCTGCCCGTCAGGCAGCGCCGGAGTTTGCCCAGCGGCTGATGGAGCTGATGGGCAAGGACCAAAAGGACAAGAAGTGATGACCGGCGTGCTGCGCATGATGTTGACCCTGGCGCTGCTGCTGGCCGCGCCATTGGCCCTGGCCGCCGACCCGCTGTCGATCCCGGCCATCACCCTGTCCAATGGGGCAGACGGGCAGCAGGAGTATTCGGTCAGCCTGCAGATCCTGCTGATCATGACGGCGCTGAGCTTTATCCCGGCGTTCGTCATCCTGATGACCAGCTTCACCCGCATCATCATTGTGTTCTCGATTTTGCGCCAGGCCCTGGGCCTGCAGCAGACGCCTTCGAACCAGATTCTGACCGGTATGGCGCTGTTTTTGACCATGTTCATCATGGCGCCGGTGTTCGACCGGGTGAACCAGGATGCGCTGCAGCCCTACCTGAAAGAGCAGATGACTGCCCAGCAGGCCATCGACAAGGCCCAGGGGCCGCTCAAGGACTTCATGCTGGCGCAGACCCGGCAGAGCGACCTGGACTTGTTCATGCGCCTGTCCAAGCGCACTGACATTGCTGGCCCTGACCAGGTGCCACTAACCATCCTGGTGCCGGCCTTCGTCACGTCCGAGCTGAAGACCGCGTTCCAGATCGGCTTCATGATCTTCATCCCGTTCCTGATCATCGACATGGTGGTCGCCAGCGTGCTGATGGCCATGGGTATGATGATGCTGTCGCCGCTGATCATTTCGCTGCCGTTCAAGATCATGCTGTTCGTCCTGGTCGATGGCTGGGCGCTGATCATGGGCACATTGGCCAGTAGTTTCGGCGGCGTTTGACGCCGTCAAGGAGAGCCACGCATGACCCCTGAAGTTGCTGTCGACCTGTTCCGCGATGCACTTTGGCTGACCACGCTGATGGTCGGCATCCTGGTGGTGCCGAGCCTGTTGGTGGGTCTGATGGTGGCGATGTTCCAGGCCGCCACGCAGATCAACGAGCAGACCCTGAGCTTCCTGCCGCGTCTGCTGGTAATGCTGGTCACGCTGATCGTCGCGGGGCCTTGGCTGGTGCAGAAGTTCATGGAATACATCACCACGCTATACACCAGCATCCCGCAGCTGATCGGTTGACACGGCCATGCTGGAGCTGACCAACGCACAGATCGGCACCTGGGTCGCCACCTTCATCCTGCCGTTGTTCCGGGTGACGGCAGTGCTGATGACGATGCCGATCTTCGGCACGCGCATGCTGCCGGCGCGGGTGCGCCTGTACGTGGCGGTGGCCATCACCGTGGTGATCGTCCCGGCGCTGCCGCCGTTGCCCGAGTTCGAGCCGTTGAGCTTGCAGGGCCTGCTGCTGTGTGGCGAGCAGATCATCGTCGGGGCGTTGTTCGGGTTCTCGTTGCAGCTGCTGTTCCAGGCCTTCGTCATCGCTGGCCAGATTGTCGCGGTGCAGATGGGCATGGCCTTCGCCTCGATGGTCGACCCGGCCAACGGCGTCAACGTCACGGTGATCAGCCAGTTCATGACCATGCTGGTCAGTGTGCTGTTCCTGTTGATGAACGGGCACCTGGTGGTCTTCGAAGTGCTGACCGAAAGCTTCACCACCTTGCCGGTGGGCAATGCGCTGATGGTCAGCCAGTTCTGGGAAATGGCCGGGCGCCTGGGTTGGGTGTTCGGTGCCGGGCTGTTGCTGATCTTGCCGGTGATTGCCGCGTTGCTGGTGGTGAACATCGCCTTTGGCGTGATGACGCGGGCGGCGCCACAGCTGAACATCTTCTCCATTGGCTTCCCGCTGACGCTGGTCATGGGCATGGGGATTTTCTGGGTCGGCCTGGCCGATATGCTTTCCCACTACCAGGCATTGGCCAGCGACGCGCTGCAATGGCTGCGTGATCTGGCAAGGGCGCGCTGAGCATGGCTGAAAGCGAGAGTGGTCAGGACAAGACAGAAGACCCCACCGACAAGCGCAAGCGCGATTCGCGTGAAAAAGGTGAGATCGCCCGCTCCAAGGAGCTGAACACGGTGGCGGTGACCCTGGCAGGTGCTGGCGGCCTGCTGATGTTCGGCGGCCACTTGGCCGAGACGCTGCTGAGCGTGATGCGCATGAACTTCAGCCTGACCCGCGACATGATCGTCGACGAGCGCGCCATGGGCGCGTTTTTGCTGGCCTCGGGCAAGATGGCGATCTGGGCGGTGCAACCCGTACTGATTCTGTTGTTCGTGATCTCGTTCGTTGCCCCGATCGCGTTGGGTGGCTTCTTGTTTTCCGGCAGCCTGCTGCAGCCCAAATTCAGCCGCATGAACCCGCTGTCAGGGATCAAGCGCATGTTCTCGATGCATGCCTTGACCGAGTTGCTGAAGGCCCTGGCCAAGTTTTTCGCGATCCTGATCGTGGCGGTGGTGGTGCTGGTCAGCGACCGTCAGGCGTTGCTGTCGATTGCCAATGAGCCGTTGGAACAGGCGATCATTCACAGTGTCCAGGTGGTGGGGTGGAGTGCGCTGTGGATGTCGGCGGGGCTGCTGCTGATCGCGGCGGCGGACGTGCCGTTCCAGCTGTGGCAGACGCACAAGAAAATGAAGATGACCAAGCAGGAAGTGCGTGATGAGTACAAGGACTCGGAGGGCAAGCCTGAGGTCAAGCAGCGTATTCGCCAGCTGCAGCGCGAGGTGTCGCAGCGGCGCATGATGGCGGCGGTGCCGCAGGCGGACGTGATCATCACCAACCCCACGCACTATGCCGTGGCCCTGCAGTACGACCCGGAGAAGGGCGGGGCAGCGCCCTTGCTGCTGGCCAAGGGTACCGATTTCATGGCGTTGAAGATTCGCGAGATTGGTGTCGAGCACAAGATCCAGATCCTTGAATCGCCAGCCCTGGCGCGGGCGATCTATTACTCCACCGAGCTTGAGCATGAGATCCCTGCGGGATTGTACCTGGCGGTGGCGCAGGTGTTGGCGTATGTGTTCCAGATTCGTCAGTACCGGTCGGGCAAGGGCAAGCGGCCGGAGCCGTTGAAGGATGACCTGCCGATTCCGCCGGATTTGCGGCGTGATGGCTGATAGGTGCTTGGCGATGGTCGTTCAGCGCCTGTGAGATCGAGCGCCGCGCGGGCGGCGCTCGATCTCAAACCCACCAAAAACCCCAAGGCAAACACCCAAATAGCAAAGTTGGAAGGCTTCTTGCAGAGCCACGCCCAGGCGCCCCCTGGGCGTCAAAGTTTTGCATCAAGAGGACTCGCGGTGGATCGCACTCAGTTAATCAACAACGCACGCCACAACCTGGCCGGTCTCGGCCGGGGCAACCTGGGTGTGCCGCTGTTGCTGCTGGTGATGTTGGCAATGATGATGTTGCCGATACCGCCGTTCCTGCTCGACGTGTTCTTCACCTTCAACATCGCGCTGTCGATCGTGGTGCTGCTGGTCTGCGTCTACGCCCTGCGCCCACTCGACTTCGCCGCATTCCCCACCATCCTGCTGGTGGCGACGCTGCTGCGCCTGGCCCTGAACGTTGCCTCCACCCGTGTGGTCATGCTCCACGGCCAGGAGGGCCATGGCGCTGCGGGCAAGGTGATCCAGGCCTTCGGTGAAGTGGTCATCGGCGGCAACTACGTGGTCGGTGCGGTGGTGTTCGCCATCCTCATGATCATCAACTTCGTGGTGGTGACCAAGGGTGCCGGGCGTATTTCCGAGGTAAGCGCGCGCTTCACCCTCGATGCCATGCCCGGCAAACAGATGGCCATCGACGCCGACCTCAACGCCGGCTTGATCGACCAGGCCCAGGCCAAGGCCCGCCGCTCCGAGGTCGCGCAGGAGGCCGAGTTCTACGGCTCGATGGACGGTGCCAGCAAGTTCGTGCGCGGCGACGCCATCGCCGGCCTGCTGATCCTGTTCATCAACCTCATCGGCGGCATGCTCATCGGCATGCTCCAGCACGGCATGCCGTTCAGCGAAGCCGGCAAGGTGTACGCCTTGTTGACCATCGGTGACGGTTTGGTGGCGCAATTGCCATCACTGCTGCTGTCCACCGCTGCGGCCATCATGGTCACCCGGGCTTCGGGCTCGGAAGACATGGGCAAGCTGATCAACCGGCAGATGTTCGACTCTCCCAAGGCCTTGGCGGTCTCTGGTGCGCTGATGATCATCATGGGCCTGGTGCCGGGCATGCCGCATGTGGCCTTCCTTAGCCTTGGCCTGATGGCCGGTGGCGGCGCTTACCTGGTGTGGAAGAAACAGCAGCAGGTGAAGGTCAAGGCCCAGGAAGAGGCGCAGCGCCAGCAGGACCTGCTGCCCTCGCCACAGCGTGCGCTGGAAACCAAGGAGCTGGGCTGGGACGACGTCACCCCGATCGACATGATCGGCCTTGAGGTCGGCTACCGCTTGATCCCGCTGGTCGACCGCAACCAGGGCGGCCAGTTGCTGGCGCGGATCAAGGGCGTGCGCAAGAAGCTGTCCCAAGACCTGGGTTTCCTCATGCCCACCGTGCACATTCGCGACAACCTCGACCTGCAGCCCAGTGCCTACCGCCTCACGTTGATGGGGGTGATCCTGGCTGAAGCGGAGATTTACCCGGACCGCGAACTGGCGATCAACCCGGGCCAGGTGTTTGGCACCCTCAACGGCATTGCCGCACGCGACCCGGCCTTTGGCCTGGAAGCGGTGTGGATCGACGTCGGCCAGCGCTCCCAGGCGCAGTCGCTGGGCTATACCGTGGTCGATGCCAGTACGGTGGTGGCCACGCACCTCAACCAGATCCTGCAAAAGCATTGTCACGAGCTGATCGGCCATGAGGAAGTGCAGCAATTGCTGCAAGTGTTGTCCAAGGCTTCGCCTAAACTGGCAGAAGAATTGGTGCCGGGTGTCATTTCCTTGTCGGGGCTGCTGAAGGTCCTGCAGGCATTGCTGTCCGAGCAAGTGCCGGTGCGCGATATCCGCAGCATCGCCGAGGCCATCGCCAACAACGCGGGCAAGAGTCAAGATACCGCCGCGCTGGTGGCCGTGGTGCGCGTCGGATTGTGTCGCGCCATCGTGCAAAGCATTGTCGGCGTTGAGTCTGAGCTGCCGGTGATCACCCTTGAACCTAGGTTGGAACAGATTTTGCTCAATAGTCTGCAAAGGGCCGGGCAGGGTCAGGAAGACGGTGTTCTTCTGGAACCGAGCATGGCCGAAAAGCTGCAGCGTTCGCTGATTGACGCGGCCCAGCGCCAAGAGATGCAAGGCCAGCCGGCCATTCTCCTGGTCGCCGGCCCGATCCGCGCCATGCTGTCGCGCTTCGGTCGCCTGGCTGTACCGAATTTGCATGTTCTGGCGTATCAGGAAATACCTGACAACAAGCAAGTCACCATCGTTGCCACCGTGGGCCCTAACGGCTGAGGTAGTGGATAATGCAAGTTAAGCGATTTTTCGCCGCCGATATGCGTCAGGCCATGAAGCTGGTCCGGGATGAGCTTGGCTCCGATGCCGCCATCATCGGTAACCGCCGCATCGCCGGTGGTGTCGAATTGACGGCCGCGCTGGACTACAAATTGTCCGCCCTGGCCCCGCGCGTACCCAACGCCGAGCTTGAAGAAGAGCTGCGCAAGACCCACACGCGCATTGCCACGGCCCAGGCTGAACTGGGCCAGCGCAGCGACACCAGCGACAACAACCGCCAATTGTTCGCCGGCCAGTCGCTGACGGCCTCCGAGCCGCTGGTCGAGCCCCACGTAGACGCCCCGGCACCTGCCGCTGCGCCGACCCCGGCGCCGGTCGACCCGCGCCTGTTCGATGCCATGCGCTCGGAGCTTTCGGGCCTGCGCGAGCTGCTGGAAGTGCAGCTCGGCTCGCTGGCCTGGAGCCAGCTGCAAGGCAGCAAGCCGCAGCAGGCCAACCTCTGGCGCCGCCTGCAGCGCATCGGCCTGTCCGGCCCGATTGCCCGTGAACTGCTCGACCTCACGACTGAGATCGAAGAGCCACGCCAGGCCTGGCGCATGCTGCTGGCGCACCTGGCGCGTATGATCGAAATCCCCGAGGTGGAGCCGATTGAAGAGGGCGGTGTGATCGCCATGGTCGGCCCGGCCGGCATGGGCAAGACCACCACCCTGGCCAAGCTGGCTGCGCGCTACGTGCTCAAGTACGGCGCCCCGCAGTTGGCGCTGGTGAGCATGGACAGCTTCCGCATCGGGGCCCAGGAGCAGCTCAAGACCCTGGGGCGCATCCTCAATGTGCCGGTGACCTACGTCGACCCGGGCCAGTCCCTGGCCCAGGCGCTGGAACCGCTGCTGCGTAAACGCGTGGTGCTGATCGATACCGCTGGCCTGCAGGCCAGCG
>NZ_BNTL01000017.1:0-103292 GCF_022179005.1 Pseudomonas sp. PAGU 2196 | reverse complement strand
TGCGCTGAGCCCTTTCTAGCGCTGCCCAAGCGCCCAACACACCCTCCCTGTAGGAGCAGCCTTGTGCTGCGAAGAGGCCGGTGAACACACAGTGAATCTCTGCTGTGTTCACCGGCCTCTTCGCAGCACAAGGCTGCTCCTACAGTGCATTAATCCAAGCCCTGACGATGCAGCAAGCGTTGCAGGGCGATGCACACCCAAATGAAAAACGATAGCTTCAGACGGCCCGATGGCGCGTTTGGACATGCCAATCGCGACATCTGGCGGGAATGGAAAAGCGTTGTCGTGATCGCACACCTGCGGGACGTTCTCGTGTAATTTTCCTACGCCTTACGGGGCTTAAATGGACCTCGAATTCTGCTGGTGCGTTGCTCTGAATGCGTGCAAAAGGCCAACAACAGCGCGTGAGTGATGTGTCATTCCGATGGACTCTCTAGGAGATAATGTTCGCCTACGCCTGCCCCCGTCCTTCCTTGTGTCAGCAAAAAGAGAACAAGATCAATGAACACCGTGGGATCTGATGGCAACCTTGCACAAGGTTTCAAGCCACGTCATGTAACGATGCTGTCCATCGCGGGCATCATCGGTGCAGGACTATTCGTAGGCTCCGGGCACGCGATTGCCGCGGCCGGGCCAGCCACCCTAATTTCTTACTTCGTGGCCGGCACCCTGGTGGTGCTGGTCATGCGCATGCTCGGCGAAATGGCCGTCGCGCACCCTGATACCGGGTCCTTCTCCACCTACGCCGACCAGGCCATTGGCCGCTGGGCTGGCTACACCATTGGCTGGTTGTACTGGTGGTTCTGGGTGTTGGTCATCCCCATCGAGGCACTGGCGGCGGGGCATGTACTGAACGCCTGGTTCCCGCAGGTGGACAGCTGGATCTTCGCACTGGCCTCGGTGCTGCTGTTGGCAGGTACCAACCTGTTCAGCGTGGCCAAGTACGGTGAGTTCGAGTTCTGGTTCGCGATTCTCAAGGTCACCGCCATCCTTGGCTTCATCGGCCTGGGCTTCGCGGCCTTGATGGGTTGGCTGCCAAACCGTGAAGTCAGCGGTTTGAGCACCTTGGTCGCCGAGCACGGCGGTTTCGCGCCCAAGGGCTGGTCTGCCGTCATCGGTGCCTTCATCACCGTGATGTTCAGCTTCATCGGTACCGAGGCCGTGACCATCGCCGCCTCCGAGTCCAGCGACCCGTCCCGCAACATCGCCAAGGCCACCCGCTCGGTGATCTGGCGGATCAGCACCTTCTACATCCTGTCGATCTTCGTGATCATCTCAGTGGTGCCTTGGAACGATCCGCAATTGGCGGTGGTGGGCTCCTACCAGCGTGCGCTGGAGATCATGAACATCCCCAACGCAGCCTTCATGGTCGACCTGGTGGTGCTGGTGGCTGTTACCAGCTGCATGAACTCGTCGATCTACATTGCCTCGCGGATGATGTATTCGCTGGCCAAGCGCGGTGACGCACCGGCCTTCCTCAACAAGACCTCCAAGGTCGGCGTGCCGCGCTCGGCGGTATTTGGCAGCACCCTGATCGGCGCGGCCATCGCCATCCTCAACTACTTCGCGCCCAAAGGCGTGTTCGAGTTCCTGCTGGCCAGCTCGGGCGCCATCGCCTTGCTGGTGTACATGGTCATCGCCATCTCCCAGCTGCGCATGCGCCGCCGCCTGGAGCGCGAGAACGCCGAACTGAAGTTCCGCATGTGGCTGTTCCCATGGCTGACCTGGGCGGTGATCATCTTCATCGCCGCGGCGCTGGCGGTGATGATGTATACGCCTGAGCACCGGGTGGAAGTGAGCTCGACACTGGGCCTGGCGATCGTGATTTCCTTCCTGGGGATAGTCACATCGCGGGGGCATACGCAGGCAGTGGCGGCGCGGTCGGTGAGGGGATCGGCTTAATCGTCCAAGCCAAAAGTCTCACCCCTGTTCACTTAAGAATGCCGGGGCCGCTCTGCGGCCCCAATACAGGCGATGGGGTGAGACTTTTACTGCG
Source organism: Pseudomonas sp. PAGU 2196 (assembly GCF_022179005.1). Taxonomy (NCBI): domain Bacteria; kingdom Pseudomonadati; phylum Pseudomonadota; class Gammaproteobacteria; order Pseudomonadales; family Pseudomonadaceae; genus Pseudomonas; species Pseudomonas sp. PAGU 2196. The sequence continues at coordinate 101,296 of NZ_BNTL01000017.1, read as the reverse complement.
GGGGATCAGCGCATCATCTCGATGTACCTGATCACCGCAGGTGCCTTTTCGAAACGCCGATGAACCAGGCTCAGCCATGAGCTGGCCTGGCAATCGGCGATACGCCGGTAATTCACCTGCGCCAGGCTGATGCGCTGCACGACCGACTCCGGTACCACGGCGATGCCCTGGCCCAACGAAACCAAGGTGATGACCGCGACCAGGCTCCCAGGTTGCGGGCCGAGCCGTGGCACGAAACCACCTTGTGCCGAGACTTCGAGCGTGCCGGAAATCTGCTCGGGGAGGATGAAGGTCTCATTGGCCAGGCGGGATGCCGGGATCTGTGGCAACTCATTGATCCGCGAGTTGGCAGGCAGGGCGAGAACGAAACCTTCCTGGTGCAGGGCGATGGCTTCCAGTTCTTCCGGCAGCTCCATCGGCGAGCGCACGTAGGCGAGGTCGAGCAGGCCATCGCGTACCTGTCCAGGCAACTCCACCATGGGCAGCTCGCGGATGTTCAGGCGTACGTCTGGGTGGCTTTCGCTAAAGCCGGTCACCTGCCGCTGCAGCATGCCCGAATACGCGGCAGAGGCCACATAGCCCATTTCGATACGCCCGCTTTCGCCGCGCCCTGCACGCTGCGCGCCCAGTTGTGCGGCATCGAACTGGCGTACGGCCTGTTCGGCTTCGATCAGCAACGCCTGGCCTGCAGCGGTGAGGTTCACCTCGCGTTGGCTACGCTCGAACAGGCGCACGCCCAGCTCGCGTTCCATGTCCTGGATCTGCCGGCTGAGGGTAGGCGGAGCGATGCCCAACTGTTCTGCGGCACGGGTGAAATGGCCGTGCTGGGCGACGCAGAGGAAGTAGCGGAAATGGCGGATTTCCATGCGGTGTTACCTGCAAGCTAATGACGCGGGCCACTGCGGCTAACAAGCCGTGGGGCTGATGGCGTTAGGGTGAAGACAACACTACAAGGCTGGTGCCATGGCGGCAAAGGTATCGGTGCTGTGAGTGATATTGCCGGGGCCGCTGCGCGCCCCTTCGCAGCACAAGGCTGCTCCTACAGGTACAGCGCAGCACCCAAGGCATGCGCTGCACCTGTAGGAGCAGCCTTGTGCTGCGAAGGGGCGCGCAGCGGCCCCAAAGATCCAGCCCGCCTTCGGAGCCTTGCCATGCCCACGCCCGCTTCCCCGCGCTTCACCCTGCTCACCGCCTCACTGGTCTGCGCCCTGATCATTCTCGACACCAACATCGTCGCCGTCAGCCTGCCCAGCATCGCGCGCGACCTGTCCGGCGCGTTCGCCGATATCGAATGGGTGGTCAGCGCCTACCTGCTGGCCTTCGCCGCCTGCCTACTGCCAGCGGGCAGCCTGGCCGACCGCTTTGGCCGACGCCGCCTGCTGCTGATCGGCCTGGCCGTGTTCGGCATCGCCTCGCTGGCCTGCGGCGCAGCCCCCAGCTTAATGTTCCTCAACCTGGCCAGAGCGGCCAAGGGCATCGGCGCCGCCATGTTGCTGACCTCGGCACTCGCCGCCATCGGCCACCGCTTCCATGAACCCCAGGAACGCCTGCGCGCCTGGGCCTTCTGGGGTGCCTGCATGGGCGCCACCATCACCTTCGCGCCGCTGCTCGGCGGGGTGATCGCCAGCACGCTGGGCTGGCGTTGGATCTTCTACATCAACCTGCCATTGGTGGCGGTGCTGGCCGTGATGGTACTGCGCAGCGTCGAGCCGTCCCACGACAGCGCCGCAGCACGCCTCGACCCTTGGGGTAGCCTGACCTTCGCAGGCAGCCTGGGCTACCTGATCTGGGCAATGATTGACGCCAACCAAGCCGGTTGGGGCAGCGCCCAGACCCTGGCGCGGCTGCTGATCAGCGCATTCCTGTTCGGCCTGTTCATCATGGTCGAACGCAGCCAGACACGGCCGATGATCGACCTGCGGCTGATGCGCAGCGGGCGTTTCGTGGGTGCCCTGTTGGGCATGTTTGGCTATGCGGCCTGTGCCCAGGTGATGATGACCTTGCTGCCGCTCTACCTGCAAAACGGCCTGCAACTGTCGGCCCTGGCGGCGGGGGCGGGGATGCTGCCGTTCGCCGTGGCCATGCTGCTGACACCCCGCCTTGGCATGCGCCTGGCCACTCACCTGAGCCCGGCCCAGGTGTTCGCCCTTGGCCTGTTGCTGGTGGGCGCGGGCAACCTGCTGTGTGCCTGGGCCGCTGGCTACGGCGGCTACAGCGCTTTTGCCCTGGCCAGCGTGGTGCTGGGCGCGGGGGCAGGGCTGCTCAATGGCGACACGCAGAAAAACATCATGGCCTGCGTGCCCCGTGAGCGTACCGGCATGGCCTCGGGGCTGAGCACCACCACGCGCTTCGGCGCGATCGTGCTGGCCATCGGTGTGCTCGGCGGCGTGCTGGCGGCCCGTAGCGGCCAACTGCTGCACGAGGCCATGGCCGCCGTGGCGCCCGCGCATTTGGGCGAGGTTGCCACGATGGCCACGCGCGTTGCCGCGGGCGACCTGCAGGCGGCTTTAGCCGTGCTGGACCCTGGCCTGCGTGAGGCAGTGGCGCCGTTGGCCCGCCAGGCCTTCATCGGAGGGTTTGAAGCCGTGTTGCACGTGGCAGGCGTGGCGGCGCTGCTGTTCGCGGTGCTGGTCGGCGTGTTACTGAGCCGACCCCTGCCGGCCCTGCAGGATGCACGTTTAACTGAAGGCTAGTGATGAGGCCGCGGGCGCAATGCGATTGTTTCTTCTTGACGCGCAACTAATTCAATTGGCAAATGTCATTGACTGCGCGCCAATTCAGACTGAAGAAGGAGCTTCACATGCACAATGACGACGTAACTGCCCCAACCATCGAACTGCCTCCCGGCGTGTTCCCTCCGATGCCAGGTTATACGAATGCAGACCTGCTGTTTGTCATGAACCAGCCCATCGAAGCGCTGCTTGAACAACACAATGTCGACCCTGGCTTGATTCGCGAAACCAGCATAGCCCTGGTCAGCCATGTGTATGCGGTGTTTGAACGAGAAGATGTCGACTACCAAATCGCCACTTGGTATCAGAAGCCCTATGATGAGCCCTCCAAGCGTGCGCGCAGCGTCGAAATCATCTCGGAACAGTTCGGGGTATTTGCAATAAAGGCTGCCGCCGAATCCTTGAAAGGCTCGCCATTGCTGCATCTGGGTAAGGACTTTTATATGACGTTCGTCAGCTTGGCGGGTACTTCCATCAAAGCGCACATTTTGAAGTTGAATGACCGCGACGACGGGGCACAGTCAACGCAGGAATAGGGCGCACGGTAAGCCTGGACGGCGGTGTGGGAGGCTCAATAGCGCGCGTGTGACGTGTGTTGCGCAGAAACCTGAAAATAAATGAGGTGTTTTCTCATTCTCGTTCGGCCTGTAGAGAAGGCCGGAATACAGGCCAGTCTGCCAGCACTCCACGGAGCGAGAAAATGAGTTCGACCCCGGTTCCACAGCGCCACCCCTTGAATCGTGCCCTTCATGGCGCTTTCTTGGGGCTGGTTGTCAGCAGCTATGCCTTGCCGTCGCTTGCGCAACCCTTGGCCACTGATCACAACAACCAACTGCAGCAGTGGAACATCCCGGGGGGCCCGCTGGCGCCGGCGCTCGACCGCTTTGCGCGCCAGGCGGGCATCAGCCTGTCTTACGATGCGCAGAGCATCGGCAACCGCACGACCCAAGGCGTCCAAGGCACGCTCGAGACGTCGGCAGCACTGTCCTCACTGTTGCAGGGGACCGAGTTGCAGCCAGAGCTGCAAGGCCCGAATGCCTACCTGATCATTCCGCAAACCAAGCCTGCCGGCCCGCTTGAACTTGGCGCGACCGAGGACTATCGCCTGGCGCCCGTCATCATCAATGCCAAGGTCAAAGCCAATGCTGATGACGACGCCGACTCGGTGGTCGCCAAAGAGCTGTGGGTGGGTGGCAAAGTCGCGACCAGCATCCTCAACACGCCCGCGTCGGTGTCGGTGGTTACCCGCAAGGAAATGGAGCAGCGCAGCGTCAGCACCACCGAAGAGGCCCTGCTCTACACCCCAGGCGTCATTAGCGACTTCTACGGCTCGGACGACCGCAACGACTACTTCCAGATCCGCGGCTTCCAGGCCACCACCTACCGCGACGGCCTAACCTTGAGCTCGATGCGCGGTGTGCGCGAAGACCCCTACGCCTACGAGCGCATCGAAATTTTGCGCGGCGCCAACTCCACCCTGTTCGGCCCGGCCGACCCCGGTGGCTCGGTCAACTTCGTGACCAAACAGCCCCGCTTCGAGCAGTTCGGCCAGGGCTACGTCACTTACGGCTCCTACGACCATGCCGAGACTGGCATCGATGTTGGCGATGCGCTGAACGACGAAAAAACCGTCGCCGGCCGCTTCACCGCCAAGATGCAGAACAGCGACCGCGAGTACGACCACTCGCAAGACGACAACCGCTTCGTGATGGGTGGCCTGACCTGGGCGCCGACCGACTACACCTCGGCCACCGTGATCCTGGACTACCTGAAAACCGACAGCTCGCCCAACAGCGGTGGCTACCCGCTGGACAAGGAATACGACCGCAGCGATTTTTACGGTGAGCCCAGCTACAACTTCCACAACGTCGAACGCACCAGCCTCAGCGGCAACATCACCCACGACTTCGACAACGGCTTCGTGCTGCGCAGCAACCTGCGTTACAGCGAGCTGAGCGATGACTTCGGCTACGCCTACCTGAGCGACAGCCCTACGCGTGTTGGCACCACGATCCCACGCTACGTGTTTGGTACCGACAGCGATGCCGACCAACTCAACGGCAACTTGATGCTGCAATACGATGCCCAGTTCGAGCACATCGACAGCAGCACCCTGGTGGGCGTGGAGTACCTCGACTCGACCACCAAGCAAAGCTCCGTCTACGGCCTGGCGCCTTCCATCGATATCGCCAACCCAATCTTCACCGGCGTGCCGGGCGATATCTCGCCGTATACCCGCAAAAAGAATGACGCCACGACCAAGGCTGTTTTCCTGCAGCAGAACTTGTCGTTCTACGACCGCGTCATCGCTACCGCAGGTGTGCGTAACGACTCCATGGACCTGTCTAGCAAGGAGTACATCGGCGGCGCCACGAGTGAAAACGACAGCTTCTCCGAAACCTCTTACCGCGGTGCGTTGACCTACATCGTCAACGATGAAGTGTCGACCTATGTGAGCATGGTGGAATCCGTTTCGCCGCCACAGGTTGGCGTTACCCCGCAAACGGGCCGGCAGTACGAAGTGGGCGTGAAGTATTCGCCCATGGGCATGGATGCGTTGTTCTCTGCAGCCGTTTATGACCTGACGCAGGAGAACGTCACCATTGCCGTGGTGTTGCCGAGCGGCATTATCGAGCAGCAGACGGTGGGTGAGTCTCGCGTGCGCGGCCTGGACCTGGAAGCCAAGGCGCAGGTGACGCAAGACATCAGCGTGATCGGGGCTTACTCGTATATGGAGTCTGAAGTGCTGCGTGGGTCGTTGTATGACGGCTCGTCGCTGAAGGGTAAAGAGTTCACTACGGCGCCGAAGCATTCTGCCTCGCTTTGGAGCTACTACAGCATTCCTGATACTGACGTGAGCGTTGGGCTGGGGGCGCGGTATGTGGGCGGGTATTACATGGATGCGGCCAATACCAAGAAAAGCGATGGCACCACGCTGTTTGATGCGGCTTTGAATTACAAGATTGCCAAGGGGACCGACCTTGCGCTGAATGTGAGCAATCTGTTTGATGAGCAGCATGTGGTGGGGTCGGGGACTGCGAACTATTACAACCCGGGGCGGGAGGTTACGGCTAAGTTGAGTTATAGCTGGTAAGGCGATTTCTGGATTGTGAAGTGCCCGCCGTATGGCGGGCACTTACGTTGGCTCCTTCACGCATGGTGAGTGTGGTACTGATTTAAGCAGCTGCCTAAAGGCTGGCTTTTACCTGGGCCACCGCCTCCCCAAGGCGCTCGGTGAACCCCGACTGGCCTTGATGGCTCATCACAAGGCGATCAACTGCCCGTGTCATCGCCACGTACAGCAAGCGCATCTCGTCGGCCTCATCCTCACCTTTTCCTGGCATTTCATGCAGGCGCGGGATCATCACAAAACCAAACTCCAGCCCTTTGCTGGAATGCATGCTGACGACTTTTACCGAGTTTTCGGCATAGAGCTTTGTACGCTGAGAGATCACCCTGGCACTGGTGTAAGGAATACCTGCCGCTTTTAGCGCCTCCTCAACCCAGATGGCTTGACTGGTATGTCGGTAAATCACCGCCATGTCTTCCCAGGCTCTGCCGTTTTCATGTTCTGCCCTTAACCTCATCGCCAGGCACTGTGCTTCTTGTGCTGGCTGAGAGAAGCTTAAAAGCTGTGGCATCTCACCCCGACGCCCCGCACTTTGAGGTGCAAGCACCGGTACATGATCGTCTTCGGCATCACGTGCGCTTAGCAGATCCTTGGAGAATGCATGGGCCACCGAGAGTACTTCTAGGGTGTTGCGGTAATTGGTACGCAGCACCGTGGTCCGGCCAGCGGCCTTGATGCCTACGCTGGCAAAGCTGAACGCCATTTTTGCCGTGCCCGTCGTCTTGCCGCGATAGATGGCTTGAGCGTCGTCATACAGTACCAACAGGTCTTCACGCTCGCGATCCACCTGATGGACGACCAAGCGAAACCACTCGGGTTTAAAGTCGTGCCCTTCGTCAATGAGGATGGCGGCGTATTGCTCTGGGGCTAGGGCGCCGCTTTCCATGTGCCGAAGCACTTCGTCTTCCAATGCTTGAACGAACTTCGCCCCTTTCATTTCAGGAAGACTTAGCTTTGCATTGGTCAGTAAACCGTGGCACCAGGCATGGAAGCCCATGATCGTTACCTTGTGGTCCTGACGGTGCTGCTGCAGTACTTGGCTCAAACGCGCGGCAAGCGTTTTGTTGAAGCACAAGACCAAAACCGGTTTGGTAGCTACGCGAGCTAGGTACAAGCAGCGATAGACCAAGATCATGGTTTTACCGCTACCGGCGACACCGTGGATCACCCGATGGCCATCGCCCATGGAACGTGCCAGCTGCTCTTGCTGAAGGTCCATCACCTTAAGCAGGCTGGGGAGGGGAGCATCTTGTTCACTGAACAACCCGAACTGAGCACGTGCCGGGTTTAACCGAATCTCGGGAAACAGGTGGTAGCGCACTCGGTCAATTTGCTCCGGCTGCAAGTGCACCGGGAACTGATGTACGAGCATCTTGCACACCTGCTGTTCGAATACCGTGCTGTCTGCAGTTTCGTACATTTCGTCTTTGCAGATTACCCGCGTGCCTTCCATCGCTGCGCCGAGCTTCTTTGCATCGAACTCTTTGCGAGTGATCTCGGTGAGGACCACCCCCCAGCTGTACGGCATGATGAGTTTGCCAGGCCGGTAAGCCCCAGCACCTTGGGTTAAGGCGCTGTCTTTTTCCAATGCCTGGACCGTTTCAAAGGCATTTTTGCGGGCTTGGGCCAGCGGGTTGATGACGGTTTTTTCCTGGCCGTCATCGTATTTTTTTACATCGCTGGCCGTCATCGAGATCAGCGAAGTGATTTTCCAGTCTTTGACCTCAAGCACTAGCAGCCCGATTTTGGGGTGCAGGAGGACGAAATCAGGTTGCAGGCCTTTTGGCCCGACTGGCACGTTGAACCAGCACAACCAGTCGTCTGAGAGCTTTTTTTCGAGTCGTTCGGCGAGTCTTTTTTCGCCTGGGGCGTCGAAGCGGCAGGCACTGAGTGCGGGGAAGAGTTGGGCCATATCCTTAGCCTCCATATCCAAAAACGACATGCACGGTAGGATTTATAGCTGCGGGGTGCAATGAAAAAGGTGAGGGGGGCGTGGATTTTTTGGGGAGATGTGGCAGGTTCACTGGGCTAGATACCGGGAGGAAGCGGCGCGAACAAAGGGCTGGAAACACGGTGCGAAAAAGCGAGTCGTGGGGGCTCGTGTCACATCTTTCTTGAGCCGGGGTAATCTGAAACGAGTCGGTATCTATCTGTTTTGTCTAATTAATAATTGATTGGTCAACTTGCTTGGAATACCAGTTGGAACGCAGCGTGGTCTGGATTCCGATGGACGGTGCTTACGTGAGCCGCCCCCAAAAGCGAATTGGGTCCAAATCTATCAGCCAAATGGTCGTGCTGTTGATTGTCGCCCCTGTGCGTACGATGTCCCCACTCGCACGTACAGGAGCTCCTGACAACGATACCGTCAATGATTACCGTGCTGGCTAAGCCGACTCTCGAAGTACTGCGCAGTCTCTTTGTCGGTGCAGTACAGGTAGCAACCCTTCATCCCGCGAGTCATCAGGGTCCGGTACGTATTTTTGATGATCAGGTCTGTTTCACTTTTCGCGAGGGTAGGTTGCTCTTTCATCATTTTTTTCCAGCCGCGAATCGATTTATCGTGCCTGTCGCGCTCATCTGGGGATGTCACGACCTTACCGTCACGTACGACCAGATCTGGTCCGATAATCACCCCGATGTAGTCGACTTCCAAACCTTGGCAGGTATGAATGCAGCCAACCTGCTCAATGGAGTTTTCAGCGATGATCCATAGGCTGCCATCCTGATCCAGATTCCATTGGCGTTTGTAGTCACCAATCACGATATCAGCAGCGGTGGGGTCTTTCTTGCTCAACCAAGGCCAGCAATAGCCCGCGACCACACGAGCTTTGTTCCCGTGGTTTTTCTCGTTGATTGCGTCATGCATCGCCTGAGGTGAGTCGAACACCTTAAACTCGTACTCTTGGGTCTCAAGCGTAGGATTTGCCGTCGAGCGAATGCCTAGCGTGTCATCCAACCATGCCAGGTAACCGTCAGAACCACTGCAGCGAAACTGCGAAGACAGCACGTGCTCTTCAACCACAGCACCCTTGGCTTTCGCAAAGGCGCGAATCGCCTGCTTGCTGCCGATATCGCTCAAGGTTACACGCTGGTCCTCATCAATGAAGAAAATGGAGCATTTCGCTGAGTCAATCAGCTCCTTGATCTGGTTCTCCCCAAGGTTTCCATAAAGCCCGCTTTTCTCATTCAGTCGGTGAGCTTCGTCCACGATGAGCGCATCGAATGTGTTGGGCTCAGTGTCGATGAATGCCCCAGAGCCTGAAAAGAAATTCGAGAAATGGCTGCGCTTGATGGTGCCAACCAGTTTGCTTTCGTAGACCTTGCGAGGGGCAGCATTCTTGGAGACGTATTTGCTCATCAGCTTCAATTCGGTGAGCTTCACCAGCAGATTGATAGCCAGGACAGTTTTCCCGGTGCCCGGCCCACCTTCGATGATCATCACCTTGGGTGCTTGGTCCGAGGCCTCGCTTGCCGCCGCCAGCGCCGACTCAAAAATTGCTTTCTGATCGTCAATCAATACGAACTCGGGTTTGCCTTTCATCAACCCCGCGAGGGCCTCGGCTAGCGCCTTGGACGGGCGAATTTTTCCTTCGGACAGTTCGTAAAGAACCTCTTTGTTGTCGCCATGAGTTATATGCTTTTTCAGGAAGCTTCGGAGTTTACTGAGCTCTTCCGGGCCTTTCAGGAACAGTGGCGCCTTGCTGATGTGGGGCTCGTAGTGAGCCGAATCTATGATGCCGTCGCTGACATAGTTATGAAGGTAGGCACACGGACGGATTTCGATGCTTTTGTCATACACCGCCTCGTTGAAGCCTTCCAACAGCGCTGCATATGACCAAACCTGATAGGACGGGTGAATGGTCTCAATGAGGCCGCCACCCAACGTTGTTTTGACGATGGCGTCTTTGGTTGTGGCGTTGGCCTTGCTCCATTGCTTCAGCTCGATCAGTACGGCCTTTTTTGCCTGGTTTTCGTCGCGACCGGTGAGTAGAAAGTCGATTCGCTTCGACGACTGCGGAATGTGCAATTCAATGGCCAGGCCTGCATCGCTCGGGAGGCCCTCATCTCTAAGGACCTTGGCCATGTACGTCAGGGACCCTTGCCACGACCTGATTTCCGAGGAGCCTACGTTCTTGCCGGTAGCGTCCTTGTAATGCCTGAGGATTACCTCCTCAATGTCATCGTTATCGTTGTCTTTAAGAAATTGCTGTTTGGTCGCAGCGTAAACGATCACGGGTTGTCCTTAGGTGCGTGTTGGTCAGAGTCGGTCGTACTTTTTGCCGTTGCTTCTGGCTTTATCCACGGGGTACTTCTGGCCATTCGAGGCGAGTTTCTGTGTCACGGCTTCGTTGAGGTCAATGCCGAGTACACTGCTCAGGCGAACTAGGTACATCAGTACGTCTGCCAACTCATCCTTGATGGCTTGGCCGATTTCGGGATCTGTTGCGGCGGAGATCGAATCGGCATCGCTCATCCATTGGAAGATTTCGCACAGTTCGCCTACCTCGCCAGTGAGAGCCAGGATGAGATTTTTGGGGGAGTGGAACTGCTGCCAGTCGCGATCATCAGCGAAACGCTGAGGGATGCGGCAAGCTTCGTTATGTCAACCAGTGGCGCGGACGAGCTATCTGAGTCACTCACGGGGCTATCTCTTGGTTATCAGTGAGGGGCAAAGGATCTTTAGGAAATCGGGCTTCGTATTGTAAGACCTTTCGCAATTGACGCAGGCGTTTTGTTTTTTTCCCGCTCACTGTCTGCCAGCCGAATTGCTTGCCAGTATTCGCTATGTCATTTGAGGGGGGAACGTGGGCCGCCTACAGGCGGATTTTCTAGTGCTTGGCGACAGCCTCCGCCGTATCTGGCCTGGCAATTGGCGACAGGATGGTGACTGCCGTGGCGACGCACAGGATTCGTCGAAGACCTATATCGCGACTGATGGCGGCGCCCGGTCTGATTGACGCGGCATCAGGAGTCGAAATTCCGTTTAAATCATTGATTTATATGTGCTTTACATGAGCTTTTGTGGGTTGTATTTCATTGGGTACCCTGGGCTCTACGGAGGTTTTTAGCCCAGGAGATATGTGGGAAAGGGGCTTTGGGGGGCGTCGAGCCCTGCCTTCTGCGCTTCACAGGTTTAGGAGGCCAGCCAAAACCTGTATAAATTTTCAGTGTTTGTGCTCGATCTTTCGCGCCAAACCGGTTAGAATGACCTCCGTTAGGAGGCTTTCCCATGCATACTATTGACGCCGTTGACCTTTTTTGTGGTGCTGGAGGGCTGACTGCAGGTCTGCTCAAAACTGGTATCAGCGTTCGTGCTGGCTACGACATCGATCGCAATTGCGAGTATGCCTATAAGACGAACAACGGCGCAGAATTCGTGGCTGAAAGCGTTGAGTCTGCAAAGGTTGGCGATGTTGCTGCTTGGTATCGAGACGGTCGGGTCAAGCTCTTGGCGGGATGCGCTCCCTGCCAGCCCTTCTCGACCTACAATCAGGGGCGTGATACCAGCACTGATCGCAAGTGGCCGCTTCTGTATTCGTTTGAAGAGCTCATCAAAGGCATTAAGCCAGAGCTTGTCACCATGGAGAACGTCCCTGATGTTACCAAGCACAAGGTATATGTTGACTTTGTAAAGGGGCTGGAGGATGAGGGCTACCATATTTGGGCAGGGACCATCCACTGCATTGACTACGGACTTCCTCAGCAGCGTCGCCGACACGTACTGTTAGCTTCGAAATTTGGTCCAATAGCCATGATTCCGAAGACTCATGCAGGCAAGCCGGTGACAGTGGAACAGGCAATTGGACATTTTCCAAAGCTTGAAGCTGGTGGGTGTGATCCGAAGGATCCTCTGCACCGTGCGGCTACTTTAACTCCAACAAATCTTGAGCGCATCAAACGATCAACGCCAGGCGGTACATGGAAAGATTGGCCAGAGTGGCTGCGCGCACCTTGTCATCGCAAGAGTAGCGGCAAGACTTACCCGAGTGTTTATGGTCGGATGCGCCATGATGAACCCGGGCCGACTATGACGACGTTATGCTATGGATTTGGCAACGGGCGATTCGGTCACTATGATATGAAGCAAAATCGCGCAATCTCTCTTAGAGAGGCTGCAACTTTGCAATCCTTTCCTGAAACTTATCAATTTATGCCGCCTCAGGAAATCACGTTCAAAGCAGTCGGTCGCATGATAGGAAACGCCGTCCCTGTTCGACTAGGTGAAATTATCGGACTGAGTATTCAGCGCCACCTGGAAGAATTTGCTACCGATCGGAAGTAGGGGCAAATTCTCTTCTGAGTCGCAGCTTAAGTGAGCATGAACCTATCGTTTCGCACCTCCAGATGATGATTACTCGTCAGCCCAGCGTCTCAAACTGGGCTGACTTTCTACATCCCATTCTACGTTAGCGTTAAGCTTTTGTATCCAGTAGTATTGGCGAATCTTTGGGGTGGTTGCATATTTGCAGTTCTGATGGTGATGCCAAAAATACTCTTGCACGAATATTATTGATGTGTACTTCATTAGTAGTACATCCAGGCTTCCAGGAAGCGGTTTTTGTGTGGCTTGAATTGGAGTCACATATGATGAAATAAACGTATCGATTTAAGGGCGGGTGCGCGCCCGCCCAAAGTTTTCATAATTCTAGAGCATATTTGTGGGTTTTCCGTCTTTTTCAGTCGTTCTCCAAATTAGGCTGGTAGTGCAGTAGGTGCTGCATATTTCTTCTTTCTCAGATATGAAGAAATCGACCATAGCACGGATCTTAGATATACTGTAGTTTGGTAGTGGACCTTGGAGAGATACTCTGGTGAGGTATCTTGCCCGCACTGTTCAAATGATAGCCTTCCATGAGCCAAAGCATTTCTTTTATCTCTAACGTCTCGAAGTTGGCGCAGAGTTTGACGGCCGTTTAAGTTTGGGTCTGCAGTTTGGAAACCGTACTTTTTAGCTGTCGTTTTAATCTCTGCGCAATCAACATTTCCAGAGAATATTTTTTCTCTATCGTAACCAAGTCTGGTTATAGCAATTTCAATCGGGTGCGTTCTTCCATCTAAAGCTGAGCTATGACTGTCCTTGATGGCACGCTTGAAATGACTAAGTGCAATGTTTTGTAAGTTTCCGCTTAATTGGTCAAAACCCAGGTTGTCGCCATCCACAGCTTTGTGAATCGCGTCAATAGCATTTGTCATAGTCGCTTCCACCAAATTGTAAAGAAGCAAGTAGGTGTTCGCGCGTAAAGTTTTTGTTAGTTCACGCGATAGCTCGGCTCCTGCAATTGGAGCGATTTCGCCGTCAGTTTCACCGGCAAGTGATACAGAACGATTGTTCGCAATTATTTCTATGAAGTCAATGTATCTACTTACCTCGGCGCTTCTTTGCCTGAACAGGTCGTAGAGTTCGACGACAAGAACTTCACTGTTGGTCATACTGGACCTCTCGACCCAGCAGATTATCCCTGACAAAGTGGATTCGATTTACCACTTTTGGCCTGGAGTTGCTTGCATCAGAGCGAGTGAGCGTCTTGAACTCATCACTTGCCAGCCATGCCATTGAAGCCGGAACTAACCCTGGAGCTATTCTTTGAGCAAGGGCTACGCCGACTGAAATTGACTCAAATCGAATTCGAGGTACCGAAGAATTATTGGGCGCTTTCTTGAATCCATGAGGGAAAAATCTTTGAACGAAGTCAAGCATGTTTTCAAATGTTGTGAGGAGCTCCTCCCGGTCGAAATCATGGTTGTTCATATGGTCAAGATATTCATCTAGGAATTCATCGACCCGCTTGTTGAATGCTTCATATCTATGTAGGTAGGCGTAGAATCTAAGTACCATCTCCTCATAGTCGCGATGATTGATTCTTACGTCACTGATAGGGCAGAGCTGTCTGAAACGCAGGCTGGCAGCAGTGTTTCGAACAAAATCAGTGAACGGACCATCCTGTGAGCCGAATCGTTGCTCCATGTCCTTTAATTTTGTTCCGCCAGTGTTGAGGCGGTCGAAGAGCTGGCGGCGCGCCTCTTCATCGACTTCCATTAACTCGATCATTCGCATTGTTTTGCGTCTAAATCTAAGCTGGCGTGAGACTGGGAAATCTTTAAAGTAAAATCCGTTCAACATTGGCAACATTTTCAAATCGTCAAGCTTGAAATCGTTACCTAGAAAACGTACAAGTGTTCTTATTCTTTGCGAGCCGTCAACTATTTCTAAGCGGCCTTCGTTTTCGCCAGTGTGTACATCGGCGACATATAAATATGGTATTGGCAAATTAAGTAATATTGATTCAATAAATCTGCCTTGCTGTTCCTCGCTCCAGACTAGCTCACGCTGATAATCTGGAATGAATAACTCGGCCTTGTCGGTTTCCTCTAGTTTGTCTACATATTTCGATACAATTACTTCGATAGGGTATTCTCTTATGTCGAAGTCTGTTTCTTTTTGCCTCTCGATGATTTGTTTTTCAGCTTCGATTTTTTGTTCGTCGCTAATAAGTGCGAACATTTCTCCCTGCTTTGCCATTAAAATTCCTTATCTGCTGATTGTTGGCCAAGTTGTTAATTGATGTTGCGAGGTTTTTGGTTTGATCCGACTGTGCTGCACCATTGGGTTAAGCTTACACCTTTCGACGGTGTATGAGTTGATAGGGTTCGATAGAACGGTTGCAGGGGGGTGAGCATTCGCTCCTCGGGTAATTTGCTATCCCGGATGCTTCGCAAGGGGCGCCGAGGGATTTCTCGTAATGCCTGCATTCTCTGCAAAACCATCTTCTCGCTGGAAGGCATTTTGCCATTAATGGCGGTGAATGGAAGCCCTTTGCCAGCATGAAAGTCGGTATTTCCGGGGCAGCGAAAACAATTTTTATCCCGCATTCGAGAATACCCGTTACCAGCCGGTAGCGCAGTGATCACTTAAGATTGGACGCCTAAGCCGAATGTGGCATGTCAGCAACCCAGCTTGATTTAACGGCCATTCATGATCTGTCTCCTCTAGCAGTTGAGTCTCATTAATTTCCCCACGTAAGCCCGCCAAGAATGCTGAGTGTTATCAGGGATCAAGGCCCCTGGTACCTGTGGGGATGTCCTCTAACGCGGGACTAGCGGCTCCTTCCGTCCGGGAGCAAGGTAATCTCTTGATCTGGCCTCCTGAGCACCGTTGCCGGTGGGCGGGTGGAAGCTGCATTGGCTCAGGAGACCGGTGCCGCGAGATCCTGAGCCAGGTGTAAGCAGCAATGCGATGACCGGGGCATGCCTGGCTCAGTCAGGTGCGGTCCATTCCTTGAACTGCGGCACCATATCGTTAAGGGACGCGGTCACACTGCAATTGTTTCCCACGGATTACAGATTCATGTCACCGGAAGAAATCACGTTCAAATCCATAGGCCGCATGATTGGCAATGCGGTTCCCGTAAGATTGGGCGAAATCATTGGCCTGAGCATCCAGCGTCACCTTGATGAGCTGGAGCGACTAAAAACACCTTCCTGAGTCGAGCATCCAAGGACATCACGTCCTTGGTCTCACACTCCCAAACGACGACAACTCGCCAGCCCAACTCGCGCAGTTGTTCGGCTTTCCTATTGTCTCGCTCCACATTCGATGCAAATTTCGGTAGCCAGAAATCTTGGCGTGTTTTCGGCGTCGAGGCGTAACGACACCCCGGATGCCGGTGCCAATAACATCCGTGGACGAAAACCACCGTCCTTCGCTTAGGAAGGACGACGTCTGGACTGCCAGGCAGAGACTTCGAATGCAGACGGAATCGAAGCCCCATGCTATGGAGCAGGCGCCTCACGACCAATTCTGGCTGCGTGTGCTCCCGCTTGATCAAACGCATCCGATCGGACGCCGTGAACTGGTTCATAGTGGCTCTTCGCTGCTGAATTGCGGATCCACTTGTGTAACCATGCAGCCAAAGCCAAACGAACACAACAGGGAAAAACAGCAATGGATGCAATAGTCGAAGCGGTTGAGGATCAGGAGTTATTTTTGGAAATCGACCTCAACGTGTTGAATCACCTGGGGATAGGTCTATACAGCAGCACGCCCGCCGTAGTCACCGAGATCGTCGCCAACGCATGGGACGCCGACGCCCATACCGTTACGGTAGACATTCAACAAGACAAGATTATCGTTCAAGACGATGGCCACGGGATGGGGCACGGAGAGCTGCAGGCCCGATTCCTTCGTGTCGGGTATGCCCGCAGAGACCAACCGAAAGGCAATAAAAGCGACACTCTTGACCGCCCGGTGATGGGCCGGAAGGGAATTGGGAAACTGGCGATGTTCTCTCTAGCGGACCAAATCGACATTTGGTCAAAGAAAGCCGGGGGGCCACCTGTCTCCGCTCGAATCAACGTCGAACAACTCAGGAAAGACATTCAGTCAGCCAAGAAATATTCTCTCGAAAAGCTGGACACAGAATATGACTGGGGAGACAAGACCGGAACACGCATCGTTCTTTCGAAGCTAACGGCGGGAACTGATAAAACGGAGAGCTTTCTCCGGCCCCGCATAGCGAGGCGTTTCAGTGTGCTGGGAGATATCCATAAATTTAAAGTGATAATTGATGGACATGAAATCACGACCCAAGATCGCGGGTATCATGCAGACGTCCAGTTCTGGTGGGATTTGGAGGATGAAACCAGGTCAGAGCAAAAGCCTCTACTCAAGAATCTTGCGACCGACGAAGATGGCCAGGAGTGTATAAAGCGCATAAACAAAGTCGTAGTCGTCGAAAACCATGCCTATAACCTCCGAGGCTTCATCGCCACTGTCGCGAAGCCGAAGAGCCTGAAAAAGACAGATGACAACATCAATCAGATCTCACTGTTCGCCAATGGCCGGGTATTCCAAGAGGATATGCTGAAGGACATCGGCAATGCCAAGGTGTTTAACAGCTATATCGTTGGTGAGATTCATGCGGACTTTCTCGATAGGGATGGAACTGACCGGGCAACGGCAAACAGGGAATCGGTGAAAACCGGAGATCCTCTGGTAAGCGCTGTCCGTGCGTGGTTGAAGAATGCTCTTGACGATATTGCGGACCAGTGGGATGACTGGAGACGCCAGCAGAATGTCGATAGCGACGATGAGCGCACCAAGCTGGCGCTGGAAAAATGGTACGCCTCTTTGACGGACGGCCGAGATAGGAAGCTAGCTCAGAAATTGATCACCCCCATCCTGTCGGCTGAGCACTCGAATGATGACACCAAGAACAAGGACATCAAGCGAGACTTGGTACGTAGTGCGATTGTTGGCTTTGAAAAATTACGAATCCGGAAGCAGCTGGACAAACTCGAAAAAGTCACCGATGTATTATCCGTCGAGTTTCAGAGGCTGTTTCTGAATCTCGATAGCGTTGAAGCGACCCATTATCACGAAATCACCCGCTCCAGATTGCAGGTGATTGAAAAATTCGAAAAAGAAATTGCTAATACAGATGCGCTTGAGAAGGTTGCTCAGAACTATTTGTTCGACCACTTGTGGCTACTTGATCCGACATGGGGGCCGGTAGGTGAAAGTAAGGTTATGGAGCAGACTCTCACCAAAGAGTTGAAAAACATTGCGCCTGATAATCCTACCGGTGCACGGATTGATATCGCCTACAGAACTTCGACAGGGCGCCACGTAATTGTGGAGCTGAAGAAACCTGACAAAAGATCGGTAGATGTAGATGACCTTACGAAGCAAGGACGGAAATATCGAGGTGCGGTTACGGAATATCTCCGCAAGCATAGCGATATTGGAGGTCTGAGTGGCCGCAAACCAGCCATCGATGTTGTATTTGTGACCGGCGAACTCCCTAGGACCAGCGACGGAGATGTTCTGGAAATTCTAAGGGTAAACCAAATGCAATCGTTCACTTACGAGGGAATGATCGTGAATGCGCGGAGAGCATATCAGGAGTATTTGGATGCATCGCCGAGTGTTTCCATTATCGATGACATCGTGTCGAATATAACCTGATCATGCGTGCCCTGCCTATGGTCAAATAGGCAGGGTAGCTTTTTTTAGGGTGGATCTGTTTACTGTGTCACCGTCCGCTTTTGGCAGAGGTCGAAAAGGAGACAGGTTTAATTTCTGGACGTGAACGAGTCGCAGATAAATCTATCCCCTTTTTTATGGGGTGAAGTGGATTTTAACTTTGATTTGATGCCGATTAATTGATGTTCCCTTAGCAAGTGGCCTCATACGCTTCTTTTACTCAATTGACTTATCCTTGTGTCATTGTCTAGTCAGATGAGATTCCGGTGGAAACCGTGGCTCTGGGATTATTCTTGATGCCGCTGTTTACTATGATCATTTAAGATGATCAGTTGTGTTTATTTGCTGAGTAAAATTGCAGCCTTGCTCTGTTAGGGTGTTGAATTATTATCTGGGTGTTCGAGTTTGATTTCGGGCGATTGAGCCGTTGGATTTTCGTGATACCTGAAAAGCTATTGGGTCAGAAGTCCACTCATCGATATCCCAGCCGAGTAAAGCCTCAATCTCGCCGCCAGTAGCTGTTGGTTCTCCGTTATCGCGAGAAAGTCTAATTTTTGAAACGATAATTAGGCCGGTTGATCCCTTATGCGCTCGATGGAGGTTTACTTCATTTTTGGTCATTAGCACCGAATCACAGAAGTCACTGGTCGTACCTTTAACCTCGACTAAAAGCTCCTCGCCAGCTCTCTTGGCTAGTATATCAAATGACTTAGTTGCTGAAGTGTCTTGAGATTCATATCCATTTATTGACAGGTGTTTTATTGCCAGTGTCATAGCATGCCGCTCAATTACCTGTCGCTCCTTTGCTGTCAGTCCTCGGCCTTGCTTTCCTGCTCTGTTTCTTAATGGCTTGGCGATTATAGAAATCTCGTCGGCGCTTTGGTCGCCAGGAGATAGGTCTCGTTGTTCAATTTGAGCAAGATAAATTTCGTTTAGACGTTCCGCAGCTCTGAATAATAGTAGGTCAAGATCGGTAGTATTTAATTCTGAGGCGGCAATGCGCTTGGCGAATCCCGTGGCCTTCTCAAATGTTCGCGGAAGTTGTGCTTTGGCACCCAGAAAAATTTTGTCATCAAAAGGGATTAGCGACTTCCATTTCTGCTGAACGATAAGTCTAGCCCATGAGGTTCGTGTCTTAAGTTCATCATCAGATACCGGCCGGAGATCACCTCCGCGCCAGATAGTGCTTCCACACCCTACGGTAATAAAAACAGCGGAGCCGTCTGCTGCAAAGTGAATTACCAGATAGAAACCTTCTCTAGGGGTAGGGGACATTGCCTTAGAGAATATGCGTACCCACGGAGCTTCCGTCTTTCGCCCGATACCATCCGAGCCTTCAACAGCAAGATCATCGAAAACGCTATCGAATGCCTTCCGTAGAGAAGGTAAACGGCTGCGCAACTCCCCCGCAAGTACTGACCGAATGAGATGCCCCCGCTCTTGCATGTCGGGTGTGTTGGATGACGTATACTTGGGCTGCAAGCTGCAAATTTGGCCTAATGTGATTTCCACTAAGAAGCTCCCAGTCTTATGCAAACTACATTCCAGATGCGGAAATCGTGACCAATTTGTGTCCAGGTCGGTGGATTTCCATCAGGGGATAGGAAGTTATCAATTTATTGCTTTCGGTTCATCCTAATAGTGCATAGATAACGAACCGGGTCCGCTTTTACCCAATTGAGATCACCTTCTGGTGCGCATCTGCCTATGGGCTAGGTGTCTGTTCTGGGTTGATTGCTTTAGGTGCCAATTTTGGGGACCAATTCTCTTTCATGGATTGAAAGCCCATGACTTCTTTAGACGTCGAGCAAGGAGCCGGATCGTCAGTCCGTAGTAATACCGGGTTGCCTCACTGTGCTGGCTAATTCGATGTTTGAGGAACCAAGCTACGTGCTTTCTCTGCCAAGCCCAAGGCGTTTCTCGTTGCCAGCGCTCTGCGATTTCAGCCTGGATGATTTTCGCCTGGCGTACATGACGTTGCCGGGTTGCGTGCGAGCCGCTCAACACAGCAGCTAGGAACAACTCCATATCGAATGGCCTACTCATGCGCACCCTCCAATGTAAGCAGCTACAACATCAATCCGACCGTGCCCCAGCTCATAGCTGATCTGCCTCCGGGCCTCACGATCAAGCTTCCTACCTACCTGGCAAAAGTGGCCACCGTTGATAGGCGCGCGGTGTTGGGTGATTTGCTCATAGCGCTCACATGCGTAGGCCGCTCGTAACTCATGGAAACCTTTGAGGTTGTGTGTTTGCAGGATGTCCCGCGCCGGGCGGATGCTTTCTTGCAGAAGATTCAGGTAGCTTTCGTGTGGCGCAATCAGATTGCGGCTACCCGCAGGCGACACCTGCCGTGCAAACTCAAGTGCACTTCGAACATGGTCTCCACCGCAATCCAACGGGGCGCCGAGGCGCCGGCGCGGCCGCCTTTGGCGCCATCCTGGATGTTAATCCTACCTAGATTGCTAGCCTCACGGCTTAACCGTGGAAGGTCAGCCAAGATGGCCTCACGCAAGCGGATGCCTGTGGCTCGCGCCAACAGAACAATCGCGGCAGCCCGCAGCTGATGATGGCGGCAAAGCGCATCGACGATCTGCTTAACCTGTTCGCGGTCTTGGCCTTGCGGCACCGATTGGCGAACCACTGTGCGCTGCATGCCCAGAGCCTTGCTCGGGCTGGACAATTTCACGCACTGATCACCGCGAAGCGCTGCCATGGTCCTGTTAACACTGGATAGCCGATTTTGTGCGGTGCTGACGGCGAGATCACCGCGCTCAACCAAGTCACGCAGATAGGCCGCATAGTCGGCCAACACCTTTCGATCAATGTGCCGCGCATCATTGATACCGGGCCCTTGTTCGGAGCGGCACCATCTGACGAATGCCTGCCACCGATCACAGTGTGCCTTCACCGTGCCGTAGTGGCCGCCGCCGAACATGTCTTTCAACGCCTGCGGCCCTGCATAGCTCAGTTGCCTGCCGTAGCCGAAATTACGGCCATCGCGTCTACCCACCAATGCCATGTCGAATCACCTCATTGCCTGGTCTACGATCTTCGCCCCACGTCATCCCGCCAAGAATGTTGAGTGTTATCAGGGATCAAGGCCCCTGCGGCCTGTGGGGAATGTCCACTACGCGGGACTGGCGGCTCCTTACATCCGGGAGCAAGGGCATCTCATGATCTGGCCTCCCAAACACCGTTGCCGATGGGCGGGTGGAGGCAGCGCTGGCTGACTAAAGCAGCGCCTGAAGATCCTGAGCCAGGTGAACGCAGCAACGCGATGACTGGGGCATGCCTGACTGTCAGTCAGGTGCAGTCCATTCCCTGGTCTGCGGCACCATCATCTGCATGGCTGTTGCTGGTGACATCGGCGTTTGTCACGCCGATTGTCACGAGGAGGAATGCCGCAAAGCCATGTGCGATAAGGGCTGCAGCAGTGGTAGGAGTGCCCGTCTCTTTCCACGGAAAGAGACGGGCACAGGTTGGCGCAATATTCGGCCAAGCGGATAGGTTGCTGCAGGGCAGCGAGGTACGGTGTATCTGGCGCACGAGCGCTATATGTGTATAGAGCATCCATCACATGGGTAGTGACCGGGCGAGCTGCCGAATGCTAATCGCCCTTGGGGAGAACCACCGCGAGAGCGGCGTGACCTTTAAGGTTCGGGTCACCTGGGGTGCTATCATCGACAGCGTTTGCACGGCCAGTTCTACGCCTGTGGATAAACCCGGTCAAGGGACGAAATTCAGCGCTCTTGGGGACTTGAAAAGCGGTTATCCATCGGTGGAATTCCCTGTTAAATCCCGGACAACTTCGTGGCTTATAGCTCTTCAAAGTGAGGTCCATCCAAACAGGGCGGCTTTGCAGCCCTGTTTGGATGGACCCGTGTTCAAAAGCGGATAAGGGAGGCTGCCTCCCCCGAATCTTGAGCGCTCAAATGTTGCTGCTGCCATTCTTGCGCTGTACGGAGCTAGTGGATCGGCACCACGTTCTTGTCTCTGACTTGGCCGTATGCAGAGGCGAGCAGACTGCTGGTGGCGGCCTTCTGGATGTATTCACTCCACCAAGCCATCATCGGACGCCGGCGCTCGATGTAGTCGGCTCGGTTGTAGGCGCTGCGCACCTCATCCTTGTCGACATGCGCCAGTGCGACCTCAATGAGTTCCGGATCCCAGCCATGTTCATTCAAGATGGTGCTGGCCATCGAGCGCATGCCGTGGCTGACCAACCGATCCTGGAACCCCATACGTTTCAACGCCAAGTTGGCAGTCTGACTATTGGCGTGGGTGCGCGGATTTCTATCGGCCGGAAAGACGTATTCGCGATGGCCGCTGTGAGCCTTCAGTGACACCAGCAGTGCGACAGCGTGATCACTCAACGGGATGCTGTGTGGGCGGCGCTTCTTCATCCGCTCCGGTGGGATAGTCCAGACACGCCTTTCAACACGCCTTTCAAAGTCGATGTCTGCCCAGCGAGTAGTCGCCGCCTCGGCGGGGCGAGTCATCGTGTGTAACTGCCATTCGATCAGGCAGCGGGTAGTGCGTTTGAGGCTGGCGTTCGCAATCTCCAGCATGAGCTCGGGGAGCTCTTCGGGCGGAAGCGCAGCCATGTTCTCTTTCTTGGGTTTCTTGAATACTGCCCTGATCCCACTGAGCGGGTTGGCGAAGATCAGGCCAGAGTTTACGCCGTAGGTCATGATCTCGTTTAGCCGCTGGCTGAGACGCTTGACTGTCTCCAGGCTGCCTTTCGCCTCGATGGGGCGGAGCAACGCGATCACCATCGGCGCGGTGATTTTTGCGAGTGGTGTCGTTCTCAAGTCGGGGAATACATGCAGCGTGAGCGACCGCCAAATGTCCTCGGCGTAGGCCGGGGTGACCGAGTCTTTTTTGAGCTCGAACCCGGCGGTGGCCACGTTCTCGAAGGTGTGTTCCGTTTCTGCGCGCTTGGCTTCATTCAACGTATTGCGCTGCACCTTCGGATCAATGCCTTGGGCGAGCAGCTCGCGCGCTTCGACTGCCTTCTTTCGTGCGTTCGCCAGTGACAGTTCGGGATAGGTCCCGAAGCCGATGTTGATGCGCTTTTTGGTCACCGGTTCGCGGTAGTTGAAATTCCACAGCAACGAGCCGTTGCTGCGTACGCGACCTGCAAACCGTGACCGTCCGTGAGGACGTAATCCTTGGACGCGGGTTTGACTCCCTTGAGCTGTCGATCGGAGAGACGGAGGTTTTGAGCAGGCATGAGATTCTCCTCAGGCACTGATTCGGTATTCCAAAGATTAGCACCGGATGAGGTGGAATACCGTCTGGAATACCCGAACGGCTGGAACTCAAAAACTCTCAAAAGACCGCAAAAGCGCTGGAGGCCGCGTTTTTACTGGATCGCAGGCATAAAAAAAGACGTCCGTGGACGTCTTTTTTTGATCATTTGGTGGAGCCGGGGGGATTTGAACCCCCGTCCGCCAGTACTCCGCTGTCGGTACTACATGCTTAGCCGTGTCTACTGATTTAATCCGCAGCCGCCCGACGGGCAGGGTGCTTTGGATGAGTTGGGTAAGTTTTAGTCGCTTTGCCCCCAACGTGCTACACGACGATCCTGTTCTGTATGACAATCATTTCGGGTTTACAGGCATCCCCTGATGATTGCTGGAGCCGAAGCTACCAGGAGAGCGGGCTCAGCTGCTTACGCAGCGAGAGCGTAACCCTCGTAGTTTTCGTCATTGGCAACTATAGAAAGTTGCAACAGTGGATTTACGAGTTCTGTTACCAACTCGGCATGCACCTAGAGTTTCGCTACCGGCGTCGAATCCTAATCGGCCCCACACTAGCTCTAGCTAACGCACCTTACGGCACGTGAGGCGAGTATACGCCATTGCGCGGGCGACGTCGACAGCTGGTCCGGTCGCCCGCAAATGGGGTCACGTACCGCTGCCGCTGCCTTTCTCGGTTTTTTCCAGGCGCTCCAGCACTTTGCTGGTGATGGCGATGCATTCTTTGGTGTCGCCCGAGGCCTGCGCGGCCTTGGCTTTGTCGACGTGCTCGGTCAGGGCTTTGTCCAGGCCTTCGGAGGTGGCGCCGGCGGTGGCCATGCTGTCATCGATCTTTTGCAGGTTGGTGGTGCAGAGGTCGTCGGCGGCAAACACCGGCGATGCCAACAAGGTGGCGGCCGCGAACAGGGCCGATAGCGCGGTACCTTTCATGGGTGTCTCCTTCTAAGGCCTCTGGAAGGTGGGCCTGTTAAGTGGACTGCGCAGATTTGGCATGGGTTCAATCGGGATGCTGGCAGGGCGATATGATGCGGCTGTAGGGGGATTCTGAACTTGAAACTAAATGCTTCGTGGTGGATGGGTTTGGGAATTATCCTACTGGCGCTGCAGCGGTTTCTCTGTTGTCGATGATGGGCGTTGGGGCTAGTTTCCCTGGGTCGCTGAGGTTTGGCGACCGGGTGTGAGAGCCCGGCGATTACATCGTGCCTTTGTTATGGCAGCCGTTCGTGGGCAGGCTTCGGCCTGGCCGGAATCCCGATGTTCGCCGGTCTCTCACCCCGCGTTCGGCTGCCGCCTTCTGTCTGTGAGAGGAAAGAGGGTGACGGCTCCGTTTATGAGCTCGGAGAAATCACCATGAAGAAGATTGTTCCTGATCCACCTAGCCAAACGTCGCCACGTTCGTTCTATACCATCGACAACAAGGTCCCTTCACCGGAGGCGTTGCTGTACGCCATTCAGTTGATGCGCGGGATTGAAGACACGTTGGACGAATACATTTGCGGTAATGCCGGTGAGCCGGGGATCGGCATGCTGGTGAATTCGGTGCATAACGTGCAGATGAGTAGGGCGTTGGCTGAGCTGGTGTTGGGGCGCGAGCCATGATGTTAGTCAGTTGAGGCCAGTGGGGTCGCTGTGCGACCCATCGCAGGCAAGCCAGCTCCTACAGGGGGGCGTGTAGCTTTCAAGGTCAGTGTTAGCCCTGAGGTAGAGGTAATGAGCGGGGCGTTGGCTGGCGCGCGAGCCATGATGTTAGTTAGTTGAGGCCATTGGGGTCGCTGCGCGACCCATCGCAGGCAAGCCAGCTCCCACATGGATAGCACCGGTCTTGAGAGCTGCACAGCCCTGTAGGAGCTGGCTTGCCTGCGATGGGCTGCGCAGCAGCCCCCTTCTACAATGGCCGCACCCGCTTTTAGATTGTGCGCGGTCGGGTGACGCGGTCTACCAGGTACACCAGGCCGTGGTAGTCGATGCCGCTGTGGCTCGACAACCCGATTTCGCAGGTGCGGCTGGTGGAAATGCCTTCGCTGCAATACTGCACCGCATCCTTCAGGCTGCGCAGCGCGTGGGCATTGAGCTCTGGCGTGGTGAAGCCTTTATCACCGGCAAACCCGCAGCAGTGAATACCTTCCGGGATCACCACCTGGTTGCTGCAACGCCGCGCCAGGTCGATCAGCGCTTGGCTTTCGCCCAGGTGCTGGGTGCTACAGGTCACGTGCACGGCCACCGGCTCGTCTTGGGGGGTGAACTCCAGTTTGTCCAGCAGGTGGGTGCGGATGAAGCGCACGGGGTCATACAGGTCCAGGCGGGTGTCGCCCAGGTCTTGCACCAGGCGCAGGGTGCACGGGCTGGTGTCGCAGTAGATCGGGTCGAGGCCGCCGCGGCTGGCGTGCAGCAGGGCGTTGATCAGTTCCTGGCGTTTGTGCTCGGCCTGCTCTGGGTAACCTTTGGAGGCGAACGGCTGGCCGCAGCAGAGGCTGTCGGCGTTGTCGGGGAACACGACTTGGTAACCGGCTTTTTCCAGCAGGGCGCGGGTCTTGTCCAGCAGCGAGCTTTGTTCGCGGTCGGCATAGGCGGGGCCCATCACGCGCGAGACGCAGGCGGCCAAGTACACGACGCGGGGGCGGGCGTCGTTGCTCGCTGGGCCGAAGTCGATGGCGCGCAGCGGCTGGGGCATGGCGGGCGTCCACTGGGGCAGTCGGCCGTTGCTGGCGTTGCTCAGCGATGCGGTCAGGCGGCTTAGGCGTGGGGCGCCGAGCAGCTTGCGGGCGGTGTTGGCGGCGGTGAGGGTGAGGCGGGCGCCATTCAAGGCCGTGTGGAAATGGTCGGCCAGCCAGTCGGCGGTTTTCTCGTGCTCGGCGGCCTGGCTGCGCAGCTTCTTCACCAGCTCGCCGGTGTTGATGCCGACCGGGCAGCGCTGGGCGCACAGGCCGGTGGCGGCGCAGGTGTCGAGGCCTTGGTATTGGTAAGTCTTGAGCAGTGCGCGGGTATCGAGGCCGGCGCGTTTCTTGGCCTGGATATCACGCCACATGACGATGCGCTGGCGTGGGCTGAGGGTCAGGCCTTTGGAGGGGCACACGGGTTCGCAGAAGCCGCACTCGATGCACTTGTCGACGATTTCGTCGGCAGCCGGCAGGGGCTTGAGGTTTTTCAGGTGGATGTCCGGATCGGTGCTCAACACCACGTCGGGGTTGAGGATGCCGTTGGGGTCGAGCAGGCGTTTGAGTGCCCACATCAACTGGTAGGCGTCATGGCCCCACTCCAGTTCCACGAACGGCGCCATGTTGCGCCCGGTGCCGTGCTCGGCCTTCAGCGAGCCACCGAACTCCACGGCCACCAGCTGTGCCACGTCGTCCATGAAGGCTTGGTAACGCGCGACTTCTTCGGGGCTGTTGAAGCCTTGGGTGAAGACGAAGTGCAGGTTGCCCTCCAGGGCATGGCCGAAAATGATCGCCTCGTCATAGTGGTGCTTGTCGAACAGCTGGATCAGGCGGTTGACGCCCTCGGCCAGTTGCTCGACGGGGAAGGTGACGTCTTCGATGATCACTGTGGTGCCGGTCTGGCGCACAGCGCCGACGGCGGGGAAGGTGTCTTTGCGGATTTTCCACAGCTGGTTGTACACCGCTGGGTCTTCGCTGAACTCGACCTTTTGCTCCAGGGGGTAGTCGGCAATCGACGCCATCACGTGGTGCAGTTGTTCGTGCAGCAGCGTCTGGCTGGCGGCGCGGGATTCGATCAGCAGCGCGCAGGCATTGTCTGACAGGCCTTTTACCCACAGGGGCATGCCGGGCATGTTTTGCACCGAGCGCAGGCTGCGGCGGTCGAGCAGTTCGACGGCAGAAACGGGCTGGCGCTTGAGCACGGTTACCGCGCGGCAGCAGCTCTCGACGCTGGGGAACACCAGCAAGGCGCTGGCCTTGTGTGGGTGGTCTGGCACGGTGTCGTAGGTGACGGCGCTGATGAAGCCCAGCGTGCCTTCAGACCCAACCAGCAAGTGCTGCAGGATATCGAGTGGCTGGTCGTAGTCCACCAGCGCATTGAGCGACAGGCCGGTGGTGTTCTTCAGCCGGTACTTGTGGCGGATGCGGTCTGCCAGTTCGGTGTTGGCGCGGGTTTCGCGGCCCAGGCGGGCCAGGGCTTCCAGCAGGTCGGCATGGCTGTGCTCGAAGGCCGCGACGCTGGCCGGGTCTTCGCTGTCCAGGCGGGTGCCGTCGGCCAGTACCAAGCGCAGGCCGGCCAGGGTGTGATAGGTATTTTGCGCAGTGCCGCAGCACATGCCGCTGGCGTTGTTGGCGACGATGCCGCCGATTTTGCTGGCGTTGATCGAGGCGGGGTCTGGGCCGATTTTGCGGCCGTAGGGGGCCAGCCAGGCATTGGCCTGGGCGCCGATGACGCCGGGCTGCAGGCGGATCTGCTCACCCTGGCCGCGGATCTCGCGGCCGTTCCAGTTGTCGCCGAGCACAATCAGTACCGAGTCGCTGATGGCCTGCCCAGAAAGGCTGGTGCCGGCGGCGCGGAAGGTCACCGGCACGCGCTCGCGCTGGGCCAGCTGCAGCAGGCCGACCACTTCGTCTTCAGACTCGACGCGCACCACCAGCTTGGGGATCAGCCGATAGAAGCTGGCATCGGTGCCAAAGGCCAGGGTGGAGGTCGGGTCATCGAAACGGCGTTCGGCAGGTATCAGGCGCTCGACATCACGCAGGAACGCAGCGGGCAGGCTCATGCAATCTCCTCGCGGGGCCACGGCGTCTGGTGCGCCGCGTGCCCCGGTCAATCAGGCGGTGTTTCGTGGGGGCGCGTTCAGGCGCCCAGTTCGCGGACCAGCGAGTCGCGGGTGATTTCGCTGATCGACTTGGCACCGGTCAGTACCATGGCCACGCGCATTTCCTTCTCGAACAGTTCGAGCAGGTTCTTCACCCCGGCTTCGCCATGCACGGCGAGGGCCCACAGGAAGGCGCGGCCGATCAGCACGGTGTCGGCGCCCATGGCGATCATGCGCACCACGTCGAGGCCGCTGCGGATGCCGGAGTCGGCGAGGATCTTCAGGTCGCCTTTCACCGCGTCGGCAATCGCCGGCAGGGCGCGGGCGCTGGACAACACGCCGTCGAGCTGGCGGCCGCCGTGGTTGGACACGACGATGCCGTCGGCACCGAACTTGACCGCGTCGCGGGCATCGTCGGCATCCAGGATGCCCTTGATGATCATCGGGCCTTCCCAGAAGTCGCGGATCCACTCCAGGTCTTTCCAGGAGATCGACGGGTCGAAGTTGTTGCCCAGCCAGCCGATGTAGTCGGCCAGGCCCGTGGGGTTGCCACGGTATTTGGAGATGTTGCCGAGGTCGTGCGGGCGGCCCATCACGCCGACGTCCCACGCCCATTCAGGGTGAGTCATGGCTTGTAGCACGCGGCGCATCGGCCCGTTTTTGCCGCTCATGCCGGAGTGGGCGTCGCGGTAGCGGGCGCCGGGTACGGGCATGTCGACGGTGAACACCAGGGTCTTGACCCCGGCCGCCTTGGCCCGCTCCAGCGCATTGCGCATGAAGCCGCGGTCCTTGAGCACGTACAGCTGGAACCACATCGGCCGGTTGATGGCCGGGGCGACTTCCTCGATCGGGCACACCGACACCGTCGACATTGTGAACGGGATGCCATGGGCTGCGGCGGCGCGTGCGGCCTGGACTTCGCCACGGCGGGCGTACATGCCGGTCAGGCCGACCGGGGCCAGGGCCACGGGCATGCTCAGGGTTTCGTCTAACAGCTGGGTTTCCAGGCTGAGCTCGGACATGTTCTTCAACACGCGCTGGCGCAGGGCGATGCTGGCCAGGTCCGAGACGTTGTGGCGCAACGTGTGCTCGGCGTAGGCGCCGCCGTCGGCGTAGTGGAAGAGGAAGGGGGGCAGCTTGCGTTGGGCCGCGGCGCGATAGTCGGTAGAGGCGGAAATGATCATGGATTCTCGCAGCGTTGCTTGAGGGGAATGCCGGGCGCAGCGTGGCGCCCGGCCCCTTTCACTTTAGTGATGAACCAGCATGCCGGTCAGCCAGTAAGCCTGGATCAGGGTGATCAGGCCCACGATGGTGGCGAAGAACAGGCTGTGCTTGACGGTGAAGCGGAACAGGTCGGATTCCTTGCCTACCAGGCCGGTGGCGGCGCAGGCCACGGCAATGGATTGTGGCGAGATCATCTTGCCGGTCACGCCGCCGCTGGTGTTGGCGGCCACCAGCAGGGTGTCGTTGACCCCGATCTGGTGTGCGGTGGTGGCTTGCAGCGAGCTGAACAGGGCGTTGGACGAGGTGTCCGAGCCTGTCAGGAACACGCCCAGCCAGCCGAGGAACGGCGAGAAGAACGGGAACGCGGCGCCGGTGCCGGCCAGGACCAGGGCCATGGTCGAGGACATGCCCGAGTAGTTGGTGACGAAGGCGAAGGCCAGCACCATGCCGATCGACAGGATGGGCCAGCGCAGTTCCCAGAACGTCTCTTTTAAAGTGGTCAGACCAGTTTTGAAGTTGATCTTGAGCACCGCCATGGAGATCAGCGCCGAGAGGAAGATCGCGGTGCCGGTGGCGGAGATCGGGTCGAGCTTGAACACCGCTGGCATGGCGGTCGGCGCGGCAACGATCGGCGCGGTCTTGATCACCAGTTGGTCAAGGTGCGGGATGGCGAAGTTGAACACGAAGTTGTACATCGCACCGCCTGGCGCGAATGCGGCCTTGAATGGCTTCAAAGTCCAGATGGTGACCAGCACGGTGAGGATCAGGAACGGTGACCAGGCCTTGAAGATCTCGCCGAAGCTGTAAGGGCTTGGCTGGCTGCCGCCGGATTGCACGACGGCGGCGCCGACGCTGCCTTTGGCTTGTGCGAACGAACGCTTGGGCTGCCAGACTTTGAGGAACAGGGTCAGGCAGATCAGGCTGGCCAGGGCCGAGGTGATGTCCGGCAGCTCTGGGCCGATGAAGTTCGAGGTGAAGTACTGGGTAACGGCGAAGCTCAGGCCGGCGACCAGGGCGGCGGGCCAGGTTTCTTTCACGCCGCGCAGGCCGTCCATCATGAACACCAGCCAGAACGGCACGAACAGCGACAGCAGCGGCAGTTGGCGGCCGGTCATGGCGCCAATGTGGAAGGCGTCGATGCCGGTGACCTGGCCGGCCACGATGATCGGGATGCCCAGCGCGCCGAAGGCGACCGGCGCGGTGTTGGCGATCAGGCACAGGCCGGCGGCGTACAGCGGGTTGAAGCCCAGGCCCACCAGCAGTGCGGCAGTGATGGCCACCGGGGCGCCGAAGCCGGCCGCGCCTTCGAGGAAGGCACCGAAGCAGAAGCCGATCAGCAGCACTTGCAGGCGCTGGTCGTCGGTGATCGACAGCACCGAGCTGCGGATCACTTCGAACTGGCCGCTCTTGACCGTGAGTTTGTACAGGAACACCGCGGCAACGATGATCCAGGCAATCGGCCAGAGGCCGTAGAGGAAGCCATAACCCGCGGCGGCGAAGGCCATGTCGACAGGCATCTGGAAGGCGAAGATCGCCACCAGGATCGACAGCGCGAGGGTGATGCTGCCGGCGACGTGGCCTTTGAGGCGGAACACGGCGAGGGCGAGGAAGAAGAACACGATAGGGATGACCGCCGCCAGTGCGGACAGGCCAAGACTACCAAGCGGGCTATAGAGTTGTTGCCAGGTTTGCATATGGGGTGACCCCTAATTGTTGTTGGTCAGCACTGGCATTGGATAATTGGTAAGACCAATTTACAATGTCTGGGCGCTAGGTTAAAAGCGCTGTCGTGGGTGTGTCAATTTGTCCGACACAAAACTTTGGTCGCGTGCCGATGAGTGGGCGTCTGATGGCCTTGGAAAAACCCAGGGTGATGGGTGTGTGCGCGGCGCGGATCGGCGAGAATAGGGCCCCCTGAAATTTGCCGGGGGTTTGTGGAGAGCATGTGATGGTTTTTGATCAGGTCCGCCAACGGCGCCTGTCCGACGACATCGTCGATCGGTTGGAGGGGATGATTCTCGAAGGCACGCTGACCTCGGGCCAGCGCTTGCCGGCTGAGCGCGTTCTGGCCGAACAGTTCGGTGTGTCGCGCCCGTCACTGCGTGAGGCGATTCAGAAGCTGGTGGCCAAGGGGCTGCTGATTAGCCGCCAGGGCGGTGGCAACTTTGTCGCTGAATCGCTGGGGTCGACGTTCAGCGACCCACTGTTGCAGCTGCTTGAGCACAGCCCTGAAGCGCAGCGCGACCTGCTCGAATTTCGCCATACCCTCGAGGCATCCTGCGCGTATTACGCGGCCCAGCGCGCCACCGAGCCTGACCGTGCACGGCTGAAAGAGGCTTTTGACACGCTGCAGGACTGCTACACCCGCGTTGACGAAGTGACCCGGGCAGAGGAGGGTGCCGCTGACGCGCGCTTCCACCTGGCGATAGCCGAGGCCAGCCATAACGCGGTCTTGCTGCATACCATCCGCGGTTTGTTCGACCTGCTAAAGCGGAACGTGGTGACCAATATCGGTGGCATGTACCAGCAGCGGACTGAAACGCGGGACATGCTGATCAGTCAGCACCGGGAGCTGTACCTGGCGATTGTCGAGGGCAGGGCGGAGGAGGCGCGGGAGGTTTCCAGTCGGCACATTTTGTATGTGCAGGAGGTGCTGGAGGAGGCGCACGAAGAGGCCCGAACAGGCTAAAGAAGATCTAGTCTTCCTTGCCCTTGTTACGCACGGCACGCTGCAGCTCGCGGTTGGAATCGCGTTCGCGCACGGTGTCGCGCTTGTCGAATTCCTTCTTGCCCTTGCCAAGCGCGATCTCGCACTTGATCAGGTGCTTGCTCCAGTACAGCGCCAAGGCCACACAGGTGTAGCCTTTCTGCGCCACAGCCGCTTCCACCCGCTCGAGCTCGCGCTTGTTCAGCAGCAGCTTGCGTGAGCGGATAGGGTCGGCGATGACGTGGGTGCTGGCCGTGGTCAGCGGGGTGATGTGGCTGCCGAACAGCCAGGCTTCGCCATCCTTGAGCAGCACGTAGCTGTCGGTCAGGTGCGCCTTGCCGGCCCGCAGGCTCTTTACTTCCCAACCGGACAGGACCAGCCCGGCCTCGAACTTGTGTTCGATGAAGTAATCGTGTCGCGCTTTCTTGTTTTGCGCGATGGTCCCGGTCGGATGTTTCTTTTGTTTAGCCATAGGGGCGGCATTATAGGCAACTCGATGCGTGGTCGGCTATGGGATTTCGGTGTGCTTGAGCCACTGCAATGAATACCGGACAATACAGGCCCTGTCGTAGGTACAGAACCTGCTTTTGGCACGCTGCGAAGCGCCGCCACCCAGCCTTGGAAGTGACGCCTGGATGACTACCCATATTCAACGCTCCGCCCTGCTGCCGTATCCCGCCCAGGCGCTTTACGATCTGGTCAATGACGTGGCCAGCTACCCGCAATTTCTGCCGTGGTGCTCGGCATCGACGGTCATCGAGGCCAGTGACACGCACATGCGCGCCAAGCTGGAGGTTGCCAAAGGTGGCATGAGCCAGCATTTCGTTACGCGCAATGTGCTGGTGCCTGGGCAATCCATCGAAATGAACCTGGAAGAGGGGCCGTTCTCCCAGCTGCACGGTGTGTGGGTGTTCAAGCCGCTGGGCGAGAAGGCCTGCAAGATCAGCCTGGACTTGTCCTTCGATTATGCCGGGCCGTTGGTGCGGGCCACGTTGGGGCCGCTGTTCAACCAGGCCGCCAACACCTTGGTAGATGCCTTCTGCCAGCGCGCCAAGCAGCTCAATAGCTGAGCAGTGGCGCACAAAAAAGCCCGGGCCAAGGCCCGGGCTTTTTTATGATCGCCGCGCTTACTGCGGGGAGGTTTCCAGCGGTGCCGGCGTCGGGACCGGAGTGGTCTCGATGGTGTCGATCTCGCGCTGGATGGATTCTTCCACCGAACCGGGTTTGGCCGGTTTCTCTTCAGGCTGCGGCGTGGCCTGCTCTGGCTGGGCCGCCGGGCTGACCGTG
The DNA here is from genome assembly GCF_022179005.1 of Pseudomonas sp. PAGU 2196. NCBI lineage: Bacteria > Pseudomonadati > Pseudomonadota > Gammaproteobacteria > Pseudomonadales > Pseudomonadaceae > Pseudomonas > Pseudomonas sp. PAGU 2196. The sequence continues at coordinate 68,213 of NZ_BNTL01000017.1, read as the reverse complement.
GTGTCGCTGCTGCCACCGAGGATTTCCTGGTCGCGGCTCACACCTGGCATGAAGTCGCCAGACAGGCTGACCAACTGGTCGCTTTCGTTGAAGAAAATGCTCATGCGCTCTTGCTGGCGTTTTCCGCCACCAGGCTGCAGGCTGTACAGGTAGTCCCAACGGTTGGTGTTGAACGTGTCCTGAATCAGGGGGTTGCCCATGATAAACCTTACTTGCCGTCGGGTCATTCCCGGGCGTAATTGGTCTATCATGTCCTGCGTGACGACATTGCCCTGCTGGATGTCGATTTTGTAAACCCCGGGAAACGAGCAACCGGCGAGTGCGAGCAGTCCCACTAGGGTGAGGCTGGTTAGCAAGAGCTTGGTGTTTTGCATCGGTGGGCGACTTCCACTATCTTGGCTGGACAACGTAAACCCCGATCATACCCGTATTAAGAGAAGCTGCGAAGCAGCATCGGCGAGAAAGCTGACCATGGTTGAAAATAGCGAATTACGCAAAGCCGGTCTCAAGGTTACCCTGCCTCGAGTAAAGATCCTTCAGATGCTCGATTCTACCGAGCAGCGTCACATGAGTGCCGAGGATGTCTACAAGGCCTTGATGGAAGCTGGTGAGGACGTCGGCCTGGCCACCGTCTACCGCGTGCTGACCCAGTTCGAAGCGGCGGGTCTGGTGGTTCGCCACAACTTCGACGGCGGTCATGCGGTCTTCGAACTGGCGGATGGCGGTCACCACGACCACATGGTCAACGTGGAGACCAGTGAAGTCATCGAGTTCATGGATGCTGAAATCGAGCGGCGTCAGCGCGAGATCGTGGCCGAGCATGGCTACGAGCTGGTGGACCACAACCTGGTCCTCTATGTGCGTAAGAAAAAGTAACGATTTCGATCGTTATAAATAGCAAAGGCGACCTTCGGGTCGCCTTTGTGCTTTTTGTGTAGGTCAGTCACTAAGCCTTGCCGCTGACTACCATCTTGCGTGCATGTGCCAGGGATTCCTTGGTCAGGTCGATGCCGCCCAGCATGCGCGCTACTTCCTCGACCCGTTCGCGTTTACCCAGGCTGGCCACCGCCGTGTGGGTGGTGTCGCTGTGGCGCACCTTGTGCACGAACAGGTGGTGATGCCCTTGTGCCGCGACCTGCGGCAGGTGGGTTACGGTCAGTACCTGGCCGCGGTCACCCAGCCGGCGCAGCAGTTGGCCGACGATCTCCGCCGTAGGGCCGCCGATGCCGACGTCGACTTCGTCGAACACCAGGGTCGGGATGCGCGAGGTCTGTGCAGTGATCACCTGGATCGCCAGGCTGATGCGTGACAGCTCGCCACCCGAGGCGACCTTGGCCAGGCCTTTGAGTGGCTGGCCGGGGTTGGCGCTCACCAACAGTTCGATCTGCTCGAGGCCGTGGGGCGACAGGTCGTTGCCTTCGTTGGGGGTAAGCTCGATGCAGAAGCGACCACCCGGCATACCCAGGCGTTGGACTTCTTGCTCGACGGCGACCGCCAACTGTTGCGCGGCCTGCTGGCGCAAGGCGCTCAGCTCGCGAGCCCGCTCTTTATAGTGCTGGGCATAGGCGGCCAGCTCTTCGCCCAGGCGCTCGATCGATTCGTCGCTGGCGTTCAAGCCTTCCAGCTCTTCCATCAAGCGCTGCTGCAGATGCGGCAGTTCGGTGGGGTGCACGCGGTGTTTGCGGGCCAGGGTGTAGATAGTGTCGAGGCGCTCTTCCAGGGCCTGCAGGCGCATGGGGTCGGCGTCGAAGTGATCGAGGAAGCGGTTGAGCTCGCCCACGGCTTCTTCGACCTGAATCTGCGCGCTCGCAATCAAGTTGGCGGCTTCGCCCAGTGCCTTGGGTGAATTGGTGGCGGCACCCAGCCGATTGAGGCTGGAGGTGAGGGCGCTGAGCACATTACCCGAGTCGCTCTCGCTGCACTGGTCGATGACCTGGCGGCAGATGCCGAACAGGGCTTCGGCGTTGGTCAGGTTCTTATGTTCCTGCTCCAGCTGTACCAGCTCGTTTTCGCCCAGGCCGAGGTTGTCCAGCTCCTCGAGCTGATAGCTCAACAGCTGGTGGCGGGCGCGTTGCTCGTCACCGGAATTGGACAGGCGCTCCAGCTCCAGGCGGGTCTGGTTCCAGCGCTTGGCGGCCAGTTGCACCTGGCGGGCCAGGTCGATGGCGCCGGCGTATTCGTCCAGCAGGCGCCGATGGGTGTCGGTTTTGAGCAGCGACTGGTGCTCGTGCTGGCTGTGGATGTCGATCAGCAGTTCGCCAAGCGATTTGAGGTCGCTGAGCGGGCAAGGCGTGCCATTGATGTAGCCACGGCTGCGGCCTTCGGCGGTGATCACCCGGCGCAGGATGCACGGGCCGTCATTGTCCAGGTCACGCTCGGCCAGCCAGGTGCTGGCTTCGGGGATGTCTGCCAGGTCGAAGGTGGCGAGGATGTCCGCCTTGTCTGCACCGGGGCGCACCACGCCGCTGTCTGCGCGGTCGCCGAGGGCCAGGCCGAGGGCGTCGAGCATGATCGATTTGCCTGCGCCGGTCTCGCCGGTGATGACGGACATGCCGCGGGCAAGCTCAAGGTCGAGGTGTTCGACGATGGCGTAGTTGTGAATGGACAGGTGCACCAGCATGGGGGCGGCTCCCGAAGGTTCAGGTCTGGTTATTTATACAGTACTTTTTTCCACCCTGACAATGCCCGCTCAGAGATTCTCATGTGGCCCGGAAAACCACGCTGCCCCTTGAAGCTGGTTTTTCCGGCCCCATATAGCCGACAACAAAGGCGAGCCTGGCTCGTAATCCAGAAATTTGCGCAGGAGAGACCCAATGGCTGACGAACAGCTGAATGAGAAAGACCTTAACGTCGAAGAAACCGGTGCAGATGCTGTCGGCGCCCGTGTTCTGGAGCTCGAGGAACAGCTGGCCGCCGCCAAGGATCAGTCGCTGCGCGCTGTTGCCGATTTGCAGAACGTGCGCCGTCGCGCCGAGCAGGATGTCGAGAAGGCCCACAAGTTCGCCCTGGAGAAGTTCTCCAGCGACCTGCTGCCGGTGATCGACAGCCTGGAACTGGCCCTGGCCCACTCCAGCGCCGACGACGAACACGTCAAGCAGATCCGTGAAGGCGTCGAGCTGACCTTGAAGATGTTCCAGGACACCCTCAAGCGCTACAACCTCGAAGCTGTCGACCCGCACGGCCAGCCGTTCAACCCTGAACACCATCAGGCCATGGCCATGCAGGAAAACGGCGAAGTAGAGCCGAACAGCGTGTTGAACGTGTTCCAGAAAGGCTACCTGCTCAACGGCCGCCTGCTGCGCCCCGCCATGGTGGTGGTCAGCAAGGCGCCAAGTGCAGCTCAGCCTTCGATCAACGAAAAGGCTTGAAATCCGCCGGGGCAACCCCATCTAGGTGTCAAGCCTTCAAGTATTACCGCAGTTGGCCAAAGTAGTCGCTGCTACCAAATTCAAGTTTCGGGAGAGTTAACATGGGTAAAATCATCGGTATCGACCTGGGGACCACCAACTCGTGCGTCTCCATCCTGGAAAACGGTAACGTCAAAGTCATCGAAAACGCCGAGGGTGCGCGTACTACCCCTTCGATCGTGGCGTACGCCAACGATGGCGAAATCCTGGTGGGTCAGTCGGCCAAGCGCCAGGCTGTCACCAACCCGCACAACACCCTGTTCGCAGTGAAGCGCCTGATTGGCCGCCGCTTCGAAGAGCAAGTCGTGCAAAAAGACATTCAGCTGGTTCCGTACAAGATCGCCAAGGCTGACAACGGTGACGCCTGGGTTGAAGTCAACGGCCAGAAAATGGCACCGCCGCAAATCAGCGCCGAAGTGCTGAAGAAAATGAAGAAGACCGCCGAAGACTACCTCGGCGAGCCTGTCACCGAAGCGGTCATCACCGTTCCGGCCTACTTCAACGACAGCCAGCGCCAGGCTACCAAAGACGCCGGCCGCATCGCCGGTCTGGACGTCAAACGCATCATCAACGAGCCGACCGCTGCTGCACTGGCGTACGGCATGGACAAGGCCAAGGGCGACCACACTGTCATCGTTTATGACCTGGGTGGCGGTACCTTCGACGTTTCGGTCATCGAAATCGCCGAAGTCGACGGTGAGCACCAGTTCGAAGTACTGGCGACCAACGGTGACACCTTCCTGGGTGGCGAAGACTTCGACATGCTGCTGATCGACTACCTGGTCGAAGAGTTCAAGAAAGAGTCCGGCATGAACCTGAAGGGCGACCCTCTGGCCATGCAGCGTCTGAAAGAAGCCGCGGAAAAGGCCAAGATCGAGCTGTCTTCCGCTCAGTCGACCGACGTCAACCTGCCGTACATCACTGCAGACGCCACCGGTCCTAAGCACCTGAACGTGAAGATCTCCCGCGCCAAGCTGGAGTCGCTGGTAGAAGAGCTGGTGCAGCGCACCATCGAGCCTTGCCGCATCGCGCTGAAAGACGCTGGCATCGACGCCAGCAAGATCGACGACGTGATCCTGGTCGGCGGCCAGACCCGTATGCCGCTGGTACAGAAAACCGTTGCTGATTTCTTCGGCAAGGAAGCACGCAAGGACGTCAACCCGGACGAAGCCGTCGCCATGGGCGCCGCTATCCAGGGTGCCGTTCTGGCCGGTGACGTTAAAGACGTTCTGCTGCTGGACGTCAGCCCGCTGACCCTGGGTATCGAAACCATGGGTGGCGTGATGACCGCGCTGATCGAGAAAAACACCACCATCCCGACCAAGAAGTCGCAGGTGTTCTCGACGGCCGACGACAACCAGGGCGCAGTGACCATTCACGTGCTGCAGGGCGAGCGTAAGCAAGCTTCGCAGAACAAGTCGCTGGGCAAGTTCGACCTGGCTGACATTCCGCCAGCACCGCGTGGTGTTCCGCAGATCGAAGTGACCTTCGACATCGACGCCAACGGCATCCTGCACGTCGGCGCGAAAGACAAGGCCACCGGCAAGACCCAGTCGATCGTGATCAAGGCCAACTCCGGCCTGTCCGACGAAGAAATCGAGAAAATGGTGCGTGACGCCGAGGCCAACGCCGAGGAAGACCGCAAGTTCGAAGAGCTGGCCGGTGCCCGTAACCAGGGTGACGCGCTGGTTCACTCGACCCGCAAGATGGTTGCAGATGCAGGTGACAAGGTCACCGCTGAAGAAAAAACTGCCATCGAAGCTGCCGTCGTTGCCCTGGAAGCCGCTGTAAAAGGCGACGACAAGGCCGCGATCGACGCCAAGGTCGAAGAGCTGTCCAAGGTGTCGGCACCGGTTGCCCAGAAGATGTACGCCGAGCAGTCGGCCGAACAGCCTCAGGGCGGCGCGCAGCAGGCCGAGCCGGAAGCCAAGCACGATGACGTGGTTGACGCCGAGTTCGAAGAAGTAAAAGGCGACGACAAGAAGTAATCGTTGCATGTTGTCGGCCAGCTCACCGGCGGTTGTCGGTGAGCTGGTAGGATGTCGCCGCGCGGGGGCTTGCTCCCGCGTTGGCGTATCTGGAATTCGAGAATTTTTACAGCATCTGTCAGGGCCATTCGTGGTGTTTGGGCAGGTGCTGATGGCGCGGCGCAGATGCCGAACGCCCAACAAGGTGCAAATGACCTATGTCCAAGCGTGATTATTATGAGGTCCTGGGTGTCGAGCGCGGCGCCAGTGAAGCTGACCTGAAAAAGGCCTATCGCCGCCTGGCGATGAAGTTCCACCCGGACCGCAACCCAGGCGACAAAGAGTCGGAAGACAAGTTCAAGGAGGCCAACGAGGCCTACGAAGTACTGTCTGACGCCAGCAAGCGCGCGGCGTTCGACCAGTACGGCCACGCCGGCGTCGACCCAAGCATGGGCGGCGGCGGTGCAGGCTTCGGTGGCGCCAACTTCTCTGACATCTTTGGTGATGTGTTCAGTGACTTCTTCGGTGGCGGCGGCGGCCGTGGCGGTGGTCGTGGTGGTGCCCAGCGTGGCAGCGACCTGCGCTACACCCTGGAGCTGAACCTGGAAGAAGCAGTGCGTGGCACCACGGTCAGTATCCGCGTGCCGACGCTGGTCAATTGCACGCCTTGCGACGGTTCTGGCGCGAAGAAGGGCTCGACCCCGTCGACCTGCCCGACGTGCGGCGGTATTGGCCAAGTGCGTATGCAGCAAGGCTTCTTCTCGGTGCAGCAGACCTGCCCGCGCTGCCATGGCCAGGGCAAGATCATTACCGACCCTTGCAATTCGTGCCATGGCGAAGGCCGTGTCGAGGAATACAAGACGCTGTCGGTCAAGGTGCCGGCAGGTGTCGATACCGGTGACCGCATTCGCCTGTCGGGCGAAGGCGAGGCCGGTACCCACGGTGGCCCGACCGGCGACCTGTACGTGGTGATCAACGTGCGTGAGCACGAGATCTTCCAGCGTGACGGCAAGCACCTGTACTGCGAAGTGCCGATCAGCTATACCGATGCAGCGCTGGGTGGCGAGTTGGAAGTGCCAACCCTCGATGGCCGCGTGAAGCTGAAGATTCCGGAAGGTACCCAGACCGGCAAGCAGTTCCGCTTGCGTGGCAAGGGTGTTGCGCCGGTGCGCGGTGGCGGTGCCGGTGACCTGCTGTGCCGTGTGGCGGTGGAAACCCCGGTCAACCTCAGCCGTCGTCAGCGCGAGCTGCTCGAAGAGCTGCGTGATTCGCTGGAAGGCGACAGCTCCCATTCGCCCAAGGCCAGTGGCTGGTTCGACGGTGTAAAGCGCTTCTTCGGCGATCTCTGACAAGGAAATAGCGATGCGACGTATTGCAGTGATGGGTGCAGCAGGGCGGATGGGCAAGACCCTCATCGAGGCCGTGCAGCAAACGCCAGGAGCCGGGCTGACGGCGGCGATCGATCGCCCTGACAGCTCGCTGGTCGGGGCTGATGCAGGTGAGCTGGCGGCCCTCGGTCGGATCGGCGTGCTGCTGTCCGATGACCTGGCCAAGGTTGCCGACGAATTCGATGTGCTGATCGACTTCACCCACCCTTCGGTAACCCTGAAAAACCTGGCCTTCTGCCGCAAGCATGGCAAGGCAATGATTATCGGCACCACCGGTTTCAGCGTCGAAGAGAAGCAATTGCTGGCTGACGCGGGCAAGGAAATCCCGATCGTGTTCGCCGCCAACTTCAGTGTGGGCGTCAACCTCAGCCTCAAGCTGCTGGACATGGCGGCGCGGGTGCTGGGTGATGATGTCGACATCGAGATCATCGAAGCGCACCACCGTCACAAGGTCGATGCGCCGTCGGGTACTGCGCTGCGCATGGGCGAAGTGGTTGCCAATGCGTTGGGCCGTAACCTGCAGGAAGTGGCGGTGTATGGCCGTGAAGGCCAGACCGGCGCGCGTGATCGCAAGACCATCGGCTTCGCCACCGTGCGTGCCGGTGATGTGGTGGGTGACCACGCTGTGCTGTTCGCCGCTGAAGGCGAGCGCCTGGAGATCACCCACAAAGCGTCGAGCCGCATGACGTTCGCCAAGGGGGCGGTACGTGCCGCGCTGTGGCTGGACGGGCGCGAGCCGGGCCTGTACGACATGCAGGATGTTCTAGGGCTGCACTGATCCTTGCTGTGTTGCTGATGGGCCAATCGCCGGCAAGCCGGCTCCCACAGGGGGGTGCAAGCCTTCGGGTTGGTGCTGACGGGTGGGAGCCGGCTTGCCGGCGATGGGGTGCAAGGCACCCCCTGTCGCAATCATGTGTTTTAGAGGCACATATACGGTAGACCCAAAAAGCACTTTTCTGTAAGCTACAGCTTTAGTGTGTCCACTAAAAGCGCGCAGCGAATTGAATTCAGCACATGAAAGCGGGGTGACGTGTCCATACGTCACTCCGCTTTTTTGCAACCTGCGATCGCCCTTTCATGCTTGATTTACGGGAGGTCTTCTTGACAAAGCCAGCCATACTCGCCCTTGCCGACGGCAGTATTTTTCGCGGTGAAGCCATCGGTGCCGACGGTCAGACCGTTGGTGAGGTGGTGTTCAACACCGCTATGACCGGCTACCAGGAAATCCTTACAGACCCTTCCTACGCCCAGCAAATCGTTACCCTGACCTATCCGCACATCGGCAACACCGGTACTACCCCGGAAGACGCCGAGTCGAACCGTGTCTGGTCTGCCGGCCTGGTCATCCGTGACCTGCCGCTGCTGGCCAGCAACTGGCGTAACACCCAGTCGCTGCCGGACTACCTCAAGGCCAACAACGTCGTCGCCATCGCTGGCATCGACACCCGTCGCCTGACCCGTATCCTGCGTGAAAAGGGCGCTCAGAACGGCTGCATCCTCGCCGGTGACAACATCAGCGAAGAAGCCGCCATCGCCGCCGCCCGCGGCTTCCCAGGCCTCAAGGGCATGGACCTGGCCAAGGTCGTTTCCACCAAAGAGCGCTACGAGTGGCGCTCCAGCGTGTGGGAACTGAAAACCGACAGCCACCCAACCATCGAAGCCTCCGAGCTGCCGTACCACGTGGTCGCCTTCGACTACGGCGTCAAGCTGAACATCCTGCGCATGCTGGTGGCCCGTGGCTGCCGCGTGACCGTGGTGCCTGCCCAGACCCCGGCCAGCGAAGTGCTCGCGCTCAACCCCGATGGCGTGTTCCTGTCCAACGGCCCTGGCGATCCGGAGCCTTGCGACTACGCGATCCAGGCAATCAAGGAAATCCTTGAAACCGAGATCCCGGTGTTCGGCATCTGCCTCGGCCACCAACTGCTGGCCCTGGCCTCCGGCGCCAAGACCGTCAAGATGGGCCACGGCCACCACGGTGCCAACCACCCGGTCCAGGACCTGGACACCGGCGTGGTCATGATCACCAGCCAGAACCACGGTTTCGCCGTCGACGAAGCCACCCTGCCGGGCAGCGTCCGCGCCATCCACAAGTCGCTGTTCGACGGTACCCTGCAGGGCATCGAGCGCACCGACAAGAGCGCGTTCAGCTTCCAGGGCCACCCTGAAGCGAGCCCAGGCCCGACTGACGTCGCGCCACTGTTCGATCGTTTCACCGATGCCATGGCCAAGCGCCGCTGAGCATCCTGCATCAAGGCCCCGGGCCGGCTTGCGCCGCGCCCGGAAGCGCCTGACCCAGATTGTTCAAGACGGCTTGCCGACTGACCCGCGGATTTGAGTGACAACCATGCCAAAACGTACAGACATCAAAAGCATCCTGATTCTCGGCGCTGGCCCGATCGTGATCGGCCAGGCCTGCGAATTCGACTACTCCGGCGCCCAGGCTTGCAAAGCCCTGCGCGAGGAAGGTTTCCGCGTCATCCTGGTGAACTCCAACCCGGCCACCATCATGACCGACCCGGACATGGCCGACGCCACCTACATCGAGCCGATCAAATGGCAGTCGGTGGCCAAGATCATCGAAAAAGAGCGCCCAGACGCGGTGCTGCCGACCATGGGTGGCCAGACCGCGCTGAACTGCGCCCTGGACCTGGAGCGCCATGGCGTTCTGGAAAAGTTCGGCGTAGAGATGATCGGTGCCAACGCCGACACCATCGACAAGGCAGAAGACCGCTCGCGCTTTGACAAGGCGATGAAGGACATCGGCCTGGAGTGCCCGCGCTCCGGTATCGCCCACAGCATGGAAGAGGCCAATGCGGTCCTCGAGAAGCTCGGCTTCCCGTGCATCATCCGTCCGTCGTTCACCATGGGCGGCACCGGTGGTGGTATCGCCTACAACCGTGAAGAGTTCGAAGAAATCTGCGCCCGTGGTCTGGACCTGTCGCCGACCAAAGAGCTGCTGATCGACGAATCGCTGATCGGCTGGAAGGAATACGAGATGGAGGTGGTCCGTGACAAGAAGGACAACTGCATCATCGTCTGCTCGATCGAAAACTTCGACCCGATGGGCGTGCACACCGGTGACTCGATCACCGTTGCTCCAGCGCAGACCCTGACCGACAAGGAATACCAGATCATGCGCAACGCCTCGCTGGCGGTGCTGCGTGAAATCGGTGTTGAAACCGGCGGTTCCAACGTGCAGTTCGGTATCTGCCCGGACACCGGCCGCATGGTCGTGATCGAGATGAACCCGCGCGTATCGCGTTCGTCGGCCCTGGCTTCCAAGGCTACCGGCTTCCCGATCGCCAAAATCGCCGCCAAGCTGGCCGTCGGCTACACCCTCGACGAGCTGCAAAACGACATCACCGGCGGCCGCACCCCGGCGTCGTTCGAGCCGTCTATCGACTACGTCGTCACCAAGCTGCCACGCTTCGCCTTCGAGAAATTCCCGAAAGCCGACGCCCGCCTGACCACCCAGATGAAATCTGTGGGTGAAGTCATGGCCATCGGCCGTACCTTCCAGGAATCCCTGCAGAAAGCCCTGCGCGGCCTGGAAGTCGGTGCCTGCGGCCTGGACCCGAAAGTCGACCTGGCCAGCCCAGAAGCTGCCAGCATCCTCAAGCGCGAACTGACCGTGCCGGGTGCCGAGCGTATCTGGTATGTCGCCGACGCCATGCGTTCGGGCATGACCTGCGAAGAAATCTTTGCCCTGACCGGCATCGACATGTGGTTCCTGGTTCAGATGGAAGACCTGATCAAGGAAGAAGAGAAGGTCAAGACCTTGGCCCTGTCGGCCATCGACAAGAACCTGATGCTGCGCCTCAAGCGCAAAGGCTTCTCGGACCAGCGCCTGGCCGTACTGCTCGGTATCACCGACAAGAACCTGCGTCGCCACCGTCACAAGCTGGAAGTGTTCCCGGTCTACAAGCGCGTCGACACCTGCGCCGCCGAGTTCGCCACCGACACCGCCTACCTGTATTCGACCTACGAGGAAGAGTGCGAGGCCAACCCGTCGACCCGCGACAAGATCATGATCCTGGGTGGCGGCCCTAACCGTATCGGCCAAGGTATCGAGTTCGACTACTGCTGCGTACACGCGGCGCTGGCCCTGCGTGAAGACGGTTACGAGACCATCATGGTCAACTGCAACCCAGAAACCGTCTCCACCGACTACGACACTTCCGACCGCCTGTACTTCGAGCCGCTGACCCTGGAAGACGTGCTGGAAGTCTGCCGCGTCGAGAAGCCGAAAGGCGTCATCGTGCACTACGGCGGCCAAACCCCGCTGAAACTGGCCCGCGCCCTGGAAGAAGCCGGCGTACCGATCATCGGTACCAGCCCGGACGCCATCGACCGTGCCGAAGACCGTGAGCGCTTCCAGCAGATGGTTCAGCGCCTGAACCTGCTGCAGCCGCCAAACGCTACCGTGCGCAGCGAAGAAGAAGCGATCCGCGCTGCGGGCGGCATCGGTTACCCACTGGTCGTGCGCCCGTCGTACGTACTGGGTGGTCGCGCCATGGAAATCGTCTACGAACTGGACGAACTCAAGCGCTACCTGCGTGAAGCGGTACAAGTGTCCAACGACAGCCCGGTGCTGCTCGACCACTTCCTCAACTGCGCCATCGAGATGGACGTGGATGCGGTCTGCGACGGCACCGACGTGGTGATCGGCGCGATCATGCAGCACATCGAGCAGGCGGGTGTTCACTCCGGTGACTCGGCGTGCTCGCTGCCACCGTACTCGCTGCCGGCTCACGTGCAGGACGAAGTACGCGAACAGGTCAAGAAAATGGCCCTGGAGCTGGGCGTAGTCGGCCTGATGAACGTGCAGCTGGCCCTGCAGGGCGACAAGATCTACGTGATCGAAGTCAACCCGCGCGCCTCGCGTACCGTACCGTTCGTCTCCAAGTGCATCGGCACTTCGCTGGCGATGATCGCGGCCCGCGTCATGGCTGGCAAAACCCTGAAAGAGATCGGTTTCACCAAAGAAATCATCCCGAACTTCTACAGCGTCAAGGAAGCCGTCTTCCCGTTCGCCAAGTTCCCAGGGGTTGACCCGATCCTCGGCCCTGAGATGAAATCGACCGGTGAAGTCATGGGCGTCGGTGACAGCTTCGGTGAAGCCTTCGCCAAGGCCCAGATGGGTGCCAGCGAAGTGCTGCCGACCGGCGGTACTGCGTTCATCAGCGTGCGTGACGACGACAAGCCACAAGTGGCTGGCGTTGCCCGCGACCTGATCGCCCTGGGCTTCGAAGTGGTTGCCACTGCCGGCACCGCCAAGGTTATCGAGGCGGCTGGCCTGAAAGTGCGCCGTGTGAACAAGGTGACCGAAGGTCGCCCGCACGTGGTCGACATGATCAAGAACGACGAAGTGTCGCTGATCATCAACACCACCGAAGGCCGTCAGTCGATCGCTGATTCCTACTCGATTCGTCGCAATGCGCTGCAGCACAAGATTTACTGCACCACCACCATTGCGGCCGGTGAAGCCATCTGCGAAGCGTTGAAGTTTGGTCCTGAGAAGACCGTTCGTCGCTTGCAAGATCTGCATGCAGGACTTAAAGCATGAGCATTACCAAGTACCCGATGACCGTCCAGGGCGCTCGCGCCCTGGAAGAAGAGCACCTGTTCCTGAGCAAGACCGAGCGCCCGCGCCTGAGCCAGGCGATTGGTGAGGCGCGCGAGCTGGGCGATCTCAAGGAAAACGCCGAATACCATGCCGCCCGTGAGGAGCAGGGCATGGTCGAGGCGCGTATCCGCGACATCGAAGGCCGCCTGCAGAACTCGGTCGTGATCGACGTGACCACGATCCCTCACACCGGCAAGGTGATTTTCGGCACCACCGTGGTGCTGGCCAACACCGAAACCGATGATGAAGTGACCTACCAGATCGTCGGCGAGGATGAAGCCGACGTGAAACAGGGCAAGCTTTCGAGCGGCGCACCCATTGCCCGTGCCATCATCGGCAAGGAAGAAGGTGATACCGTCGTCGTCAAGACGCCAAGTGGCACGGTCGAGTACGAGATTGTCGAAGTCAAACACATCTGATCGGCGCCTGCGGGCGCCATCCCTTGAAGGGATCCTCTGGCAGCTGGCCCAGGTATTCTGGGTCGGCGGCTTGTGGGTGTTTCATGTGGGGCTGGTGCCCGCGCTCAAGGTCACTGGCCTGGCGCCCCTGCTGGTGCAGGATGTCGCTGGGCAGATTGACCGCTGGTTGATTGGCGTGGCCTTGCTAGGCTTGTTGACCCAGCTGGCGGTATTGGCGAGGGTAGAGGGGCTGTCTGCCTGGTGGCGGCAGTTCCGTGGCCAGATGCTGTTGCTCGGCTTCGGTGCTTGCGTGGGGTATTACACCTTGCGCTACGGCATTTCAGTGGGCGAGCGCTGGCAGATGTTTTGTTTCCTGGTACTGGGCTTTTCCGGCATCGTGCTGGTGGCCCAACCCGTACCGGTCAGGGCGCGCCAGGCGCGCCACTGATCGGAGCCGCTATTATTTGAAGCGGTGGATGTTGGACAGCTGTTTGTTCGGCTGTGGGTTCTTCCGGTAGATCAGCGCTTTCTTGCCGATGGTCTGCACCAGTTCGGCGCGGCCAACCTTGCACAATTCGGCAATGGCGGCGGCACGTTCTTCACGATCTTCGGAGCGAATCTCGACTTTGATCAGTTCATGATCGGCGAGTGCGCGTTCCAGTTCGGCGGCAACGCCTTCGTTAACACCGTTGCCAGCAACGATCAGGACCGGCTTCAGGTCATGACCAATGGACTTGTATTGCTTCTTCTGCTCGTTATTGAGCGGCATAATCTGACCCTTTCCGTCTGATTCTGTAAAATTGACAGGCATTTTACCCGAGGGCCCCTGGCTCCGCCCAGTCAATCACGACGCATATCATCGAGGTGCCCCGTGGTACAACGTTCCAAAAGCAGCGCTAACTGGCTGCGAGAGCATTTTAACGACCCTTTTGTGAAGCAAGCGCAGAAGGATGGCTACCGCTCGCGTGCGAGCTACAAACTGCTTGAGATCCAGGAAAAGGACCGTTTGATCCGTCCTGGCATGAGTGTGATCGACCTCGGCGCAGCCCCGGGTGGCTGGTCGCAGGTGACCAGTCGTCTGATTGGTGGCCAAGGGCGCCTGATCGCCTCCGACATCCTGGAAATGGACTCGATCCCTGACGTTACCTTCATTCAAGGCGACTTCACCCAGGATGCAGTCCTGCAGCAGATTCTCGACGCAGTCGGTGATTCTCACGTAGACCTTGTGATTTCCGACATGGCCCCCAATATGAGTGGTACGCCTGAAGTGGATATGCCGCGCGCCATGTTCCTGTGCGAATTGGCACTGGACCTGGCAACCCGCGTGCTCAAGCCTGGTGGTGACTTCCTCATCAAGATTTTCCAGGGCGAAGGCTTCGACATGTACCTGAAGGACGTGCGCACCAAGTTCGACAAGGTACAGATGCGTAAGCCATCGTCTTCGCGGGATCGTTCGCGTGAGCAGTACCTGCTGGGTAAAGGTTTCAAAGGCGTGTGAAAGGCGTGCCACGGGGTGGTCGATAGTTAATTCCAATCGGCCGCCCCGTCTGTATCGTCCGAACTTCGTGTAGTCTAGGTTTCACAAAGGGTTACAGACGGTGCCTGCGGATGCGTAGGTAATGTAGTAAGTTAGGGCGATGAATATCATGCGAGGCACGGCTGCGTCGTGCGCCGGCCTCAGAGGGTAGCGAATTGAACGACATGGCAAAGAATCTGATCCTGTGGTTGATCATCGCAGCTGTCCTGGTGACAGTGATGAACAACTTCTCCAGCCCTAACGAGCCGCAGACCCTCAACTACTCCGACTTCATCCAGCAGGTTAAAGACGGGAAAGTCGAGCGCGTAACCGTCGACGGCTACATCATTACCGGCAAGCGTGCCGACGGCGACAACTTCAAGACCGTGCGCCCGGCCATTACCGACAACGGCCTGATCGGCGACCTGGTCGACAACCACGTGGTCGTCGAAGGCAAGCAGCCTGAGCAGCAGAGCATCTGGACGCAGTTGCTGGTCGCCAGCTTCCCGATCCTGGTGATCATTGCCGTGTTCATGTTCTTCATGCGCCAGATGCAAGGTGGCGCGGGCGGCAAGGGCGGGCCGATGAGTTTCGGCAAGAGCAAGGCGCGCCTGCTGTCCGAAGACCAGGTCAAGACCACCCTGGCTGACGTCGCCGGTTGCGACGAAGCCAAGGAAGAAGTCGGCGAGCTGGTCGAATTCCTGCGCGACCCGGGCAAGTTCCAGCGCCTCGGCGGTCGTATTCCGCGCGGCGTGCTGATGGTTGGCCCACCCGGTACCGGTAAGACCCTGTTGGCCAAGGCCATCGCAGGTGAGGCGAAAGTGCCGTTCTTCACCATTTCCGGTTCGGACTTCGTCGAAATGTTCGTCGGTGTCGGTGCCAGCCGTGTGCGTGACATGTTCGAGCAGGCCAAGAAGCACGCCCCGTGCATCATCTTCATCGACGAAATCGACGCCGTTGGTCGCCACCGTGGCGCCGGCATGGGCGGTGGTCACGATGAGCGTGAGCAAACCCTCAACCAGTTGCTGGTAGAGATGGACGGCTTCGAAATGAACGATGGCATCATCGTCATTGCCGCCACCAACCGTCCGGACGTACTGGACCCTGCGCTGCTGCGTCCTGGTCGCTTCGACCGTCAGGTCGTTGTGGGCCTGCCAGACATCCGTGGCCGTGAGCAGATTCTTAAAGTACACATGCGCAAGGTGCCGATTGGCGAGAACGTCAACCCGGCGGTCATTGCCCGTGGTACCCCAGGCTTCTCCGGTGCAGACCTGGCCAACCTGGTCAACGAAGCTTCGCTGTTTGCCGCGCGCTCCAACAAGCGCCTGGTCGAAATGAAAGAGTTCGAGCTGGCCAAAGACAAGATCATGATGGGCGCCGAGCGCAAGACCATGGTCATGTCCGAGAAAGAAAAACAGAACACCGCCTACCACGAAGCTGGTCACGCCATCGTCGGTCGTCTGGTGCCTGAGCATGACCCGGTCTACAAAGTGTCGATCATCCCGCGTGGTCGTGCCCTGGGTGTCACCATGTTCCTGCCTGAGGAAGACCGTTACAGCCTGTCCAAGCGCGCGCTGATCAGCCAGATCTGCTCGTTGTACGGCGGCCGTATCGCCGAAGAAATGACCCTGGGCTTCGATGGCGTCACCACCGGTGCCTCCAACGACATCATGCGCGCCAGCCAGATTGCCCGGAACATGGTCACCAAATGGGGCCTTTCCGAGAAACTCGGCCCGCTGATGTATGCCGAAGAAGAGGGCGAGGTGTTCCTCGGCCGTAGCGCCGGCAGCCAGCACGCCAGCGTCTCGGGTGAAACCGCCAAGCTGATCGACTCGGAAGTGCGCAGCATCATCGACCAGTGCTACGCCACGGCCAAGCAACTGCTCACCGACAACCGCGACAAGCTTGATGCCATGGCTGAAGCGCTGATGAAGTACGAGACCATCGACGCCGACCAGATCGACGACATCATGTCGGGTCGCACCCCTCGCGAACCGCGGGATTGGGATGGTGACTCGGCTTCGGGCAACCCTGCAGCTCAGGGTGACCGCCCGGAATCGCCAATCGGCGGCCCAGCGGCTCAACACTAAGGGCATCTATGAGTTCAGTGCAGTACCCAACCCGGTTGCCTTGCGGCAACCGGGTTCTTGATTTGTCGCGTACCCATGTCATGGGTATTCTCAATATCACCCCCGACTCATTCTCCGATGGCGGGCGCTTCAGCCAGCGCGATGCTGCGCTGCGTCATGCCGAAGCCATGGTTGCCGCGGGCGCCACGCTGATCGACATCGGTGGCGAATCGACGCGCCCTGGCGCGCGTGCGGTGTCCGTGATCGAAGAAATCGAACGCGTGGCACCGATGGTCGAGGCGATCAACAGTCGTCTGGACGTGGTCATTTCGGTCGATACCTCCACGCCTGCGGTCATTCGTGAATCCGCACGGCTGGGGGCTGGCCTGATCAACGACGTTCGTGCCCTGGAGCGCGATGGCGCCCTGGATGCGGCTGCGGACACCGGCCTGCCGGTGTGCCTGATGCATATGCGCGGTGAGCCGGGCAATATGCAGGACGACCCGCACTACGATGATGTGACGGCCGACGTAACGCGATATCTTGAACAGCGGATGGCCGCCTGTGCTGCGGCGGGCATCCCTGCAGACAAAATCATTCTTGACCCGGGCTTCGGTTTCGCCAAGACATTGGCGCATAACCTAAGCCTGTTCAAACACATGGAAGCGCTCTATCGCCTTGGGCGCCCACTGCTGGTGGGCGTTTCACGAAAGAGCATGATCGGCCTGACGCTGGATCGTCCGGTCGGCGAGCGTCTGTACGGCAGCCTGGCGCTGGCAGCGTTGGCCATGACCAAGGGCGCGAGCATCCTTCGCGTCCATGATGTGGCCGAAACTGTCGATGTAGTGCGCATGATCGCTGCGGTACAAAACGCCGAATAAGAACATTGGAGCCGCTATGAGCAGAAAATACTTTGGTACCGACGGCATTCGTGGCCGCGTCGGCGAATACCCGATCACGCCGGACTTCATGCTGAAACTCGGCTGGGCCGCTGGCATGGCCTTCCGCAAGCAGGGCCACTGCCGTGTGCTGGTGGGCAAGGACACGCGTATTTCCGGTTACATGTTCGAGTCCGCACTCGAGGCGGGGTTGTCTGCGGCCGGTGCCGACGTGATGCTGCTCGGGCCGATGCCAACGCCGGCCATCGCCTACCTCACGCGTACGTTCCACGCCGAAGCCGGTATCGTCATCAGTGCCTCGCACAACCCGCACGACGACAACGGCATCAAGTTCTTCTCCGGGCAAGGCACCAAGCTGCCTGACGAAGTCGAGTTGATGATCGAGGAATTGCTCGATCAGCCCATGACGGTGGTGGAGTCGAGCAAGCTGGGCAAGGTTTCGCGCATCAACGACGCCGCCGGCCGCTACATCGAGTTCTGCAAGAGCAGCGTGCCCTCCAGCACCAGCTTCGAAGGCCTCAAGCTGGTGGTCGATTGTGCCCATGGTGCCACCTACAAGGTCGCGCCGAGCGTGTTCCGCGAGCTGGGTGCTGACGTTACCATTCTGCATGCTCAGCCAGATGGCCTGAACATCAACGAAGGGTGCGGTTCGACCCATATCGAGTCGCTGCAGGCGGCCGTGCTGGTCGGTCATGCTGACCTGGGCATCGCCTTTGACGGTGACGGCGATCGGGTGCTGATGGTCGACCACACCGGTGCGATCATCGATGGTGACGAACTGCTGTTCATCATCGCGCGTGATCTGCACGACCGCGGCAAGCTGCAGGGCGGGGTAGTGGGTACGCTGATGAGCAACCTGGGCCTTGAGCTTGCGCTCAAGGATCTGGATATCCCGTTTGTGCGGGCCAAGGTCGGCGACCGTTACGTCATGGCCGAACTGCTCGAGCGCGAGTGGCTGATCGGTGGCGAAAACTCCGGGCATGTGGTGTGCTGCAACCACACCACCACCGGTGATGCGATCATTGCCGCGCTGCAGGTGCTGATGGCGCTCAAGCGTCGCGGCGAGACCCTGGCCCAGGCCCGCCAGGCCCTGCGCAAGTGCCCACAGGTGCTGATCAACGTGCGCTACGGGGCAAGCAAGGTCGACCCGCTGGAGCACCCTGCAGTCAAGGAAGCCAGTGCCAAGGTGACCGAGGCGATGGCCGGTCGCGGGCGTGTGTTGCTGCGCAAGTCCGGTACCGAGCCGTTGGTGCGCGTCATGGTCGAAGGCGATGACGAAAGTCAGGTTCGCGCCCATGCCGAAGCGCTGGCGAAACTGGTCGGCGAAGTTTGTGTCTGAAGGCGCTTGCCAGCGCAGATCTGGTTGGGTAAGATCTGCGCCCACTTTGACCGACGAGGTAAAGCATGCGTCGCCCTATGGTAGCTGGTAACTGGAAGATGCACGGTACCCGCGCCAGCGTCGCTGAGCTGACCGAGGGCTTGAGCAATCTCGCCCTGCCGAGCGGAGTGGAAGTCGCGGTGTTTCCGCCGGCCTTGTTCATCAATCAAGTGATTGATGGCCTGGCAGGTAAAGAAATAACTGTCGGCGCACAGAATTCTGCTGTACAACCCGAACAGGGTGCGCTGACCGGCGAAGTTTGTCCGGAACAGCTGGCCGAAGTGGGCTGCAAGTTGGTGTTGGTTGGGCATTCGGAGCGTCGCCAGATCATTGGTGAAACCGACGAAGTGCTTAACCGCAAGTTTGCAGCCGCACAGGCTAAAGGTTTGAAGCCGGTGCTGTGCATAGGGGAAACCCTTGAAGAGCGCGAGGCTGGCAAGACACTCGAAGTTGTCGGGCGTCAACTAAGCAGTATCATCGAAGCGTTCGGTGTTAAGGCTTTTGCCAATGCAGTAATTGCTTATGAGCCTGTATGGGCCATCGGCACTGGCTTAACGGCCACGCCACAGCAGGCTCAGGATGTGCACGCCGCCATCCGTAGTCAGCTGGCGGCAGAAGATGCTGAAGTGGCTGCGAAGGTGCAGCTGCTCTACGGCGGCAGCGTGAAGGCGGCCAATGCGGCCGAACTGTTCGGCATGCCGGATATCGATGGGGGGCTCATTGGTGGAGCGTCCCTGAACGCAGACGAATTCGGTGCAATTTGTCGCGCCGCAGGAAACTGAACAAATGCTGGAAACAGTCATCGTTGTTTTTCATCTGTTGGCAGCGCTGTCGCTAGTAGTGCTGGTACTGTTACAACAGGGTAAAGGTGCGGAAGCAGGTGCATCTTTCGGCGCAGGGGCCTCAAACACTGTGTTCGGAAGCCAAGGTTCTGCAACCTTCCTAAGTAAATTCACTGCAATACTCGCTGCCACTTTCTTTTTGACAGCACTTGGGTTAGGATACTTCGCCAAGGAACAAGCTCACAAGCTGAACCAGGCGGGCCTTCCAGATCCAGCAGTATTGGAAGTGAAAGAGCAGAAGCCGGCAGTAAATGATGATGTACCGGTGCTCCAACAGCAGAAGAGCGAAACCGCCCCTACAACGGGTGATGTACCTCCTCCGGCAGAAGAGCAGAAGTAACGGGTTTCAAATGTAGTATTGCCGAGGTGGTGGAATTGGTAGACACGCAACCTTGAGGTGGTTGTGCCCATAGGGTGTAGGGGTTCGAGTCCCCTTCTCGGTACCAATTGAAGCAAGAGAGCCCGCTTTATGCGGGCTTTCTTGTAGGTGGAGGTCGGATTGACCCAGCACTGGGTTCAGTCTTATACTTTCGCCCCAGCTTTGTCGCGGGGTGGAGCAGCTTGGTAGCTCGTCGGGCTCATAACCCGAAGGTCGTTGGTTCAAATCCAGCCCCCGCAACCAGCTTCAGCGGAGCCCCTTTTCAGGGGCTTTTTGCTAGCCGAACAGTTTTCGGCGTCGTTGTCCAACGGCGCTTTCAGGGATGGGCGCTTCGCCCATTTTTTATTTGCACAGCATGCACGAGGGGGTTCAGGTGTCGAGCAAGCTAGAACAGTTGCAGGCCTTGTTGGCCCCGGTTGTCGAGGGTCTGGGCTATCAGTGCTGGGGGATCGAGTACGTTTCCCAGGGTAAGCATTCGGTACTGCGCATCTACATCGATAAGGAAGACGGGATCCTGGTTGACGACTGCGAAGCGGTCAGCCGTCAGGCCAGCGCCATTCTTGATGTGGAAGATCCGATCAGCAGTGAATATACCCTTGAAGTGTCGTCTCCAGGCATGGATCGCCCGCTGTTCACTCTGGAACAGTTTGCCTCGCATGCCGGCGAACAAGTGAAGATCAAGCTGCGCTCACCCTTCGAGGGTCGTCGTAACTTCCAGGGCCTTCTCCGCGGTGTGGAGGAGCAGGATGTGGTGGTCCAGGTGGACAATCAAGAGTTCCTGTTGCCGATCGACTCGATCGACAAGGCCAATATTATTCCCAGTTTTGACTGAGACGTGCCGGGCCCGGCGGACTATCCGGGCCCAATGGCTTGCGCAAGGCGAGGCGTACGATGAGCAAAGAAGTACTGCTGGTTGTTGAATCGGTATCCAACGAAAAAGGTGTACCGCCCGGCGTCATTTTCGAAGCGCTGGAAGTGGCCCTGGCCACTGCAACCAAAAAACGTTTTGAGGACGAAGTCGACCTGCGTGTGGAAATCAACCGCCACACCGGTAGCTACGAGACCTTCCGTCGCTGGACCGTGGTCGATGAAGCCGATCTTGATGATCCGGCGATCGAGACCTGGTTGAGCAAGATTCACGAGACCCACCCTGAAGCCAAGGTCGGTGACGTGATCGAGGAGAAGATCGAGTCTATCGAGTTCGGTCGTATCGCCGCCCAGACCGCCAAGCAGGTCATCGTGCAGAAGGTCCGTGAGGCCGAGCGCGCCCAGGTGGTCGATGCCTACCGCGAACGCGTGGGTGAGATCATCTCCGGTACCGTCAAAAAAGTTACCCGCGACAACGTCATCGTTGACCTGGGCAACAACGCCGAGGCCTTGTTGGCTCGCGAAGACATCATTCCCCGCGAGACTTTCCGTGTAGGTGTGCGCCTGCGTGCACTGCTCAAGGAAATCCGCACTGAAAACCGTGGCCCTCAGCTGATCCTGTCGCGCACTGCGCCACAGATGCTGATCGAACTGTTCCGCATCGAAGTGCCGGAAATTGCCGAGGGTCTCATTGAAGTCATGGCTGCATCCCGTGATCCGGGGTCGCGAGCCAAGATCGCCGTCCGCTCCAAGGACAAGCGTATCGACCCGCAAGGTGCCTGTATCGGCATGCGCGGTTCGCGCGTCCAAGCCGTATCCGGAGAGTTGGGTGGTGAGCGTGTGGATATCGTCCTCTGGGACGATAACCCGGCGCAGTTCGTCATCAACGCTATGTCGCCGGCTGAAGTCGCGGCGATTATCGTTGACGAGGATGCCCATGCCATGGACATCGCCGTCGCCGAAGACAACCTTGCCCAGGCCATTGGTCGTGGCGGTCAGAACGTTCGTTTGGCCAGTCAGTTGACCGGCTGGACCTTGAACGTGATGACCGAAAAGGACATCCAGGCCAAGCAGCAAGCAGAAACCGGTGACATCCTGCGCAATTTCATCGATGAACTGGAAGTCGACGAGGAGCTGGCCCAAGTGCTGGTCGACGAAGGCTTTACCAGCCTCGAAGAAATTGCCTACGTACCGTTGGAAGAAATGCTCAACATCGATGGCTTTGACGAAGAAATCGTCAATGAGCTCCGCGCTCGAGCCAAGGACCGTTTGTTGACCAAGGCCATCGCTACCGAAGAAAAACTGGCAGACGCCCATCCGGCCGAAGACCTGCTCTCCCTTGAGGGCATGGACAAGGACCTGGCGGCGGAACTGGCGGTGCGCGGCGTGGTTAACCGCGAAGACCTGGCCGAGCAGTCGATTGACGACCTGCTCGACATCGACGGCATCGACGAAGAGCGTGCCGGCAAGTTGATCATGGCCGCCCGAGCCCACTGGTTCGAGTAATTAGGCGCGGCCTGAGGAGAGAAGTGCATGACGCAAGTCACGGTGAAAGAACTGGCCCAAGAGGTCGAGGCACCGGTAGAGCGCCTGCTGCAGCAGATGCGTGAGGCAGGTCTGCCGCACACCGACGCCGGTCAGGTAGTGACCGACAATGAGAAGCAGACCCTGCTGACTCATTTGAAAAGCAGCCACAAGAGCAAGGCGGAAGAGCCGCGCAAGATTACCTTGCAGCGCAAGACCACCAGCACGCTGCGTGTCGCCGGTAGCAAAAGCATCAGCGTAGAAGTACGCAAGAAGAAAGTATTCGTTCAGCGCAGCCCGGAAGAAATTCAGGCTGAGCAAAAACGCGAGCAAGAAGAGCGCCGTGCGGCCGAAAACGCTGCGCGCGACAAGGTTGACGCCGAAGTTCGCCAGCGCAACGAAGAGCAGGCCCGTCGTCACGCTGATGCCGCCCCTGCGGCCCCAGCTGCCAAACCGGCTGCCGCTGCTAGCGCTGCTGCACCTGCCCCGGCACCTGTAGTCGCTGACGCACCTGCATCGGAAGA
The DNA here is from genome assembly GCF_022179005.1 of Pseudomonas sp. PAGU 2196. NCBI lineage: Bacteria > Pseudomonadati > Pseudomonadota > Gammaproteobacteria > Pseudomonadales > Pseudomonadaceae > Pseudomonas > Pseudomonas sp. PAGU 2196. The sequence goes on along the minus strand of NZ_BNTL01000017.1, from coordinate 45,429 downwards.
TGCCGCCGCACGTGCCGCCGAACGCAAAAAAGACGAGACCCGTCGCAACGAAAGCCGCACTCGCGATGACGACCGTCGTCGTGGCGAAGCGCCTCGTGTGTCGATCAAGGTCAAGGTCAAGGAAAAGGAAAAGGCGCCGACTCCGCGTGCTGCTCCGCGTACCACCGACGAAGAGAGCGATGGCGCTCGTCGTGGTCGTGGTGGCAAGGGCAAGCTGAAGAAGCGTAATGCTCACGGCTTCCAGAACCCGACCGGCCCCGTCATCCGTGACGTGACCATCGGCGAGACCATCACGGTCTCGGAACTGGCCAACCAGATGTCCGTCAAGGGCGCCGAAGTGGTCAAGTTCATGTTCAAGATGGGCACCCCGGTTACCATCAACCAGGTGCTCGACCAGGAAACCGCTCAGCTGATCGCAGAAGAGCTGGGCCACAAGGTGACCCTGGTCAGCGATACCGCCCTGGAAGACTCCCTGGCCGAATCGCTGAAGTTCGAAGGCCAAACCGAATCGCGTGCCCCGGTCGTTACCGTCATGGGCCACGTTGACCACGGTAAGACCTCGCTGCTCGACTACATCCGTCGTGCCAAGGTTGCTGCTGGCGAAGCCGGCGGTATCACCCAGCACATCGGCGCCTACCACGTGGAAACCGACCGCGGCATGGTCACCTTCCTCGATACCCCGGGCCACGCTGCGTTCACTCAGATGCGTGCTCGTGGTGCCAAGGCGACCGACATCGTCATCCTGGTGGTGGCGGCGGACGACGGCGTGATGCCGCAAACCCGTGAAGCCGTTCAGCATGCCAAGGCTGCTGGCGTCCCACTGGTTGTCGCAGTGAACAAGATCGACAAGCCAGGTGCTGACCTCGACCGCATTCGCAACGAGCTGTCCGTCGAAGGCGTGACCTCCGAGGACTGGGGTGGTGACACGCCGTTCGTCAAGGTTTCGGCCAAGATGGGTACCGGTGTTGACGAACTGCTCGAAGCCGTTCTGTTGCAGGCCGAGATCCTCGAACTGACCGCTACCCCGACCGCTCCAGGTCGTGGTGTCGTCGTCGAATCGCGCCTGGACAAGGGCCGCGGCCCAGTGGCGACCATCCTGGTTCAGGACGGTACGCTGCGTCAGGGCGACATGGTCCTGTGCGGCTCCAACTATGGCCGCGTACGTGCCATGCTCGACGAGAACGGCAAGCCTGTGAAGGAAGCTGGCCCGTCGATCCCGGTCGAGATCCTTGGCCTGGACGGTACCCCGGAAGCCGGTGACGAGCTGTCGGTGGTGGCTGACGAGAAGAAAGCCCGCGAAGTTGCCCTGTTCCGTCAAGGCAAGTACCGCGAGGTCAAGCTGGCCCGTGCTCACGCTGGCAAGCTGGAAAACATCTTCGAGACCATGGGTCAAGAAGAGAAGAAGACCCTCAACATCGTCCTCAAGACCGACGTACGTGGTTCCCTGGAAGCACTGCAGGGTTCGCTCGGCGGCCTGGGCAACGACGAAGTTCAGGTTCGTGTGATCGGTGGCGGCGTAGGTGGTATCACCGAGAGCGACGCCAACCTGGCGCTGGCGTCCAACGCGGTGCTGTTCGGCTTCAACGTGCGTGCCGATGCCGGTGCGCGCAAGATCGTCGAGCAGGAAGGTCTGGATATGCGTTACTACAACGTGATCTACGACATCATCGAAGACGTCAAGAAAGCCCTGACCGGCATGCTCGGCAGCGATGTTCGCGAGAACATCCTGGGTGTCGCCGAAGTACGTGACGTGTTCCGTTCGCCGAAGTTCGGCGCCATCGCTGGCTGTATGGTCATCGAAGGTACCGTGTACCGCAACCGTCCGATCCGCGTACTGCGCGAAGACGTTGTGATCTTCGAAGGCGAGCTGGAATCGCTGCGTCGCTTCAAGGACGACGCTGCCGAAGTACGTTCGGGCATGGAGTGCGGTATTGGCGTCAAGAGCTACAACGACGTCAAGGTCGGCGACAAGATCGAAGTCTTCGAGAAAGTCCAGGTGGCTCGTACCCTCTAAGGGCGAGCTTGCCGCAAGCCCCCGCTACAGGGCGGTTGGCGGCGCCTTTATAGGTAGCGCCCGGTCAGGCATCAGCCTGACCGGGCGTTTGCCGCTTTAAGTTACAGGTAGCAAGAATGGCCAAAGAATATAGCCGTACCCAACGTATCGGTGATCAGATGCAGCGCGAGCTGGCTGAACTGATCCGCCGCGAAGTCAAGGACCCACGTGTGGGTCTGGTGACCATCACTGCCGTGGACGTCAGCCGCGACCTGGGCCATGCCAAGGTGTACATCACCGTCATGGGCGAGGAAACGCCAGACGCCGTGAAGCAGTCGCTGAAGGCGCTGAACAGCGCTGCCAGCTTCCTGCGTCTGCACCTGGGGCGTTCGATGCAACTGCGCAGCGTCCCCCAGCTGCATTTCCACTTCGATGAAAGCGTAAGCCGCGGTGTACACCTGTCGGCGCTGATCGAGCGTGCAGTGGCCGAAGACCGCCTGCACAAGGATACCGACGAGCTGGACACCAAGGAGTAAGCGGTGGCCCAGGTCAAACGTATTCGCCGCAACGTCAGCGGCATCATCCTGCTCGACAAGCCGCTCGGCTTTACCTCCAACGCGGCACTGCAGAAGGTCCGCTGGTTGCTCAATGCGGAGAAGGCTGGCCACACTGGCAGCCTCGATCCGTTGGCCACCGGCGTGCTGCCACTGTGCTTCGGTGAGGCGACCAAGTTTTCGCAGTACTTGCTCGATTCCGACAAGGGCTACGAAACCGTCATGCAGATGGGGCAGACTACCAATACTGCCGATGCTGAAGGCGAGGTTTTGCAGACCCGTGAGGTGACCGTTGGTCGTGCCGACATCGAGGCCCTGCTGCCACGTTTTCGCGGCCCGATCAGCCAGATACCGCCGATGTACTCGGCACTCAAGCGCGATGGCCAGCCGCTGTACAAACTGGCACGTGCTGGAGAGGTAGTGGAGCGCGAGGCGCGTTCTGTTACTATTAACCGCTTGGAGTTGCTCGAGTGCGAAGGCACCCGTGCACGGCTCAGTGTAGGATGCAGCAAAGGCACCTATATCCGCACCCTGGTGGAGGATATCGGCGAAGCCCTTGGCTGTGGCGCCTATGTCGCAGAGTTGCGCAGGACCCAGGCCGGGCCCTTCGCACTGGCACAGACGGTGACCCTCGAAGCACTCGAACAGGCCCATGCCGAAGGCGGCAACGAAGCGCTTGATCGCTTCCTGATGCCTTCCGACAGCGGGTTGCAGGACTGGCCAATGGTCAGCCTGTCTGAACACAGTGCGTTCTACTGGCTGCATGGGCAGGCAGTACGCGCGCCGGATGCGCCGCAGTTTGGCATGGTCCGGGTGCAAGATCACAACGCGCGCTTCATCGGTATCGGTGAAGTGAGTGAAGACGGGCGCATTGCGCCACGTCGGTTGATTCGGTCGGAATGACCGAAACCGCAGGGCGAGGCTTCGGCTGAACCCTACGGAATCAAGGGTGGCTGTCAGTAGGCACGGTCACACCTTTCTTATTAATACAGGGATTTGTCCCTGGCCTATTGGACCCCGTTCGCGGGATCCGTTATCAGGAGAAGCCAAATGGCCCTCAGCGTTGAAGAAAAAGCTCAAATCGTTACCGACTTCCAGCAAGCAGCTGGCGACACTGGTAGCCCGGAAGTTCAGGTTGCTCTGCTGACCGCGAACATCAACAAGCTGCAAGGCCACTTCAAGGCCAACGGTAAAGACCACCACTCGCGTCGTGGCCTGATCCGTATGGTTAACCAGCGTCGTAAGCTGCTGGACTACCTGAAGGGCAAAGACACCACTCGTTACAGCGCCCTGATCGGTCGCCTGGGCCTGCGTCGCTAATAGCGGCCTGGTCAGTGGTGTGCATGGCGTCTCATGCATTGGCAACGCTGCCTGGCAGCGTTGTCTTTGGGCGCGCCATGCGTATCTCCGAGGCTGGCAGCCTGGTTACGTTGTGCGATTTTCCGCGCTTCGGCCAGGCTCCCAGCCTCGTGTTGTATCTGGACGGTCAATGGGGCCGATTCCCCGTTCTGCCCAAGAATTCGCAAGAAACCAGTTCCCCCAAGAGCCACTGAAAAGGTAGGAAACCGTGAACCCGGTAATCAAGACATTCCAGTTCGGTCAATCGACCGTTACTCTCGAAACGGGCCGTATTGCCCGTCAGGCCACCGGCGCAGTGCTGGTCACTGTAGACAACGACGTCACCGTACTGGTGACCGTGGTCGGTGCCAAGCAAGCCGATCCAGGCAAGGGTTTCTTCCCTCTGTCGGTCCACTACCAGGAAAAGACCTACGCCGCCGGCAAGATCCCAGGTGGTTTCTTCAAGCGTGAAGGCCGTCCTTCCGAGAAAGAGACCCTGACCTCGCGCCTGATCGACCGTCCGATCCGTCCGCTGTTCCCTGAAGGCTTCATGAACGAAGTCCAGGTCGTCTGCACCGTGGTTTCCACCAGCAAGAAGACCGATCCGGACATCGCTGCGATGATCGGTACCTCGGCTGCCCTGGCAATCTCCGGCATTCCGTTCGAAGGCCCGATCGGCGCCGCCCGCGTTGCTTTCCACGAAAGCACCGGCTACCTGCTGAACCCGACCTACGAGCAACTGGCTGCCTCGAGCCTGGACATGGTCGTTGCCGGTACCTCCGACGCCGTTCTGATGGTTGAATCGGAAGCCCAAGAGCTGACCGAAGACCAGATGTTGGGCGCTGTTCTGTTCGCCCACGACGAATTCCAGGCTGTTATCCAGGCTGTCAAAGAGCTGGCCGCCGAAGCTGCCAAGCCGACCTGGGACTGGAAACCTGCCGTTGCCAACACCGAGCTGTTCAACGCCATCCGCGCTGAATTCGGCGAGGCTGTTTCGCAGGGCTACACCATCACCGTCAAGGCCGACCGCTACGCGCGCCTGGGCGAGCTGCGCGATCAGGCGATCGCCAAGTTCTCCGGTGAAGAAGGCCAGCCATCGGCTTCCGAAGTCAAAGAAATCTTCGGCGAAATCGAATACCGCACCGTTCGCGAGAACATCGTCAACGGCAAGCCGCGTATCGATGGCCGTGACACCAAGACCGTTCGCCCGCTGAACATCGAAGTCGGCGTCCTGCCGAAGACTCACGGTTCGGCGCTGTTCACCCGTGGCGAAACCCAGGCCCTGGTCGTTGCGACCCTGGGTACTGCACGTGACGCCCAGCTGCTGGACACTCTCGAAGGCGAGAAGAAAGACCCCTTCATGCTGCACTACAACTTCCCGCCGTTCTCGGTTGGCGAGTGTGGTCGTATGGGCGGTGCTGGCCGTCGCGAAATCGGCCACGGCCGTCTGGCCCGTCGCTCGGTCCAGGCCATGCTGCCTGCCGCTGACGTGTTCCCGTACACCATCCGTGTGGTTTCGGAAATCACCGAGTCCAACGGTTCCAGCTCGATGGCTTCGGTCTGCGGTGCTTCCCTGGCACTGATGGACGCCGGTGTGCCGATGAAGGCGCCGGTTGCCGGTATCGCCATGGGCCTGGTCAAGGAAGGCGAGAAATTCGCGGTCCTGACCGACATCCTGGGTGACGAAGACCACCTGGGCGACATGGACTTCAAGGTTGCCGGTACCGCCAAAGGCGTTACTGCACTGCAGATGGACATCAAGATCAACGGCATCACCGAAGAGATCATGGAAATCGCCCTGGGCCAAGCCCTGGAAGCGCGCCTGAACATCCTCGGTCAGATGAACCAGATCATCGGCCAGTCGCGTACCGAACTGTCGGCCAACGCTCCGACCATGATCGCGATGAAGATCGACACCGACAAGATCCGTGACGTCATCGGCAAAGGCGGCGCCACCATTCGCGCCATCTGCGAAGAGACCAAGGCTTCGATCGACATCGAAGACGACGGCTCGATCAAGATCTTCGGCGAAACCAAGGAAGCAGCTGAAGCAGCCCGTCAGCGCATCCTGGGCATCACTGCCGAGGCCGAAATCGGCAAGATCTATGTGGGTAAGGTCGAGCGCATCGTTGACTTCGGTGCCTTCGTCAACATCCTGCCTGGCAAAGATGGCCTGGTGCATATCTCCATGCTGAGCGATGCTCGCGTCGAGAAAGTCACCGACATTCTGAAAGAAGGTCAGGAAGTCGAAGTGCTGGTATTGGACGTGGACAACCGCGGCCGTATCAAGCTGTCGATCAAAGACGTTGCCGCGGCCAAGGCCTCCGGCGTCTAAGCGACTGACGCGCAATAGAAAAAGAGCCCTTCGGGGCTCTTTTTTTTCGCCTGACGGGAACCTTTTGTACAGTTGCATCTTGCACGCAGGTTTACCTCGCAGGTTGCAAAATGCACGACTCATGCAATTGGATGAAAATGCTAAGTCATTGATCTATAAGCATTTAATCGAAACGAAAAAGCTGGCACAGCACATGCAACTACCTTCATACCTGCAGCCAGGAACAACGGCGCAGACCTTTCGAAAAACAGGAGTGACTCACATGAAGAAGTTCGCCATTGCTGCCGCTACTGCTACCGCTCTGACCCTGACCATGGCTAATGCGGCATTTGCCCAACAGTCCACCCAGGCCCCTATGACGCTGGCGGCCGGTGAGATGACCAAAGCCACGGAAGCGACTTCCGATACTTGGATCACCACCAAGGTGAAGGCTGACCTGATGACCGAGAAAGGTGTACCTGGCAGCGATATCAAGGTTGAAACCAACAAGGGTGTCGTTTCGCTGTCTTCCGATGTGGCAGTGACTGATTCGCAGAAAGAGATGGCAGTTGCCATCGCCAAGAAGATCAAAGGTGTTCAGGCCGTTTCGGCTGATGGCCTGAAGTCCGAATAAGGGACGTCCCGTCGGCCAAAAGGATTTGGCCACCAACACAAAAAGCCTCGGCAACCTGCCGGGGCTTTTCTTTGGCTGCTTCAAAAGCCCGGGTTGCGGGCGATTACATCGCTTTCGAAGCAGTCCTGCTCGGCGATCAGCGGCTCAACCAGTGGGCGGCTGTCGCGAAAGTGTGCCGTCTGGGTGTGTGCTTCATAGGCGGCGTCGTCCTGGTAGATCTCGTAGAGGTAGATGACCTCGGGGTCTAGGCGGTCCTGGGATACGTCGAACACCAGGCAACCTGGCTCGTTGGCCACTGATGCAGCGGCATTGACCTTGATGGCCGTTAGAAAAGCCTCGGCGCAACCGGGCTTCACGCGTGTCTTGATAAACAGGCTATACACATGGCACTCCTTTTGTTTTACATTCTCATGTGAATTGTATACAAAAATGGAGTCGCGCCAATGTCTGAATTGCCTGAACGCCCTGGTCGCTTGAACGGCTTGCGCCACATTGCCTTGTTGGTACCCAACCTTGAGGAGTGCGAGCGCTTTTACGTCGACGTGCTGGGCATGGAGGTGCTCAACCGCGCCAATGAAGACCTGGTCTACCTGACTTGCGGTAACGACAACCTGTCATTGGGGCGCGGCGCCGGGGCCGCTAATGGCTTGCAGACGCTCGATCACTACGGCTTCATCGTCGACAGCGTGGAGGAGCTGGAGGCTTGGTATCAGTACTTCAAGGCGCACGGGGTGACCCTGCTGGACCGCCCGTTCAACCACGGTGACGGGGCGCGCAGCTTCCATTTGCTGGACCCGGCGGGGAACAAGGTGCAACCGCTGTATCACCCGGCAGTGTCGGGGCAGCGGCTGGTTTGAATGCATGGCCTTGGGTTGACTGTACTGGCCTCTTCGCGGGTAAACCCGCTCCCACCCGAACTGTGTAGCCTCCAAATCTAGCGCAGATCCTGTGGGAGCGGGTTTGCCCGCGAAGGGGCCAGCACTGGCTCATTCGGCATCCAGATGCATCGGTGTAATTACCCGGCCATCACTCTCGGCCTTGCCCAGGGTCGTGTCGATGAAGTACACCCGGTCATCTTCCAGCTTGCCTTTGTCCACCAGGTAGTCCTTGATGCTGCTGGCCCGCTCCTGGCCCAGCGTGCGTAGCAACGCGGCACTTTCGGCCCAGGACTTGATCACCGCCTCGCGCAGCTTGGCAGTGCGCTCGTCGCGGCCAAGCTGTTCCCACTCGGCCGGTGGTTGCTGCTTCAGGCGGGTGCGGTAGATGCCTTCGAGCATCGCCGGCTTGTCGCTGTCGTCGACCACCAGCATCGAAGCATTGGCAGGCACTTTGTCGCCACGACGTTGCAGGATCTTATACCAGGTGGCCTGGTATTCGCGATCCAGGCGCTGCTGGGCGATCAGCGGGCCGTCGCTGGTCTGCGCACTGGTGCCTTCGATTTCCAGACGCAGTTCCGGGCGCTCTTTGAGCGCCGAGGCCAGTTTGTCCAGGGAGGACTGGGCATCGCCCGTGAGCTCACTCGAGCCCGGGGCGAACGCGACAGTGCCAAGGTCTTCGGAACCCCCGCCAGCAATCAGCCCGCCGATAAACTTGAAGGGTGCCTGGGCCGCGCGCAGCACCAGGTTGCGCAGGGTTTGCCAGACGATCGGCATGACGCTGAACTGCGGGTTGTTGAGGTCACCGGTCACCGGCAACTCGATGGAAATCTTGCCCTCGGTGTCCTTGAGCAGCGCGACCGCCAGGCGGATCGGCAGGTCCACGGCATCTGGGCTGTCGACCTTCTCGCCCAACTGCAGTTGCTCGACCACCACTTTGTTCTCGGCCTTGAGCTGGCCGTTGGTGATCAAGTAATGCAGGTCGAGGTTGAGCCGCCCCTTGCGGATACGGAAGCCCGCAAACTTGCCGGAGTAGGGCGTCAGCGTGGTCAGCTCGACCCGCTTGAAACTGGTGGCGATATCCAGGCTGGCCAGCGGGTTGAACGGGTTGAGCGCGCCTTTGATGGTGACCGGCGCATAGCGGTCGACCTTGCCCTTGATGTCCACCTTGGCCGGGTTCGGCTTGCGGTTGTCGATGGTGCCGATCTGGCCGTTGAGTTGCTGCACGGCGGTGGCGAAGTTGGGCGTAAGGGACAGGTCGGCGAAGTTGGCCGAGCCGTCATTGATGTCGATCTGGCCAATATGGATGCCCAACGGCTTGTCGCTGCTGGCCGGTTTCGCGGCCTTGGCTGCCGGCGCATCGGCCGGCTGCGGGATTAGCAGGTCGTTGACGTTGGTGGTGCGGTCTTCGTTGATGATGAAGCGGGCATAGGGCTGCAGCAAGGTCACCTTGTCGATCGACAGGGCATCACCGTGCACATAGGACAGGCCATCGACGTTCACCTGCTGCCATTTCACGAAGTCGCGGCTCTTGATCGTGTCGAGGGTATGCAACTGGTTGACCTGGGCCTTGCCGGTGACGTTGAAGGCCAGTGGCTCGGTGCTTTTCAGGTCGACCTTGAGGTCGCTGGCAAGCATGCCGCTGCGAAGCTCCAGCAGAATGAACGGGCTGATGTAGGCCTGGGCCACACGCAGGTCGATGTCACGTGTGCTGACATCCAGCTTGGCCCAGACAGGCGCCAGATTCACTTGGCCGGCAGCCTGCAATTTGCCTTGTTTGCCCACACCGGTGTCGAGTTTGAGCGTGAAAGGCGACTGGTTGAGGCTGTCGAAGCCTTGCAGGTCGACATTGAGCGGGCCGACATCCAGTGCCACCGGTTCTTTCTGGCTACGGTCTGCCAGGTGCACGTTGTAGTTGCGCAGCTGGACGTCCTTGAGCAGCACTTGCCACGGCTTGCTCGGCGCTTGGGCGGCTTTTTCTGCAGGCGTAGGTTCGGCGGCGGCGGGCTCGGCTTTTTCTTTCGGCGTGGCCTTGGCCGGTTGGCTGGCGAACAGCTTCTGCCAGTCGAGCTGGCCGTCTTTTTCCAACGCGGCCCAGGTTTCGAGCTTGTCGCTGCGAATCTTGCCGACGATGACTTTTTGCTTGGCCAGGTCGATAGAGGTGTCACTGACCTCCAGGTTGGCCAGGCGTACCAGCTGGCGGCCATCCGGAGCCTTGATGGCGAACGGCGCCACTTTTACCGAGGTGTTGTCCAGCAGCAGCTCGGTCTCTTTGGACAGGTTGAAGGTGTAATGAGTGTCGAGGCTGATGACGCCTTCTTCCAGCACCAGTGGCACGGCGTCACGCACATACGGCCAGAACGCCTTCATCTTGCCGTCGGTGACCTTCAAGGTGCCTTCGGAAGCAATGGGCGAAAGGCTGATAGTGCCACTCCAGTCGATCTGCCCGCCGTATGGGCCCTTCGCTACCAGCGTCATGTCAGCATTGTCGTCCGGGAGCGTGCTGAGGTTTTTCAGCTCCAGGTTCATGTTGTCGTACAGAAACTCGATCGGCTCGCTCGGGCGCTCGTCCTGGAAGTGCAGGTAACCTTCCTTGAGCTTGATGCTGCCGATGCGCAGCGGGAATGGGTCGCTGGGCGGCTGCTCGGGCTTGGCTTCGCTGGGCGGCAGCTTGAACAACTGGGTCAGGTTGAGCTGCCCGCCCTTGGCGAACAGCACTTCGCTGCGCGGTTTGTCGAGCTCTACCGCCGTCAGGTGCACTGCGCCATTCCACACGCTGTCGAGCGCAAGGTTGGCATAGAGCCGCTCGAAGCCGACCTGTTCCTTGCCTGGTTCGCCAATTTGCAGGCCCCACAGCGTCAGTTCGAGGCTGAAGGGGTTGAGCTCAATGCGCTGCAGGTGAGCAGGCACGGTGGCATATTGCGCCAATTGCTGATTGGCAATGCGCAGTGCGACACCGGGGAGAATGAGGAAGCCGAGCAGGCTGTAGAGGGCTACGAGAGCCACCATGGCGCCGAGGGCGCGAATCAATCCTTTGTACATGTGTCGCTTCGTCTGTCTAAGCAGGAGTGCTTGGAGTATGGCAGGTTAAATCAGTTCCGCTGAGGCGACCGATTCGCCTCATTCGATACCCATGCGCCGTTTCGCTCGGTGCGCCGAACCATCGCGCATGGCCCAGCGCAAAACCGGCGCAGTGCGTTGCAGGCCGAGGCGGATCAGGCGCCGCTGCAATGGCCCGTGCTGCAACCCGAGCATGGCCTGGGCCCAGTCGGGCAGCAGGTCGATGCCGGCGTTCAGCATGAGCTTGCCGACAGGTTGTGCCAGGCGGCTGGGTGCTGGGGCGGCAAGCAGGATGTCGACCACCTCATGGCTGCGGGCATCGCACTGCAGCTGCGGGCGCATGTGCCTCAGGTAGTCCTCGACCTGCTGGCAGGAGCGCGGCACATCGCGCGCGCCCAGGCGTTCGGCGATCAGGGCAATCTCGTTGTAGTAGGCATCCTGCTCGGCGCGGGGCAGGTGCGGGTTGCGGTAACGCAGGTGGGCCGCGAGGAAGCTGCTGACTTCGGCCACATGCACCCAGGTCAGCAGCCCCGGGTCGCTGGCGGCATAGGGGCGGCCATCGGCGGCAGTGCCAGTGACTTGCAGGTGGATGGTGCGGACTTTTTCGATCAGCCACTCGGCGTCGCGGGTCGAGCCAAAGGTGGTGCCGGAGATGAACTGGCTGGTGCGACGCAAGCGGCCGAGCAGGTCTTGGCGAAAGTTCGAATGGTCCCACACGCCGGCCAACGCCAGCGGGTGCAGCAGTTGCAGCATGAGGGCACTGATACCGCCGACCAGCATGCTTGGGAAATCGCCGTGCACTTGCCAGCTGATGCTCTGCGGGCCAAACAGCCCAGGGTCGCCCTTGGGCGTTTCCAGGTCGAGCTGGCCGAGGGCCAGCCCGGTAAGGCTCATGACCTGGGTTTCGATGCGGCGGCGAAGGGCTTCCATGGCGACCTGTCGTTCAGGGCGGCCATGAAAGGGGCCGCCAGCTAGTGGTTGAGGCGTTTGTCGATCAAGCCCTGAACCACACTCGGGTCGGCCAGGGTCGAGGTATCGCCCAGGTTTTCCAGCTCGTTGCAGGCGATTTTGCGCAGTATACGCCGCATGATCTTGCCCGAGCGGGTTTTGGGCAGCGCCGGTGCCCACTGGATCAGTTCCGGTTTGGCGAAGCTGCCGATTTCCTTGCTGACCAAGGCCAGCAGTTCGGCCTTGAGCGCGTCGCTTGGGTCGACGCCGTTCATGGGGGTGACGAAGGCATACACTCCCTGGCCCTTGAGGTCATGGGGGTAGCCGACCACCGCGGCCTCGGCGACGCTGTCGTGCAACACCAGCGCGCTTTCCACTTCGGCGGTGCCGATGCGGTGGCCGGAGACGTTGATCACGTCGTCGATGCGCCCGGTGATCCAGTAGTCGCCGTCGGCATCGCGGCGTGCGCCGTCGCCAGTGAAGTAGTAGCCGGGCATGGGTTTGAAATAGGTTTCGACCATGCGCTGATGGTCACCATAGACGCTGCGAATCTGCCCGGGCCAGCTGGCCTTGATGGCCAGCACGCCAGCGCCAGGGCCTTCAATGGGGGTGCCTTTTTCATCCAGTAGCACCGGCTGTACGCCGAACATCGGTTGGGTCGCGCAGCCCGGTTTGAGCCGTAGCGTGCTGGGCAGGGGCGTGAGCATGATGCCGCCGGTTTCGGTCTGCCACCAGGTATCGACGATCGGGCAGCGCTTTTGGCCGACTTCTTCGAAGTACCATTCCCACGCTTCCGGGTTGATCGGTTCGCCGACGCTGCCGAGCAGGCGCAGGCTTTTGCGCGAGGTGCTCTGGAGTGGCCCGGAGCCTTCGCGCATCAGGGCGCGCAAGGCCGTTGGCGCGGTGTAGAAGATGTTGACCTGATGCTTGTCGACCACCTGCCAGAAGCGCGAGGTGTCGGGGTAATTGGGTACGCCTTCGAACATCAGCGAAATCGCGCCGTTGGCCAGCGGGCCATAGACAATGTAGCTGTGGCCGGTGACCCAGCCTACATCGGCGGTGCACCAGAACACTTCGCCCTCGTGGTAATCGAACACCACCTTGAAGGTCATGGTGGCCTGCAGCAGGTAGCCGGCAGTGGTGTGCAGGACGCCCTTGGGTTTGCCGGTGCTGCCGGAGGTGTAGAGGATGAACAGTGGGTCTTCGGCTGCCATCGGTTCAGGTGGGCAGTCGTCGCCAGCGTGTTCCGTCACCTGGTGATACCAGAGGTCGCGGCCCTCGCTCCAGGCCACATCACCCCCCGTCCGCCGGACAACGAATACGCTGCTGACATTCGGGCAACTGGCCAGGGCCTTGTCGACGTTCAGCTTCAGTGGAATGCGCTTGCCACCGCGGATGCCTTCATCGGCGGTGATCACGGTATGGCAGTCGGCATCGAGGATGCGGTCACGCAGGGCATCGGGCGAGAAGCCGCCGAACACCACCGAGTGCACGGCGCCCAGCCGGGTGCAGGCGAGCATGGCGAAGGCGGCCTCGGGAATCATCGGCATGTAGATACACACCCGGTCGCCTTTTTTCACACCGCGTGCCTTCAGGGCGTTGGCCAAGCGGCAGACGTGGCGGTGCAGTTCGCGGTAGGTGATGGCTTTGGCGTCTTGCGGGTCGTCGCCCTCCCAGAGCAGGGCAGTCTGTTCACCGCGCGTGGCCAGATGGCGGTCGATGCAGTTGTAGCTCACGTTCAACTGGCCACCGTCGAACCAGCGTGCCTGGCCGGTTTTGAGGTCGCACTGTTGCACGCTCGACCAGGGTTTTATCCAGTCCAGGCGTTTGGCCTGTTCGGCCCAGAAGGTATCGGGGTCTTCCACCGATTGGCGGTAGAGGCGGCGGTAATCGTCGTCAGTGAGGGCGGCGGACTGGCTGACGGCCAGGGCCTGAGGGTAGTCGCGGATATCGAACATGGCGGGTGGTCCTTGCGCTTGTCGGGGGCGATGGACTGCAACGGCTATTCGATGGACAAGTGTAGTCAGGCGGGGTTCGTCTGTATGAGAAAGACAAAGGGCCCACCATGACGGTGAGCCCTTTGTGGGGGTCAATTGGCGGACGGGCGACCGACCTTCCAATAAATGTAACCGAGCCCGATTGGCGCGATGAAGATGGCCAAGAACCAGCACATGAACATGGTGATGACCTTGACCAGCAGCATAAGCAGCGCGGGCACGACGAACAGGTTGTTGCCCATGATGAAGCCGACGATGCTTTCGTAAACGAAGCGCGCGTAGGGATACAGCAGCGTGCTGATGACCGCCATGCTGATTTCGCCAACGGGCAGATCGGGCGAGGCGTTGACTTTGCCGCTGATGAAAATCGCGCCGATGATGGCGCCGAACACCAGTTGACGGAAGTAATAGCCTGATTTCATGCTGCCAAAGATCGTGGCCTTCAGCCTGTCCATAAGATCCCTCTCATACTCGGATTTGTTGAAGTGGCGCACCTTAGCAAGATGTAACCGTGTGTGCCAGACCGTGAATGAGAAGGCGTGATGGGTTTCTGTGGGGGAAGGGCCGCTGAGCGGCCCCTGTGTCATCAACCGCGGTGACGGCCGCGGAAGTAGTTGATCAGGCCCTGGGTAGAGCCATCTTCGGCGCTGTCTTCCTGGCTGCCGACAAGGCGCTGGTAGACACCTTTGCCCAGCTCTTTGCCCAGCTCCACACCCCATTGGTCAAAGGCGTTGATGCCCCAGATCACGCTCTGTACGAAGACCTTGTGCTCATACATCGCCACCAGTGCGCCCAGGCGGCGTGGGCTGATGCGTTCGACCACCAGGGTGTTGCTCGGGCGGTTGCCCGGGATCACCTTGTGCGGGGCCAGCTTCTCGATGTCGGCTTCGTTCAGGCCTTTGGCGCGCAGTTCGGTCTCGGCTTCATCACGGGTTTTGCCGAGCATCAGCGCCTGGCTCTGCGACAGGCAGTTGGCGTACAGCCACTGATGGTGGTCGGCCACCGGGTTGAAGCTCACCACCGGCACGATGAAGTCAGCAGGAATAAGGTGGGTACCCTGGTGCAGCAACTGGTGGTAGGCGTGCTGGCCGTTACAGCCCACGCCACCCCAGATCACCGGGCCGGTTTCGGTATGCACCGGCGTGCCGTCCTGCAGCACGCTCTTGCCGTTGGACTCCATGTCCAGCTGTTGCAAGTGCTTGGTGATGTTGCGCAGGTAGTGGTCGTACGGCAGGATCGCGTGGCTGCGGGCGCCCCAGAAGTTGCCATACCAGACGCCCAGCAGGGCCAGCAGCACCGGCATGTTCTTGTCGAACGGCGCGGTCTGGAAGTGCTGGTCCATGGTGTAGGCACCCGACAGCAGCTCCTTGAAGTTGGCGGTGCCGATGGCCAAGGCGATCGGCAGGCCGATGGCCGACCACAGCGAATAGCGCCCACCCACCCAGTCCCACATCGGGAAGATGTTCTCTTCACGGATACCGAAGGCGACGGCGGCGGCCTTGTTGCTGGAAACGGCGATGAAGTGGCGATACAGCTCTGCTTCCGAGCCGCCCTGGGCCAGGTACCAGGTGCGCGCGGCCATGGCGTTCTTCAGTGTTTCGAGGGTGTTGAACGATTTCGACGAAACAATGAACAGGGTGGTTTCGGCGCGCAGGTTGGCCGACAGCTCGTGGAACTCACTGCCGTCGATGTTCGCCAGGTAATGGCAGCGTACGCCGCGTTGTGCGTAGGGCAGCAGCGCTTCGGAGACCAGTTCCGGGCCGAGGAACGAGCCGCCGATGCCGATGTTGACCACGTCGGTGATCGGCTTTTCGCTGTAACCGCGCCACAGGCCATCGTGAATGCGCCCGACCAGCTCGGTGATCTGGTTGAGCACCTTGTGCACTTCCGGCATCACGTTGACGCCGTTGACGCTGAGCTTGTCGCCCACTGGGCGGCGCAGGGCGGTGTGCAGCACCGGGCGGCCTTCGGAGGCGTTGATGATCTCGCCGCTGAACATCGACTTGATCGCATCCTGCAGGCCGACTTCGTTGGCCAGGTCCACCAGCAGGTCGCGGCTTTGCTCGGTGATCAGGTTTTTCGAGTAGTCGAGGAACAGGCCGCAGCTGCTCAGGGAGAACTGATCAAAGCGCTTGGCATCGGCGGCGAAGGCTTCACGCATGCTGAAGTCTTGCATGGCGTCGCGGTGTTGCTGAAGCGCCTGCCAGGCGGGCAGGGCCGTCACATCATGGGGAGTACGGTAATACGCCATTGCTCAGGGTTCCTTGGTGCGTTGTGAGGCCTTGGACATTGGCCACGGCTGTCAGTTGCAGGCAGTCATTATAGGCATTGGCGGCGCGGGGGGAATGGGGGCGTGAGAGGATATGAAAGGGGCCGCGAGGCAGCCCCCGAAGGCTTACGCGGTCTTGTCTTCCACGTGCAGGTACAGGTTGTCGATCAACCGGGTGTTACCCAGGTAAGCGGCGGCAATCACCACCAGGTCGCGATCATCGATCATGGCTGGGCGCAGGCTCACGGCATGGCGCACTTCCAGGTAGTCCGGGCGGAACCCGGCGGCGGTCAGTTGCGCCTGGCCGTCGGCCACCAGCGCGGCAAAATCACGCTGGCCACGGCCAATGGCCGCCCCGATGTGCTGCAGGGTGCGGTACAGCGCAGGTGCGGTAACACGCTGCTCGGGGGTGAGGTAACCATTGCGTGACGACAGCGCCAGGCCATCGTCGGCGCGCACGGTCGGCTCACCGATGATCTGGATGGGCATGTTCAGGTCGCGCACCATGGCGCGGATCACTGCCAGCTGCTGGAAGTCTTTTTCGCCGAACACGGCCAGGTCTGGCTGGACCATGTTGAACAGCTTGCTGACCACTGTCGCCACACCCTCGAAATGCCCTGGCCGGCTGGCGCCGCACAGGCCTTCGGAAAGGTGGGGGACGCTGACCCGGGTTTGCACGCTCATGCCGTCGGGGTACATCTCTTCGACGGTTGGTGCGAACAGCAGGTTGCAGCCGGCCTGGAGCAAGCGCTCCTGGTCGGCTGCAAGGGTGCGTGGGTAGGTGGCGAGGTCTTCGTTGGCGCCGAACTGCAGCGGGTTGACGAAGATACTGGCAACGACAAAGTCGGCCCGCTGGGCGGCCTTGGTCACCAGCGCGGCATGGCCGCTGTGCAGGTTGCCCATGGTCGGCACGAACGCGATGCGCTTGCCTTCGCCCCGCGCGCGGCCAACGGCGGCGCGCAGTTCACGGACAGTCTTGACTGTGTTCATGCGCTGAACCCGTGTTCACTGGCAGGGAAGCTTACGTCCTTGACCGCCGTCACGTAGGCGGCGAGGGCGCTTTCGATGTCCGGCTGGCCGGCCATGAAGTTTTTCACGAACTTCGGCACCCGGCCGCTCAGCGACAGGCCAAGCATGTCGTGCAGGACCAGCACCTGGCCGTCGGTGGCGCTACCGGCGCCAATGCCGATGACCGGAATGCTCACGGCCTGGGTGATTTCTGCCGCCAGTTCGCTCGGTACACACTCCAGCAGCAGCATGGCCGCGCCGGCCTGTTCCAGGGCAATGGCGTCGGCACGCATCTGCCGCGCCTGGGCTTCCTGACGGCCCTGCACCTTGTAACCGCCCAGCACATTGACGGTTTGTGGGGTCAGGCCCATGTGCGCGCACACCGGCACGCCACGTTCAGCCAGCAGGCGAATGGTCTCGGCCAGCCAGGCAGCGCCTTCGAGCTTGATCATGTGGGCGCCGGCCTGCATCAGCGTGGCGCAGTTGGCAAAGGCCTGTTCGGGGGTGGCGTGGGCCATGAACGGCAGGTCGGCCAGAATCAGTGCGCCAGCGTTGCCACGTTTGACGCAGGCAGTGTGGTAGGCCATTTCCTGGGTGGTGACAGGCAGCGTGCTGTCATGGCCCTGCAGGACCATCCCCAGCGAGTCGCCCACCAGCAACACTTCGACACCGGCCTGGCTGGCAACCTTGGCGAAGGTCGCGTCGTAGCAGGTCAGCATGGTGATTTTTTCACCCTTGGCCTTCAGGCCATGCAGGGTGGTCAGGGTTACTTCAGGCATGTAGGAAAATCCTCGTTCAGGCGCTGTTAAAACGACTGCATACAACGCGTGTAGTCATCTTCCGGAGCGGCACATCATCGCGCGTGATGTTCGGGCACAGGTCCGTCCGGGCCTAAATACGGGTATGCGGCACTTGGGTGCCACACGGGACGCCTATAGTCGTGAGCGAGGTGGGGGAAGTCAATCACCCTGTTACCGCATTGTTACGATCAGGGTGTTACTGGCGTTACCGCCGTCTGCAGCGCCCGAATTACAGGCGCTCGAGGCCGACGAACGGGCAGGCGCTGATGAGTTGGGCGAGGTCGCGGCCATCGGGCAGGCAGAAGCCTGCGGGCACCAGTTCGGCCAATGGGTAGAGCACGAAGGCGCGGGCGTGCATATGGTAGTGCGGCACCTGCAGCCGCGGCACGTCGATCAGGTGGTCGCCGAACAGCAGGATATCCAGGTCGAGCGTGCGCGGGCCCCAACGCTCTTTGCGCACACGGCCCTGGTCATTTTCGATGGCCTGCAGGGCATCGAGCAGCGCCAGCGGCTCGAGCGAGGTGTCGAGCGCAGCCACGGCATTGGTGTAGCGCGGCTGGCCAGGCAGCAGCGAGTCACTGGTGAACAGGCTCGAAGTGGCCACCAGGCGGGTGCCGGTGGCCTGGTCGAGCGCCTGGAAAGCGTTCTGCAGTTGTTCTGCAGGCTCGTCCAGGTTACTGCCCAGGCCGATGTAGGCGCGCGTGGTCACTCGAACGCCTCTTCGCCACCACGCTTACGCTTGCTGGCACTACGTTTGCGCTTGCGTGGGCCTGCGCCAGTGCCTTCGTCACGGCTGCCCAGCTCGCGAATCATCTCGCGGCGCTCGCTGTCATTGGCATCCTGGTAGTCAGTCCACCATTGGCCGAGGTCGTCGGTTTCTTCGCCCGCGCTTTCACGCAGCAGCAGGAAGTCGTAACCGGCACGGAAGCGCGGGTTGTCGAGCAACTGGTCGGCACGTTTGCCGCTGCGGCGTGGCAGGCGTTCCTGCATGTCCCAGATTTCGCGGATCGGCAGGGTGAAACGCTTCGGGATGGCAATGCGTGCACACTGTTCGGCGATCAGGTCGTGAGCCGCGCCGTTCATGGCCGGAATCGGTGGCACACCTTGGTTTTGCAGGTGCAGTACACGGGCCGGCAGGGCGGGCCAGAGCAGCGCAGCGAAGAGGAAGGCCGGCGTGACTGGCTTGCCCTGCTTCACACGCAGATCGGTGTTGTTCAGCGCCTGGCTGATCAGGGTGTGGGTGTAGGTAGGGCGCTCGTCCAGAGCGTGCGCGCTGGCCGGGAACAACGGCTCGAACAGCTGCAGGTCGACCAGCATTTCGAAGGCCATCGCACCTTGGCCGGAGAGGAACAGCTTGAGGCTTTCCTCAAACAGGCGTGCCGGGGGGATTTCGCGCAGCATCGGCGCCAGTTCGCGGATCGGCTGGACCGTGTGCTTTTCGATGCCGAAGTCGAGCTTGGCAGCGAAACGCACGGCACGCAGCATGCGCACCGGGTCTTCCTGGTAGCGATGGGTCGGGTCACCGATCAGGCGCAGCAGGCGGTTACGCACATCGTGCACGCCGTTGGCGTAATCGAGGATGCGTTCGCTGACCGGATCGTAGTAGAGGGCATTGATGGTGAAGTCGCGGCGTTGCGCGTCTTCTTCCAAGGTGCCGTACACGTTGTCACGCAGGATGCGACCACTGGCATTGTGCGACGAACGGTGGGTATCACCTTGATCGTCTTCCGAGTGGTGGGCGCGGAAGGTGGCGACTTCGATGATCTCACGGCCGAAATGCACGTGGACCAACTTGAAGCGGCGACCAATGATACGCGCGTTGCGGAACTCGGCACGGACCTGTTCAGGGGTGGCGCTGGTGGCGACGTCGAAGTCTTTTGGGGTGATGCCAAGCATCAGGTCGCGGACACAGCCACCGACCAGGTAAGCCTGGTAGCCCGCACTCTGCAGGCGCTCTACGATGTTCACCGCGTGGCGGCTGAACTGGTGGCGTTGCAGCGAGTGTTGGCTCTTGTTGATCACCTCAGGCGTGGTGCGCCTGTGGTGCTGGCCCGGTACGGGAGGGCGGAACGACTGGAACAGCTTCTTCAGCATGGGATGCACTGTTTGAAGGAATGTTCGGCCAAGAATAGGAGAATGGCCGCATGATGGGCGGGGATTCTAGCATTTACTCAAGGAATGGTGTAGGCGGGTAGCAGGATGCCTGCCAGAAGGGAGAAACGACAAGGGGAGCCTAAGCTCCCCAAGAAGTCGTTGCGTGCTCTTATTATTTTTTTGCTGGGCTTCTTGTTTTTGTTGAGTGCCCTGTCCACAAATCGCAAAGCTTGTGGACGACCCCTAATCCAGGGGTAAAGAGCAAACGGATTGCTTTGGCCGCTGATGTCACGTTGATCTGTCGATCCAACCAGTTCAGGCGCTGCTTTTTAGTGCAGTTTTTGTTGTTCTCTGCCTGGTCGTGGGGCAAGCCCCAAACACGCATCCTCTCCAAAAGAATCAGTTAGCTGCGCCTCCGCCGTCTTGTTTTTATTGTGCGTGAGCCGTTTCGTCTTGTTCTTATTCTGAGTTGCAGTGCTTGTTATTGTTTTTGTACTAAGCATATAGCAGGTGCCGTGCCAACTTTTCGAAAGCCAATGAAATCAAGGGTTTGGAGGTTTTCGGAGGTTTTTGGAAGGCTGAAAATGGCGGGGTTTCGTTACCGTACACCTCGGGAACTGTTACGCCTGAAAGCTTGGGTAACAGATTTTCGCGGGTGCTGATGTGTTACCTGGGGTGTGCGTAGTGGTTTTTGCCGGCCCTTTCGCGGGTGAACCCGCTCCCACAGGTACCGCATTGCCCTTGCGGGCAGTGAGATCCTTGTGGGAGCGGGTTCACCCGCGAAGAGGCCGGCAGCCCGAAAAAGAAATATCAAGGCAGGAAAGGCCCGCCTGCCCACGCGATCTTTTACTCGCTGGTGGCGTTGCTCTTGCGCCGCGGGATACCCAGGCGCTGGCGGCGTTCCCACAGGCATTTGCGGCTGACGCCAAGCTTGCGGGCAAGCTCGGTCTCGGTCATGTGGTCTTGGTGCTCGAGCACGAAGTGCTGGAAGTAATCCTCCAGCGACAAGTCCTCGGTAGGCTCATGGCTGGCATTGCCCGCACTGGCCACGGCCAGGGCGTTGTCGAGGATGTCGTCGTCTTCCAGGTCGCTCAGCTCGATGTCGATACCCAGCAGGTCGGCGGAAATTTCTGCGCTCTCGCTCAGAATCACCGCACGCTCCACGGCGTTTTCCAGCTCGCGCACGTTACCCGGCCAGCTGTAATGACGAATCGCTTGCTCGGCATCGGCGGAAAAATGCAGGTCATCCCGGCCAATCCGTGCGCTCTGGCGGGCCAGGAAGGCACTGGCGATCTCGTTGACGTCGCTGCCGCGCTCGCGCAGGGCTGGTAACTTCAGGGCGATCACGTGCAGGCGGTAATAAAGGTCTTCACGGAACTGGCCGGCCTTGGCCAGGTTTTTCAGGTCGCGGTGGGTGGCCGCAATCAGGCGCACATCGACCTTCTGCGATTGCACCGAGCCCACCCGGCGGATTTCGCCTTCCTGCAACACGCGCAACAGGCGCGCCTGGGCTTCGAGGGGCAATTCGCCGATCTCGTCGAGGAACAGCGTACCGCCGTCCGCCGCTTCGACCAGCCCGGCGCGCCCTGCGCTGGCGCCGGTGAAGGCGCCTTTTTCGTGGCCGAACAGCTCGGACTCGATCAGGGTCTCCGGGATGGCCGCGCAGTTCACCGAGATCATCGGTGCCTTGGCCCGGCGTGACAGGTTGTGCAGGGCACGTGCGACCAGCTCTTTACCGGTACCCGATTCGCCCTGGATCAGGACATTGGAATCGGTCGGTGCGACTTTGCGGATCTTGCTGTACATGTCCTGCATGGGCGGGCACGAGCCGATGATGCCGATCTCGCCGTTGGCAGACGCGCTATTACCTTTGTCGGCCGCGACCGCCTTGCCGTTGCCCCGCGGTTCTGCCGCCGGCGCGGCAGCAGGCGCGTTTTGCCGGTCGCGCAGGATGCGCGCCACGGCCTGGAGCATCTCGTCGTGGTCGAAGGGCTTGGCGATGTAGTCCACCGCGCCCATTTTCATCGAGTCCACCGCCGAGCGCAGGCTGGCGTAGCTGGTCATGATCAGCACTGGGGTGCCCTGGCCGAGCTTGATCAGCTCGGTGCCAGGCGCGCCGGGCAGGCGCAGGTCGCTGACGATCAGGTCGAAGGTGGCAATGCTGAAGCGTTCCTGGGCTTCCTGCACCGAGCCGGCTTCGCTGACCTGGTACTGGTTCCGCTCGAGCAGGCGACGCAGGGCCGAGCGGATGATGGTTTCGTCTTCGACGATCAGAATATGCGGCATTGATTCAATTCTCTCGACGGTCTCGAATTTCAGGGGACGTCGCTACGACATGCCGGGGCAGGGTCACGCGGATCCGGGTGCCACGTTGCCGTTCGATGTCGGCAGGGCTGTCGATGGTGATTTGCCCATAATGCTCTTCCACGATGGAATAGACCAGAGCGAGCCCCAGTCCGGTTCCTTCGCCCGGGTCTTTGGTGGTGAAGAAGGGCTCGAACAGGCGGTCCATGATGCTCTTCGGGATCCCGCTGCCTTCGTCTTCGACAATCAAATCGACGGTGTGCTCGAAGACGGAGCTGCGCACACGCACGGCACTGCCGGGCGGTGAGGCGTCGCGGGCGTTGGAGAGCAGGTTGATCAGCACCTGGGCCAGGCGCTGCGGGTCCCCTTCGGCCCAGTGTTCCGGGTCGCAGAGGTTGAAGAACTGGACTTCGAAATTGCGCCGGTTCAGTGCCAGCAGCCCAATGGCATCCTGCGCCACTTCGGCCAGGCACACCGGCTCTTCGCTGTTCTGGTGGCTGCCACCGGCATGGGCGAAGCTCATCAACGACTGGACGATGCGCGACACCCGTTTGGTCTGTTCAAGAATCTGGCTCGACAGCTCGGTGATCTCGCCATCGCCCTCGCGTTCCTCGCGCAGGTTCTGCGCCAGGCAGGCGATGCCGGTAATCGGGTTGCCGATTTCGTGGGCCACGCCGGCCGCCAGGCGGCCAATGCTGGCCAGGCGCTCGGAGTGCACCAGCTTGTCTTCCAGGGCCTGGGTTTCGGTCAGGTCCTCGACCAGCAGCACCAGGCCACTGTTACCCGGCGCCAAGGGCTCGTCGATGGCGGCCTTGTGCAGGTTCAGCCAGCGAGGCTGCCCGTCGAGGGCCAGGCGTTGCTTGTGCAGGTGTTCGTCGGGCACGTCGATGAAGCCCTGCAGCAGGCCGCGCCAAGGTTCGCCGATGGTCACCAGGCGCGAGCCGACCACGTGCTTGGCGGCGATGCCGGTCAGCTCTTCCATGGCCTTGTTCCACATCAGGATCTCTTGGTCCTTGGCCAGGGAGCAGACGCCCATGGGCAGTTCCTGCAGGGTCTGGCGGTGGTAGCGGCGCAGGGCGTCGAGTTCGGCGGCAAGGCCGGTCAGGCGCGAGTGATAGTCTTCCAGGCGGCTTTCAATGAAGTGGATGTCTTCAGTGACATAGTTTTCGTTGCCGGATTTGTAGGGCAGGAAGGTCTCGACCATGTCCTGGGCCACGCTCGGCCCCATCAGGCCCGATAGGTTGGCCTCGATGCGGTCGCGCAGGCGGCGCAACGCATAGGGGCGGCGCTCGTCGAAGGGCAGGTAGAGGTCGCGCAGGGCCTGCTCGACTTCTTTCTGCGCAGCCTTGGCGCCCAGTGGCTTGGCCAGCTGGGTGGCAAATTCCTGTGGCGAGGCCGCGTGCAGCTCGCGGCGCTGCGGGCGGCGCACGTTGTCCACCGCGCACGCTTCGGCGGCGCTGGCTTCTTCACTGCTGGCATTGGTGAACAGCGAAATCAGGGTGAACAGCAAGACGTTTGCCGCCAGCGAGGCGATGGCCGCCATGTGCCAGCTGGTGTCGTCGAGGACGTAGATCATGTCCAGCAGCGGAATGTAGAAGCCCTGCAGGTTGCCCAGCAGCGGCAGCAGCATGGTCACCAGCCACACCAGGGTGCCGGCCAGCAGGCCTGCGATGAAACCGCGGCGATTGGCGGTAGGCCAGTACAGCACCGACAACACGCCCGGCAGGAACTGCAAGGTGGCGACGAAGGCGACGATGCCCAGGTTGGCCAGGCTCTGGTGGTTGTTCTGGGTCAGGTAGAACATGAAGCCGGCGGTGATGATGGCGACGATCAGCGCGCGGCGGGTCCATTTCAGCCAGCGATAGATGTTGCCTTCGGCCGGCGGCTGGTACAGCGGCAGCACCAGGTGGTTGAGGGCCATGCCCGACAGCGCCAGGGTGGTGACGATGATCAACCCGCTGGCCGCAGACAACCCGCCGATATAGGCCAGCAGCGCCAGCGCTTTGTTGTTGGCGGCGATGCCCAGCCCCAGCGTGAAGTATTCGGGGTTGGTGCTGGCGCCCAGGCGCAGGCCGGCCCACAGCACCAGCGGTACGGCCAGGCTCATCAGCAGCAGGAACAGCGGCAGGCCCCAGCTGGCGCTGACCAGCGAGCGTGGGTTGAGGTTTTCGGTGAAGGCCATGTGGTACATGTGCGGCATGACGATGGCCGAGGCGAAGAACACCAGCAAAAGGGTGCGCCATGGCCCTTCCTGCAGCGGCGTGTGCAGCGCGGCCAGGGCGGTCTGGTTCTGCAGCAGCCACACTTCGAGCCCATGCGGGCCGCCAAACACACCGTACAAGGCGTAAAGGCCGATGCCGCCCAGCGCCAGCAGCTTGATCACCGATTCGAAGGCAATGGCGAACACCAGCCCTTCATGCTTCTCGCGCGTGGCGATGTGCCGCGAGCCGAAGAAGATGGTGAACAGAATGATCAGTGCACAGAAGGCGAATGCCACCCTGGCCTTGACCGGCTCGCCGGTCAGGATGCTGATCGAGTCCGCCACCGCCTGGATCTGCAGGGCCAGCAACGGCAGTACCCCGATCAGCATGATCAGGGTGGTCAGCGCGCCGGCCCAGGTGCTGCGGAAACGAAACGCCAGCAGGTCGGCCAGCGACGACAGCTGATAGGTGCGGGTGATCTTGAGGATTGGGTAAAGCAGCACCGGCGCCAGCAGGAAGGCCCCGGAGACCCCCAGGTAGCAGGCCAGGAAGCCATAGCCGTACTGGTAGGCCAGGCCGACCGAGCCATAGAAGGCCCAGGCACTGGCATAGACGCCCAGCGACAGGGTGTAGGTCAGCGGGTGGCGAATAATTGAGCGGGGTATCAGCCCACGCTCGCTGATCCAGGCCACGCCGAACAGCACCATGAGGTACGCGGCGCTGATCAGGATCATCTGGGTCAGGCTAAAGCTCATCGGCATCTCGTTGGCTCTGCAGGATGAAGGTGACGACGATCAGGATCAGCCAGAGCAGGTAGGGGCGGTACCAGGCTCCGGTCGGTTCGATCCACCAGTCCATGATGGCCGGGGAGAACAGGTAGATCCCCACGACCAGAAGCAGGACCAAACGATAGATGTACATGCTGGCCTCGATGGTTGGGCGCTGCGGGCTTGGACTTATTATTGGCGCAAAAGAGTGGGCGGATGCTAGCGGGAATCGGTAGGGTTAGCCAAGGGTTTGAAATTATTGGGCTTTTGTTTTTGAGAGGTAGGTTGCCTGTGCGGGGCCTCTTCGCGGGTAAGCCCGCGAAGAGGCCGAGGAGGACTCAGCGCAAATCAGCCTCTGGCACGGTCGTCCGCTGCGCAATCGCCTCGGGCCGCCACTGCTTGCGGGCTACCGCCAACACTTCAGCCGGCGTTGCCAGCAGCAACTCGGGGTTTGCTTCTTGCCCCAGCGCCCGCAATGCCCGCAACAGCAGGGGGGTAGCATGCTCCGCCTGTAAGGGCGGCGAGCGGTACGACTTGCCCAGCTTGTGCCCATCTGGCTGCACGATCAGCGGAATATGCAGGTAACGCGGCTGTGAGAACCCCAGCAGCTCTTGCAGGTACAACTGGCGCGGTGTGTTGTCGAGCAGGTCGGCCCCGCGCACGATATCGGTAACCCCTTGCCAGGCATCATCCAGCACCACCGCCAGCTGATACGCATACAGCCCGTCACGGCGCTGGATGACGAAATCACCCACCTCGCGCCCCAGGTGTTGCTGAAACTCACCCTGGACCCGGTCGGTGAACCGGTAGATCAACTCTGGCACCCGCAGACGGATCGCCGCGCCCTCGCGAGCATGCCCGGCGTTGCGGCACAAGCCTGGGTAAATGCCGTTGTGCCCTTCCAGCTGTTTGCGTGAGCAGGTGCAGGCGTAGGCCAGGCCCATGTTGAACAGGCGGTCGACCACTGCTGCATAAGCCTCATGGCGCTGGCTCTGGAACACCACCTCGCCATCCCACTCCAAGCCGTAACGCTCCAGGGTCTGCAAGATAGCGTCGCGGGCCCCGGGCATTTCCCGGGGCGGGTCGGTGTCTTCCATGCGCAGCAGCCAGCGGCCGTTGACGGCGCGGGCGTCGAGCCAGGAGGCGAGGGCGGCGACCAGCGAGCCGAAGTGCAGAAAGCCGCTGGGGGTAGGGGCGAAGCGCCCGATGTAGCTGGAGTCGTTCATGGCGGTCGTGCGTCTGAAAATGAAACGGGGCGCAAGATGCGCCCCGTTTGGGTGGGAAAAGGATCAGCCTTTGCCGACTGTTTTTTCCTTTTTCTCCGCGATTTCCTTGCAGTCGAAGCACAGGTCGGCGGTTGGGCGGGCTTCGAGGCGACGCAGGCCGATCTCGATGCCGCAGGACTCACACCAGCCGTACTCTTCGTCCTGAATCTTCTGCAGGGTCTTGTCGATCTTCTTGATCAGCTTGCGCTCGCGATCGCGGTTACGCAGCTCCAGGGCGAACTCTTCTTCCTGGCTGGCACGGTCGGCCGGGTCTGGGAAGTTGGCCGCTTCGTCCTTCATGTGGGTCACGGTCTGATCCACGCTCGTCATCAACTCAAGCTTCCAGGCACCCAGAAGTTTGGTGAAATGCTTGCGCATGGGCTCCCCCATGTACTCCTCGCCCTTGCTTTCTTTATAGGGCTCTACACCGTACATGGACTGACTGGTTTTTTGCTTTTCTACGGTGGACATGAATAGACCGCCTCTCACTCATCTGATCCAATGCGCAGGATGCTCCATCTCCGGCACCCGCCGGCCCTGCGACTGCGAGCCGCCGAACTTACCAGATAGATCGGGGGTGCGCTACCCCGCCCGATCCTGCTAATTGACAGCGGCGCGAGCCACACGTTCGGTAGCGTGCAGAGGTAGAATCTCCAGTTTAGACCCAATTGAGAGAAGGTCATGGCCCACCCTTACAGTGCGCGCAGCCGCGCCATCGAACCCTTTCACGTCATGGCGTTGCTGGCGCGGGCCAACGAGCTGCAGGCGGCCGGCCATGATGTGATCCACCTGGAAATCGGCGAACCGGACTTCACCACGGCCGCGCCGATCGTCGAGGCCGGCCAGGCCGCATTGGCCGCGGGCCACACCCGCTATACCGCCGCCCGTGGCCTGCCGGCGCTGCGCGAGGCGATCGCCGGCTTCTATGGGCAGCGATACGGCGTCAGTGTCGATCCTGAGCGCATTCTGATTACGCCGGGCGGTTCTGGCGCACTGTTGCTGGCCAGCAGCCTGTTGGTAGACCCAGGCAAGCACTGGCTGCTGGCTGACCCGGGCTACCCCTGCAATCGCCACTTCCTGCGCCTGGTCGAAGGCGGCGCGCAGTTGGTGCCGGTGGGGCCCGAGGTCAACTACCAACTCACCGCCGACCTGGTTGACCGCTATTGGGACAAAGACACGGTCGGGGCCCTGGTCGCCTCGCCAGCCAACCCGACCGGGACGGTGCTGAACCGTGACGAGCTGGCCAGCCTGTCGCGCGCTACCCGTGAGCGCCATGGCCACTTGGTGGTGGACGAGATTTACCACGGGCTGACCTACGGCATGGACGCGCCCAGCGTGCTGGATGTGGACGATGGGGCGTTTGTCCTGAATAGTTTTTCGAAGTATTTCGGCATGACCGGCTGGCGCCTGGGGTGGCTGGTGGCACCGCCCGGCGCCGTGGCAGACCTGGAAAAACTCGCACAGAACCTGTACATCAGCGCCCCCAGCATGGCCCAGCATGCTGCGCTGGCGTGCTTCCAGCCGCAAACCCTGGCGATTCTGGAAGAGCGCCGCGCCGAATTCGCCCGTCGCCGCGACTACCTGTTGCCAGCTCTGCGCGAGCTGGGCTTTGGCATCGCCGTCGAGCCCGAGGGGGCTTTCTACTTGTACGCCGACATCAGCGCCTTCGGCGGCGATGCCTTTGCGTTCTGCCGGCACTTCCTCGAAACCGAGCACGTGGCCTTTACTCCCGGCCTGGATTTTGGTCGCCACCTGGCGGGGCATCATGTGCGTTTTGCCTACACCCAGAGCCTGCCGCGCCTGGAACAGGCCGTGCAGCGTATCGCCCGCGGCTTGCGGAGCTGGCAAGGCTGATGGCGTTTTTTCCTCCACTTGAGCAGGGGCGCCTACTGCGGCGCTACAAACGGTTTTTGGCGGACATCGAGCTGGCCAATGGCGAGCAAATGACCATCCATTGCCCGAACACCGGGTCCATGCTCAATTGCATGCGCGAAGGCGGGCAGGTGTGGTTCAGCCGCACTAACGACCCCAAGCGCAAGCTGCCAGGCACCTGGGAGATCAGTGAAACGCCCCAAGGCCGCCTGGCCTGCGTGAACACCGGGCGCGCCAACGCATTGGTTGAAGAGGCGCTGCGTGCCGGGGTTATCAGTGAGCTGGCCGGTTTCACGGCGCTCAGGCGTGAAGTGGCGTATGGCGAAGAGGGCAGCCGCATCGATTTTCGCCTGGAGTTCGACACCGGCCCGGCCTATGTCGAAGTCAAGAGCGTAACCCTGGGCTACCCGGACACCGCCGTCGCGGCCTTCCCCGACGCCGTCACCCAGCGCGGTGCCAAGCACCTGCGTGAACTGGCGACGCTGGCTCGCCAAGGTGTGCGTGCGGTGCAGTTGTACTGCGTGAACCTGACCGGCGTTGACGCCGTGCGCCCGGCCGAGGAAATCGACGCGGGCTACGCCCAGGCCTTGCGCGCCGCCGTGGCTGAAGGCGTGGAGGTGCTGGCGTACGGCACCTACCTGGATGCCGAGCGTATCGTCATCGACCGCCCCTTGCCGGTACTGCTCAACCCTTGAGCCAGATGCCCTGGCTGTCTTCATGGCAGCCCAGGGCCTGCAGGCTGTCGCCCTCGCACGGCCCGGCCACGCATTCGCCGCTCTCTATCAGGAACAAAGCGCCATGATGGGCGCAGTGAATCAGGCTGGCGCTGTCATCGAGAAAGGCATCTGCAGCCCAGTTCAGTGGGATGCTGCGGTGTGGGCAGCGGTTGCGATAGAGGTACACCTGGCCCTGGCGGCGCACGCCGAACAGGTCGACGCCGTCTACGCTGAAGGCGCGGCTGTGGCCCTCGGCCAATGAGCTGGAGGTACAAAGGAAGTGCATGGCAAGGACGACTCGTGAAACACGTGATGGCTTGACGCTTCAATGCGAATAATTATCAAATTGCCCGCATTCGATGCGCCCGGCTGTCTATGGTGCGCAGTTCCGCCGCCCGCCACAAGGCGCGCGGCCCGCCTTCAGAAGGAAATCCGATGATGCGCCGTCCCGCTGCCCTGATCGCCCTGTGCGCAGGCCTTGTGCTGTCCACCCAGGCCTTGGCTGCCGAACTGCCGCAGCGATGGGTCAGCGCCGGTGGTGCGCTGAGCGAGTGGGTCACTGCGCTGGGCGGCGAATCGCGCCTGGTCGGTGTCGATACCACTAGCCAGCACCCCGCATCGCTGAAGGCGCTGCCGAGCGTCGGCTATCAGCGCCAGTTGTCTGCCGAAGGTATTCTCAGCCTGCGCCCAGATGTGTTGGTGGGCACCGAAGAAATGGGCCCGCCGCCGGTGTTGGCGCAGATTCGCAAGGCGGGTGTGCGGGTAGAGTTGTTCTCCAGCAAGGCCGAACTGGATGCGGTCGATCAGAACCTCAAGCACCTGGGCCAGTTGCTGGGTGCCGAGCCACAAGCCACCGCGTTGGCGGCGGGCTATCGCCAGCAGTTGGATGCGTTGCAGGCTCAGGTCAAACACGCCCAGGCAGGCCAGAAGGCGCCCGGGGTGTTGCTGCTGGTGGGCCATGCCGGTGCCAAGCCGCTGATTGCTGGGCAAGGCACTGCCGGCGACTGGCTGCTACGCCAGGCCGGGGCGCACAACCTGGCCGAGCATCAGGGTTACAAGAACTTCTCCAATGAGGCACTGGCGGCGCTGGACCCGGATGTAGTGGTGTTCTCCGATCGTGCGTTGGCCGACGAGCAGGCCTTGCAAGCGCTGCTGAAGGAAAACCCAGCGCTGGCGGCCTCCCGCGCCGTGCGTGAACAGCGCCTGGTGTCGCTTGACCCGACGCTGCTGGTTGGCGGCCTTGGGCCACGCCTGCCAGCGACCCTGCGCTCGTTGGCTGCCACCTTCTACCCGGCAGCCAAGGGCAGTTTCGCTCAATGAGACAACGCGTTCAGCCACGCACATTGATCATCTGCCTGAGCTTGCTGTGCCTGTTGGCGGTGTGGCTGTCCCTGGCCCTGGGGCCGGTCAGCCTGCCGCTGTTCGATACCTTGCGCGCTGGGCTGCGCTTGTTGGGGCTGCCGATCGCCGGTGATGGCCTGCAGCAGGCGGAAATGATCCTCGGCCAGATTCGCCTGCCGCGCACCTTGCTGGGGCTGGCGGTGGGGGCGGTGCTGGCGCTGTCCGGCGTGGCCATGCAGGGGCTGTTCCGCAACCCGTTGGCCGACCCAGGGCTGGTAGGCGTCGCCGCCGGGGCGGCAATGGGCGCTGCAGTGGCCATTGTCGGCGGCAGCTGGTTTGGCGGAATGCCGGAGGTGCTGGCGCCTTATCTGCTGTCGCTGTGCGCCTTCATCGGCGGGCTTGGGGTGACCGCGCTGGTCTATCGCCTGGGGCGGCGCGACGGCCAGACCAATGTCGCCACGATGCTGTTGGCCGGCGTGGCCATGACCGCGCTGGGCGGCGCGGCGGTGGGGATGTTCTCCTACCTGGCCGATGACGCCACCTTGCGCACCCTGACGTTCTGGAACCTGGGCAGCCTCAACGGTGCCAGTTACGAGCGGCTGTGGCCGCTGTTGATGGTGGCTACCGGCGTGGCGCTGTGGTTGCCGCGGCGCGCCCGGGCGCTGAATGCCTTGCTGCTGGGGGAGTCGGAGGCGCGGCACCTGGGTATCGAGGTAGAGCGGCTCAAGCGCGAATTGGTGTTCTGTACCGCGCTGGGTGTCGGCGCGGCGGTGGCGGCGGCGGGGCTGATCGGCTTCATCGGGCTGGTGGTGCCGCACTTGGTGCGCTTGCTGGCAGGGCCCGATCACCGCGTGGTGTTGCCGGCCTCGCTGTTGGCGGGCGGCGTACTGATGCTGTTTGCCGACCTGGCGGCACGGCTGGTGCTGGCGCCAGCCGAACTGCCGATCGGCATTGTCACTGCGTTTATCGGTGCGCCGTTTTTCCTGTTTCTGCTGATGCGAGGGCGCAGCTGATGTTGCAAGTCGAGGGCCTGCACCTGCGGCGGGGAAGCAACGAGGTACTCCACGACATCCACCTGCAATTGGCCCCAGGGCGGGTGGTGGGCGTGCTCGGCCCCAACGGCGCGGGCAAGAGCAGCTTGCTGGGGGTGCTGTGCGGCGAGCTGGCGCCCGGCCAGGGGCATGTGACCTTGCAGGGCCGGCCGTTGGCCGATTGGGCTGGTCAGGAGCGGGCCAGGCGCCTGGCGGTGTTGCCGCAAGTGTCCAGCCTGGGCTTCTCGTTCAGGGTCGAGGAAGTGGTGGGCATGGGGCGGATGCCGCATGGCAGTGGCCAGGTGCGCGACGCCGAGATCGTCGAAGCAGCCTTGCGTGCCGCGGATGCCTGGCACCTGCAGGGGCGCAGCTACCTGGCGCTGTCGGGCGGTGAGCGGCAGCGGGTGCACCTGGCGCGCGTGCTGGCCCAGCTGTGGCCAGGTGAGCAGGGGACTACGCTGTTGCTTGATGAGCCGACGTCGATGCTCGACCCACTCCATCAGCACACGACCCTGCAAGCGGTGCGCCGCTTTGCCGACCGAGGCGCTGCGGTGCTGGTGATCCTGCATGACCTGAACCTGGCCGCACGCTACTGTGACCGTATCCTGTTGCTTGAGCAGGGCCGCTGTCATGCCTTGGCCTCCCCCGACGAAGTGCTGACGCCTGGGGCATTGAAGGCGGTGTTCGGTATCGATGTGCTGGTACAGGCTCACCCGGAGCGTGGCCACCCGCTGATCATCACCCGCTAGGAGGCATTGCCGATGCGCCATCCACTGCTGTCCGGTTTATCGCTGTGCCTGGTGCTGGCGCTGGGCGGATGCCAGGCCAGCCTGCCGCCGTTACCGGGCTGGCAGAGTACTGAAGGGCGCGAACACGCGCAGTTGGGGCACATCAAGGATCTGGCCAGCGGCCAGCTCATCAGCCCGGAACAACTGGTCACGCAGCTGGCCGCTGCCCCGCGTGTGTTGGTAGGGGAGAAGCACGACAACCCTGACCACCACGCACTGCAGTTGTGGTTGTTGCAGGCCCTGCAGGGCCGGCGCGCTCAGGGCAGCCTGTTGATGGAGATGCTGCAGCCTGAGCAGCAGCCGCTGGTCGACAAACTTGAGGCTCAGCCACCGTTGCCCGCGGACTTGCCCAAGGCGTTAGCGTGGGAAGAAGGCTGGGACTGGCAGTTGTACGGGCCGTTGGTCACGCAGGCCTTGCAGCGCGGCATCCCGCTGCTGGCCGCCAACCTTTCACCTGGGCAGATGCGCCACGCCTATCGGCACCCGGCTTCGTTACCGGGCGCACAGTCCAATGCGCCTAGGGTCAAGGCCGCGTTGCTTGAACAGGTGCGTGCCGGGCACTGCGGCTTGCTGCCGGAAAGCCAATTGCCGGCCATGCTTGCCGTTCAACAGCAGCGCGACCGGCAGATGGCAGAGCAGTTGCTGAAGGCGCCGCAGCCAGCCCTGCTATTGGCTGGCGCATACCACGTCCGCAAGGACCTGGGTGTGCCATTGCACTTGGTTGACCTGGGCGCGCAGGGCCGTAGCGTGGTCGTGTTGTTGGCCGAGGTCGGCGAGGAAGCCGAGGCGGGCATGGCCGATTATGTGTGGTACACGGCGGCGATGCCGGAGCAGGACTACTGCGCTCAACTGCGCAAGTAACGTTACGGGTATCGGCGTTGTCACCGCGCACGCGGTGCAGAACCGTCAGGCAAAAAAAGACCCGGCAAAGAGCCGGGTCAATAACCGTGATTAGCCTGATGAGGAGATAATCTGAGAGTCCGAACCAGGGGCTTTCAGTTTATCCAACCAGTCTCGCGACCAGTTGTGATAATCATAACGATTCTCATTTCGGAGTCAATCCCCTTCGTCGGTTTATTTCGCGTTTTTTTGCGCAGGGTTCTTCGCGTCCAACTGTTGATTGAGCGCTTCCTTGCGTTCGGTCGGCAAATCGTTCCAGTGCATGTCGAGCAAGGCACCTTCAATGGCGTACAACAGCACTTTGGAGGCCCGGAACCCTCGCGTTTTCACAGCTTGGTACGCACCCACCGCACCGAGCCGGCGCAAATCCGACGCGCTGTGGATGCCGGCCGCATGCAACCATTGCGCAGAAGTCTTGCCAAGATTCTTCAGATGCTGCAATTCATCGTTCATCGAGCCTCCTTGCGATGGCTGAACGGGTGTTGGGGGATAAATCGCGAGCAGGTCAGAGAGGAGTGTAGCGGGGGTTGGAAAATGCGCGGCCTTTTGCCATCGGGTGCGACGATTGGGGAGGGGAGCCGCCTTTTACGGCCCTATCGCCGGCAAGCCAGCTCCCACAGGGACACCACTGCCCTTGAGGCTTGTGGAACTCCTGTGGGAGCCGGCTTGCCGGCGATAAGCTGCAATGCTGACCTTACAGGCCCGGCAAGCGCTGGCGGATCTGGTCGATCACCTGGTCCATGCTGGCGCTTTCCTGCGTATCGACACGGGTGGCGTGCTGCAGTTCTGTGGCATCCAGCGGCTCACGGCTGGCCTGCTGAGCCTTGACCACCTCTAGGGTAGCGTCCGACGGGTCGGTTTTTTCCGCCTGGCGCTGCGCCAGCCAACTGGCGATCACCGCCTCCGGGGCTTGGCAGTCGAGGACCAGGAACGGCACGCCGGTCGCGCTGGCGACCTCTGCCGCCGCTTGGCGTTGAGCATGTTTCAGGTAGGTGGCATCGAGCACCACCGGGAAACCGGCGCGCAGGATGGTGCCGGCCAGATCGTGCAGGCGCTGATAGGTCGCGGCGCTGGCATCCTGGTCATAGATGCCGGCATCCTGCTGCCCAGAGAGCGTTGCCTGCTGCTCGCCGAACAGGCGCTTGCGCTCTACGTCCGAACGCACACGCACGGCGCCCAGGGCTTCGACCAGGCGCATCGCCACGTGGCTCTTGCCCACCGCAGAGACGCCGTGGGTGATGGCCAGCAGGCGCGAAGGGATGGCGCTGTAGCTTTCTGCCAGGTTGGCATAGTTGCGGTAGGTGCGCAGGGTGGTGGCGCGCTGCACGCCATCGGCATTGGCGGGCATGCTGAACAGGGCGACCTTGGCGCGTACCAGGGCGCGGTAGGCCTTGTAGAAGTTGAGCACTTCCAGGCCCTCGTAGTCGCCGGTCAGCTCCAGGTACTGGCTGACGAAGCGGTGCGCCAGGCACTTGAGGCCGCGGTCTTCCAGGTCCATGGCCAGGAAGCCGGTATCGGCCCAGACATCGGTCATGCGGAACGGCTCGTTGAACTCGATGCAGTCGAAGATCACCACCTTGCCGTCGATCAGGGTGGCGTTACCCAGGTGAATGTCACCGTGGCATTCGCGGGTGAAACCGTTGGCTTTGCGCGCTTCGAACAGGCCTTTGAGGCGCTCGAAACTGCTGCGTGCCCATGCCTGGAGGTTATCCAGTTGCAGGAGGTCGGCCTTGTCGCTGAGGAACGGACGGATCTGCTCGAAGTTCTGCTCCACCGGGGCCATCACGCTTTCAGGCGAGCCATAAGGTTGCGCTGCCGGAACCTTGGGGGTCTGCAGATGGAACTCGGCGATCTGCCGGGCCATCTGGTCGATGTGCTCGGCGTTGAGCTCGCCGTTGGCTTGCAGGGTGCTGAGCATCTGCCCCTGGGGGAACTGGCGCATTTTCAGGGCGTATTCGATTGCTACACCCTCACCGCCGATTTGCGGCGCTTCGGCGCTACCGGTGATCGGCAACACGTCGAGGTACAGGCCGTCGGTCAGGCGCTGGTTCAGGCGCAATTCTTCGTTACAGAAATGCTCGCGCTGATCCAGCTGGGTGAAGTCGAGGAAGCCGAAGTTCATCGGTTTCTTGACCTTGTAGGCGTACTCGCCAGTGAGCAGGACCCAGGAGATATGCGTCTCGATGAGTTGGAACCCATCCACGGGGTGAGGGTAGAGGGCTGGGTTCTGCAACGCAGTGATAAGAGCTTGGCTCACGGGAAATCCTTCCGGGGGCAGGGAATTCGAATGCGCCATTATGGTCAATGGTGCCGTCCCTGCATACCGCTGAGGGCGCCTGCCCAGCCTTTACAAAGTGCGTATAATCCGCCGCCATGACTCGAACTCGAAACGCTCGTACCCCTCAGAAACGCCCGACCGGCCGCTCTCGCGCCTGGCTGGGCTGGGCTTTGAAGCTCAGCCTGGTCGGCCTGGTGATCCTCGCCGGCTTCGCGGTTTACCTCGATGCTGTCGTCCAGGAGAA
Organism: Pseudomonas sp. PAGU 2196; assembly: GCF_022179005.1. Classification (NCBI taxonomy): domain Bacteria; kingdom Pseudomonadati; phylum Pseudomonadota; class Gammaproteobacteria; order Pseudomonadales; family Pseudomonadaceae; genus Pseudomonas; species Pseudomonas sp. PAGU 2196. The sequence goes on along the minus strand of NZ_BNTL01000017.1, from coordinate 9,838 downwards.
GTTCTCTGGCAAGCGTTGGACCATCCCGGCCAAGGTATACGCCCGGCCACTGGAGCTGTTCGTCGGCCAGAAGCTGAGCAAGAACGACTTCCTCACCGAACTCGATGCCCTGGGCTATCGCCGTGAAAGCGCGGCCAATGGCCCAGGTGCGGCCGCGGTCAACGGTAATACCGTCGACCTCAACACTCGTGGCTTCCAGTTCTACGAGGGGATGGAACCCGCGCAGTTCGTCCGCGTGCGCTTCTCTGGCGATTACGTGGCGGGGCTGGCCGGTGCCAATGGCGGCAAGCTCGACGTGGTACGCCTGGAACCGCTGATGATCGGCGGTATCTACCCGAAAAACCTCGAGGACCGGATCCTGATCAAAATCGATCAGGTGCCACCGTACCTGCTCGAGACCCTGGTCGCGACCGAAGACCGCGACTTCTATAGCCACTTTGGCGTGTCGCCCAAGTCCATCGCCCGTGCCGTGTGGGTCAACACCTCGGCCGGCTCCATGCGCCAAGGCGGCAGTACCCTGACCCAGCAGTTGGTGAAGAACTTCTACCTCACCAGCGAACGCAGCCTCAGCCGCAAGCTGACCGAGGCCATGATGGCTGTGCTGCTGGAGCTGCATTACGACAAGCGTGAAATCCTCGAGGCCTACCTCAACGAGGTATTCGTCGGCCAGGACGGCCAACGCGCGGTGCATGGTTTCGGCCTGGCCAGCCAGTTCTTCTTCAGCCAGCCGCTGTCGGAGCTCAAGCTGCACCAAATCGCCTTGCTGGTGGGCATGGTCAAGGGGCCGTCCTACTACAACCCGCGGCGTTATCCTGACCGCGCCCTGGCCCGCCGTAACCTGGTGCTCGACCTGCTGGCCGAGCAGGGCGTGGCGAGCAAGGACGTGATCGAGGCAGCGAAGAAGATGCCATTGGGTGTGACCAAGCGCGGCAGCCTGGCGGACAGCTCGTTCCCAGCCTTCCTCGACTTGGTCAAACGCCAGTTGCGCCAAGACTACCGCGACGAAGACTTGACCGAAGAAGGCCTGCGCATCTTCACCAGTTTCGACCCGATCCTGCAGATGAAGGCCGAAACCTCCATGAACGAGACGTTCAAGCGCCTGGCCGGGCGCAAGGGCGCTGACGAGGTCGAGTCGGCGATGGTCGTGACCAACCCGGAAACCGGCGAGGTGCAAGCGCTGATCGGCAGCCGCCAGTCGGGCTTTGCCGGCTTCAACCGGGCCATCGACGCGGTGCGGCCGATTGGCTCGCTGGTCAAGCCGGCGGTGTACCTGACCGCGCTGGAACAGCCGAGCAAGTACACCCTGACCAGTTGGGTGCAGGACGAGCCGTTCTCGGTCAAAGGCGCCAACGGCCAGATCTGGCGCCCGCAGAACTACGACCGTCGTCCGCATGGCACCATTTACCTGTATCAAGGCCTGGCCAACTCCTACAACCTGTCGACCGCCAAGCTCGGCCTGGAAGTGGGGGTGCCCAACGTGATCAAGACCATCGGTCGGCTGGGGGTGAATGTCGACTGGCCAGCCTTCCCAGCGATGCTGCTGGGGGCAGGTGGCATGTCGCCGATGCAGGTCGCGACCATGTACCAGACCATTGCCAATGGTGGCTTCAACACGCCGATGCGCGGTATCCGCAGCGTGTTGACGGCCGAGGGTGAGCCGCTCAAGCGCTACCCGTTCCAGATCCAACAGACCTTCGACCCAGGGTCCATCTACCTGGTGCAGAACGCCATGCAGCGGGTGATGCGCGAAGGTACCGGCCGTTCGGTGTACAACGTGTTGCCGCGTTCGCTGACCCTGGCCGGCAAGACCGGTACCAGTAACGACTCGCGCGACAGCTGGTTCTCCGGCTTCAGCCAGGACCTGCTGGCCGTGGTGTGGATGGGCCGCGACGATAACGGCAAGACGCCGTTCACCGGTGCCACCGGCGCCCTGCAGGTCTGGACCAGCTTCATGAAGAAGGCCGACCCGCTGCCGCTGGACATGCCGCAACCGGACAACGTCGTGCAAGCCTGGATCGACCCGTACAGCGGCCAAGGCTCTGACGGTAGCTGTCCGGGAGCCGTGCAGATGCCGTATATTCGCGGAAGCGAACCGCCCGCCGGCGCAGCCTGTGGCGGTGAGCAGAATCCGGCAGAATCGGTCATGGACTGGGTCAAAGGCTGGATGAATTAAGCACGAGCTGCATTGATGAGGTGTGAAGTGAATAAGTGGCTGTTTCCTGCCTTGACGGCGTTGGTTGTGCTCCAGGGTTGCTCCAGCGTCCAGCGTGGCAATATCCCGGTGGTCGACTCGAGCACCCGCGTGTCCAACAGTGAACGCGTAACGGCCAACCGCTCGGCGGCTGGCATGAACAGCGGCACCTCACAAGCGCAGTCGCTGCCTGAGGATTCGGGCGTGACGGTGATGATCCCGCAGGGCGCCGGTGCCTCGAGCATCCAGACGTTCCCGGCCGGTAATGGGGCGGCGCCGATCAGCACCGCGCCGATTACCCCGGGCCCGATCTCGACCGGGCCGATGACCACCAACCCGAACCCGATCGCCGACGAGCCGTTCGATATCGCCTCGATGAACAGCACGCCGAAAGCCAGCAGTGCGCCGACCGGCATTCCGCGCAGCGGTGGCGCATCTGGCGGCCTGTCGGCCGACGAGCAGCTGGATGGGCCTGTACTGGCGCTGTTGACCACTGCCCAGCAACAGCAGGTCGGTGGTGATTTCAACGGTGCCTCGTCTAGCCTGGAGCGTGCCCAGCGTATCGCCCCGCGCGAGCCGCAAGTGCTGTTCCGCCTGGCCCAGGTGCGCTTGTCGCAGGGCGATGCAGCGCAGGCCGAGCAGTTGGCTCGCCGCGCCCTGACCTACGCCAATGGCCGCCCCGACCTGCAGGCCGAACTGTGGAACACCATTGCCCAGTGCCGTGAAAAGCAAGGTGACAGTGCCGGTGCGGCGCTGGCGCGGCAGAAGGCCCGAGTGAATTCCTGATGATCGAGCAACGCATTCTGGACATCGCCGACCACCTGCTGCTGATCGAGCGTGAGTTGAAGGTGCAAGGCTGGTGGGACGATGAGCCGCCCAGCGATGAAGCGCTGGAGAGCACCGTGCCCTTCGCGGTCGATACGATGACCCTGGAGCAGTGGCTGCAATGGATCTTCCTGCCCCGCATGAAGATCATCATCGAGCTTGGCCACCCGCTGCCCAGTGCCTCGGGCATCCTGGTGATGGCTGAAACGGTGTTCACCGATCGCCCGGAGCAGAGTCGCGAGCTACGGCGCCTGCTAGCAGAGTTCGATCAATTGATCGCTTCTGGAGCCTGATTTCTTCTCTTTTTCCTTCAAGGGCCGCAGATTGTGGCCCTTTTTTATGGAAATCTTCTTAATTCTGCTGCTGCTATCCTTTTTAGTGGTGGCAGGAATTCATCTTGAGGAAAAATTGGCAATAATTTTTCTTGACTTGTAGCCGCCAAATCACAAGAATCCAACTTCCGCTGTAGAGGGACTGCCAGAAGCAGACCCGCTAAGCAGATCATGAGGCGCACACCCGCGCCGACCTGTTACACCCCGCAACGCGTTACCTCGCGCTGGGTGGGAAAACCCCGCAACACTCTGGGGCGCTCCCAATACTTGCTCAGTCAGTGCTGACGTTCGCTCATGCTCTGCTTGGCAGTAAACCTATTAAGACCCGTCCACTAGGGACGGTATTCTGGCGTTTTAGAGGTGAACAACGTGGAGCTTTTATCTGGCGCTGAGATGGTCGTCCGCTTCTTGCGTGACGAAGGCGTTAAGCACATCTACGGGTACCCTGGCGGTGCTCTCCTTCATGTTTACGATGCCCTGTTCAAGGAACCGGAAGTCGAACACATCCTGGTTCGTCACGAACAGGCTGCAACCCATATGGCGGACGGCTACGCCCGTGCCACCGGCAAGGCCGGTGTGGTGCTGGTAACCTCCGGCCCGGGTGCGACCAATGCCATTACCGGCATTGCCACCGCCTACATGGATTCGATTCCGATGGTCATTCTGTCCGGCCAGGTGCCTAGCACCATGGTGGGTACCGATGCCTTCCAGGAAACCGACATGATTGGCATCTCGCGGCCGATCGTGAAGCACAGCTTCATGATCAAAAACGCCACCGAGATCCCAGAAGTTCTGAAAAAAGCCTTCTACCTGGCGCAATCCGGCCGTCCTGGCCCGGTCGTGGTCGACATTCCAAAAGATATGACCAACCCGGCCGAGAAGTTCGAATACGTCTACCCGAAGAAGGTCAAGCTGCGCTCCTACAGCCCGGCGGTCCGTGGCCACTCCGGCCAGATCCGCAAGGCCGCCGAGATGCTGCTGGCTGCCAAGCGCCCGATCGTTTACGCCGGCGGCGGCGTGATTCTGGGTGGCGGCTCCGAAGCCCTGACCGAAATCGCCAAATCGCTGAACCTGCCGGTTACCAATACCCTCATGGGTCTGGGTGGCTTCCCGGGTACTGACCGTCAGTTCCTCGGCATGCTCGGCATGCACGGCAGCTTCACGGCCAACATGGCCATGCACAATGCGGACGTCATCTTTGCCGTCGGTGCGCGTTTCGATGACCGTGTGGTCAACGGCCCGGCCAAGTTCTGCCCGAATGCCAAGATCATCCACATCGACATCGACCCGGCGTCGATTTCCAAGATGATCAAGGCCGACGTGCCTATCGTTGGCCCAGTCGACAGCGTCTTGACCGAGATGCTCGGCATCCTCAAGGAAATCGGCGAGCAGCCTGACAAGGCCGCCGCAGAAGCCTGGTGGAAGCAGATCGATGAATGGCGTGGCGACGGCGACCTGTTCCCTTACAACAAAGGTGATGGCAGCGTCATCAAGCCGCAGACCGTGATCGAAACCCTGTGCGAAGTGACCAAAGGCGATGCCTTTGTTACCTCCGACGTGGGCCAGCACCAGATGTTCGCGGCGCAGTACTACCGCTTCAACAAGCCGAACCGCTGGATCAACTCCGGTGGCCTGGGCACCATGGGCTTCGGTTTCCCGGCGGCGATGGGCGTCAAGCTCAACTTCCCGGACCAGGACGTGGCGTGCGTGACCGGCGAAGGCAGTATCCAGATGAACATCCAGGAACTGTCCACCTGCATGCAGTACGGCCTGCCGGTGAAAATCGTCAACCTGAACAACGGTGTGCTGGGCATGGTCCGCCAGTGGCAGGACATGGCGTACAACGGCCGTCACTCGCACTCCTATGTCGAGTCGCTGCCTGACTTCATCAAGCTGGCCGAGGCCTATGGTCATGTGGGTATCCGCATCACCAGCCTGAAAGACCTCAAGCCGAAGCTGGAAGAGGCATTCGCGATGAAAGACCGTCTGGTGTTCATCGACATCGCGGTTGACCGTACCGAGCACGTCTATCCGATGCAGATCAAGGATGGCTCGATGCGTGACATGTGGCTGAGCAAGACGGAGCGTACCTGATATGCGGCACATCATTTCCTTGCTGCTGGAAAACGAACCCGGTGCCTTGTCTCGCGTCGTTGGCCTGTTCTCCCAGCGTAACTACAACATTGAAAGCCTGACCGTGGCGCCGACCGAAGACCCGACCTTGTCGCGTCTGACGCTGACCACCGTTGGCCATGACGAAGTGATCGAACAGATCACCAAGAACCTGAACAAGCTTGTCGAAGTGGTAAAGCTTGTCGACCTGTCGGAAAGTGCTCACATCGAGCGTGAACTGATGCTGGTCAAGGTCAAGGCCACCGGAGCCCAGCGGGCCGAGATCAAGCGCACCACGGACATTTTCCGTGGCCAGATCGTCGATGTGACCGCCAGTGTGTACACCGTGCAACTGAGCGGCACCAGCGACAAACTGGACAGCTTCATCCAGGCCATCGGCACCGCATCGATTCTCGAAACCGTGCGCAGTGGCGTCACCGGCATTGCCCGTGGCGACAAAGTGCTCAGCATCTAAATTCAAAAATTAGCGATGGCTCCGCAGGGGCCGAGATATAACCAGGGGTATTTTCATGAAAGTTTTCTACGATAAAGACTGCGACCTTTCCATCATCCAGGGTAAGAAAGTCGCCATCATCGGTTACGGTTCCCAAGGCCACGCCCAGGCGTGCAACCTGAAAGACTCCGGTGTAGACGTTACCGTCGGTCTGCGTAAAGGCTCGGCCACCGTTGCCAAGGCAGAAGCCCACGGCCTGAAAGTGGCCGACGTGGCTACCGCTGTCGCTGCTGCCGACCTGGTCATGATCCTGACTCCGGACGAGTTCCAAGGCACTCTGTACAAGAACGAGATCGAGCCGAACATCAAGAAAGGCGCAACCCTGGCCTTCTCCCACGGCTTCTCGATCCACTACAACCAAGTCGTGCCACGTGCCGACCTCGACGTGATCATGATCGCGCCGAAAGCCCCGGGCCACACCGTTCGCTCCGAGTTCGTCAAAGGCGGCGGCATCCCTGACCTGATCGCTATCTACCAAGACGCTTCGGGCAACGCCAAAAACGTTGCGCTGTCCTACGCCGCAGGCGTGGGTGGCGGCCGTACCGGCATCATCGAAACCACCTTCAAGGACGAGACTGAAACCGACCTGTTCGGCGAGCAGGCTGTTCTGTGCGGCGGTACCGTCGAGCTGGTCAAAGCCGGTTTCGAAACCCTGGTTGAAGCGGGCTACGCGCCAGAAATGGCCTACTTCGAGTGCCTGCACGAGCTGAAGTTGATCGTTGACCTCATGTACGAAGGCGGTATCGCCAACATGAACTACTCGATCTCCAACAACGCCGAGTACGGTGAGTACGTCACCGGCCCAGAAGTCATCAACGAAGAATCCCGCAAGGCCATGCGCAACGCTCTGAAGCGCATCCAGGACGGCGAGTACGCGAAGATGTTCATCTCCGAAGGTGCTACCAACTACCCATCGATGACCGCCAAGCGTCGTAACAACGCTGCCCACGGCATCGAAATCATCGGCGAGCAACTGCGTTCGATGATGCCTTGGATCTCGGCGAACAAGATCGTCGACAAAGCCAAGAACTAAGTTTCTTGCAACATGAAAAACGCGGCTTCGGCCGCGTTTTTTCGTTTAGGCAGCCGGCATCTGGTATAAAGCAGACCAGTGGCCTGCCGTCAGAACCTGTTTCGCAGGCCCGTGTCGAACATATTCCACCCTGTTGCAAGGTACCCTACATGAGCGAACGTCCCGAAGAGCCGAACAAGCCCTCCGACGCCGAAAGCCTGCTACCTGTCGATGAGCACATTGAAGAGGGCCATGACGCCGAAGGGCGCAAGGTCCGGCATCGCGGCATCTATCTGCTTCCTAACCTGTTCACCACCGCCAACCTGTTCGCTGGCTTCTACTCCATCATCAACTCGATGAGCGCGCAGAGCGCGTTGAGTGCTGGCGACCCGCGCGAGGCAAGCAAGTACTTCGCCTTTGCCGCCATCGCCATCTTCGTCGCCATGGTGCTCGACGGCCTGGACGGCCGTGTGGCTCGCATGACCAATACCCAGAGCGCCTTCGGGGCCGAGTACGACTCGCTGTCGGACATGGTCGCCTTTGGTGTTGCCCCGGCGTTGCTGGCCTTTGGCTGGGCGTTGGGTGACATGGGCAAGGTCGGCTGGATGGTTGCCTTCATCTATGTGGCTGGCGCTGCTTTGCGCCTGGCGCGCTTCAATACCCAGGTGGGCACCGCCGACAAGCGTTACTTCATCGGCCTGGCCAGCCCGGCGGCTGCAGGTGTGGTCGCGGGCACCGTCTGGGCCTTCAGTGACTACGGTATCCAGGGCTCCAAGCTGTCGTTCCTGGTGGCGCTGCTGGTAGCGGCGGCTGGCATGTTGATGGTCAGCAACATCAAGTACAACAGCTTCAAGGAGCTCGACCTCAAAGGGCGTGTACCGTTCGTGGCCATCCTGGCGGTGGTCCTGGTGTTCGCGGTGGTATTCAGCGACCCGCCCCGCATCCTGCTGCTGATCTTCCTTGCCTACGCGGCTTCGGGGCCGATCCAGTTCTTGCTGCGGTCTCGCCGTCGTAAGTCGTGACAATGATTTAATGATGGAATAACCCTCCGGCTCCATAGTCTTACTGGTACATCCGTTATCCAGTGCTATGGAGCCGCCCATGCTTATCAAGCTTCCCAGGTCATCCGAGTGCAAGGCGTCGGAGATCACGCCCGAAGGTCTCTATCTTTCTCGTCGCACCGTGCTAGGTGGCTCGCTGGCGGGCCTTGCCCTGGGTGCGCTGCCGAGCCTGGGGCATGCCGCCGAGGCCAGCCGCTACGCCGATGTCGAGGCGGGCGCTGCACCCGCCTGGTTCAGTGACAAGCTTGCGGCGACGCGGTGGCAGGCGGTAACGGTCAAGGATGAGGCGATTACGCCCTTCAAGGACGCGACCCACTACAACAACTTCTATGAGTTCGGGCCCGACAAGGGTGACCCGGCTGCCAATGGCGGCAGCTTGCAGACCGAGCCTTGGTCTGTGGTGATCGATGGCGAGGTCGGCAAGCCCGGGCGCTATGCCCTGGAAGACTTCGTCAAACCTTATCAGCTCGAAGAGCGCATCTACCGGTTGCGCTGTGTCGAGGCGTGGTCGATGGTCATCCCCTGGCTTGGCTTCCCGCTGGCGCAAGTACTCAAGCAAGTGGAACCGACATCCAACGCGCGCTACGTGCGCTTCGAAACATTGAAAGACCCACAGCATATGCCAGGGCAACGCTCAGGCTTCGCCTTGATCGACTGGCCTTATAGAGAAGGGCTGCGCCTGGATGAGGCCATGCACCCGTTGGCGATTCTGGCGGTGGGTATGTATGGCCGCGAGCTGGCCAACCAGAATGGCGCGCCGTTGCGCTTGGTGGTGCCATGGAAGTACGGGTTCAAGAGCATCAAGTCGATCGTGCGGATCAGCCTGGTGGCCGAGCGCCCGCAAACGACCTGGGAGGGGCTGGCGCCAGATGAGTATGGCTTCTATGCCAACGTGAACCCCGAGGTCGATCACCCGAGGTGGACCCAAGCGCGTGAGCGGCGCCTGCCAAGTGGCCTGTTCAGCCCCAACGTACGGCCAACGCAAATGTTCAACGGCTACGCCGATGAAGTGGCGTCGCTGTATGCCGGCCTCGACCTGCGGAAGAACTATTGATGCGCTATCCCTGGTTGCGCCTGGCCATCTTTATAGTGGGGTGTGTGCTGCCACTCTGGTGGTTGTATGAGGCTGCGATGAACCTGCTGGGGCCGGACCCAGGGAAGATCCTGATGGACCGGCTGGGGTTGGGCGCGCTGACGTTCCTGCTGGTGACCTTGAGCATGACGCCGCTGCAGCGGCTGACAGGGTGGTCGGGCTGGATCGTCGTGCGCCGCCAACTAGGGTTGTGGTGTTTTGCTTACATCGTGCTGCACATCCTTTGTTACCTCTTCTTTATTCTCGGGCTGGACTGGGGGCAGTTCGCTGTCGAGCTGCGTAAGCGGCCCTACATTATTGTGGGGGCGCTTGGCTTCCTCGGGTTGTTGGCGCTGGCGGTAACCTCCAATCGGTATAGCCAGCGCCGGCTGGGTGCGCGGTGGAAGAAGCTGCATAAGCTGGTGTATGTGATTCTCGGCTTGGGGCTGCTGCATTTCCTGTGGATCGTGCGTTCGGATCTGCGTGAGTGGGCTATCTATGCCGGCATTGGTGCCGTGTTGATGGCGCTGCGTATTCCTGCAGTTGCACGGCGTGTTCCTCGGGTGATCAGCGGGCGGGGGAGGGTGGTTTGAAACATTCTTGAAATAAAGGGTTGACGGGGTTTCGAATCCACTTATAATGCGCCACACTTCCAGCGTGATTGGAACGAGAAACTCCTTGAGTATCAACGAGTTAATCGATTCAGGTAGTGCTGTAAG
>NZ_BNTL01000016.1:179357-195138 GCF_022179005.1 Pseudomonas sp. PAGU 2196 | reverse complement strand
GGGCTGCAAAGCAGCCCCCTGAATCAACTCCCTTCGCCCGCCATGCGCCGCTCATACTGGAACTTCCAGCGCACAAACAGCAGCCCGCTGACGAACAACCCCAGGCTTACCACCACCTCAACCCAGCCAAACAGCGCCCGGGCCGGATCGAACGCCGCCAACACGCCCTTGATGAAATAGATATTCACCACAAAGCAGGTCCAGGCATGCGCCCGGGCGCTGCCCTTCAGCATGCCCGGCAGCAGCAACAGCAGCGGCACCAGTTCGATCGCCAGAATCACTTCGACGCGCGCCCCGTGCAGGTTGGCGAACCACAGGTTGTTCACCACCAGCAACGCGATCAGGCCAAAGAAAAACGCCAGGCTCAGCGCCCGCGTCAGGCGCAGGCGCGGTGCCAGCCATTGCAGTGGCGGCAACACCTTGGGCTTTTTAGCCACGCGCGGCCTCCAGGGCCTTGGCGGTGCTCGCCAGGCGTTGGCCGAGGGCACGGCACAGGGTGATTTCGTGGGGGTCGAGCTCGCGCTTGCCATCGGCGCCGGCGTGGTGGCTGGCGCCATACGGTGTGCCGCCGCCGCGGGTTTCGAGCAAGGCCGATTCGCTGTAGGGCAGGCCCATCACCAGCATGCCGTGGTGCATCAGCGGCAGCATCATCGACAGCAGGGTGGTTTCCTGGCCACCATGCAGGCTGGCAGTGGAGGTGAACACCCCGGCGGGCTTGCCCACCAGTTCGCCACCCAGCCACAGGCTGCTGGTGCCGTCGAGGAAGTACTTCAGCGGCGCGGCCATGTTGCCGAAGCGGGTCGGGCTGCCCAGCACCAGGCCGGCGCAATGGCGCAGGTCGTCTAGGGTGGCGTACAGCGCGCCGCTGGCCGGGATGTCCGGAGCCACAGCTTCGCACTCAGTGGAAATCGCCGGCACGGTGCGCAGGCGCGCCTCCATACCGGCCAACTCGACACCGCGGGCAATGTGCCGGGCCATTTCGCTGGTGGCGCCATGGCGGCTGTAATACAAAACCAGGATGAAGGGCTGGCTCACGGCAGGATCTCCAGCACCTTCTCGGGTGGGCGGCCAATCACGGCTTTATCGCCGGCCACCAGAATCGGCCGCTCGATCAGCTTGGGGTGTTGGGCCATGGCGTCGATCAATTGCGCATCGGTCAGGGCCGGGTTGGCCAGGTTCAGGTCTTTGTATTCGTCTTCGCCGGTGCGCAGCAGCTGGCGCGGGGCGATGCCCAGTTTGCCGAGCAGGGCCGTCAGGGTGGCGGTGTCTGGCGGGGTTTCGAGGTAGCGCACGATGGTCGGCGCCAGGCCGCGTGCTTCGAGCAGTTCTAGCGCGCCGCGGGATTTCGAGCAGCGCGGGTTATGATAGAGCGTCAGGTCAGTCATGTCGGGTCGCATCCAGCTGGGTGTGGCGGCTATTCTAACCGCAGCGACTGAACCATTTGCTTGAAACTTCGAGAAGGATTGACCCATGGCAAGGCGTTTGGCAGCAGTACTGGCCATCACCGCGGGCCTGTTGCTCGGTGGTTGCGGTGCCGACTACGGCGTGGACCAACACGGCAATACGGTAAAGGCCGAGCAGATCGAGGGGCACTGGTTAGTGCTCAACTATTGGGCCGAATGGTGCGGACCGTGCCGTACCGAAATCCCTGAGTTGAATGCGGCGGCCAAGCAATGGGCGGCCGAGGGGATCAAGGTGGTCGGTGTGAACTTCGACGGCTTGCAGGGCCAGGACCTGAAGCAGGCGGCGGACACCTTGGGCATCGGCTTTACCGTGCTGGCGCAGGACCCGGCCGAGCGTTACGAGCTGCCCCGCAGCGAGGCGTTGCCGGTGACCTACATCATCGATGACAAGGGCAAGGTGCGTGAGCAATTGATGGGTGAGCAGACCCTGGAAGGGCTGCAGGCCAAGATCAAGGCCCTGAAGGGCGCATGATGCCTGTTGGGGCTGCTTTGCAGCCCTTCGCGGCACAAGGCCGCTCCTACAGGTGACCGCGTCATCCCAGCGTACGCGGTTACCTGTAGGAGCGGCCTTGTGCCGCGAAGGGCCGCAGAGCGGCCCCGGCAGTCCTCAACCTTCTTCAGGCCAGAACCGCAGCGGCTTGCCCTCGGCCGGCCAGAAGCGCATCTGCTCCACGGGCGAGACATCCCAGCGTTGTACCGTCTCCAGCGCCTGCAGGAAGCGTTTTTCCTGTTCCATCAGCGCCGGTGCGCACAGCTTGCGGGTCTTGCCGACCTTGCCGAAGCTCAGGTGCTTGCCTTCCAGCGTATACGGGGCAAACCAATGGTTGCAGCCGCCATTACCGTAGGCGCGGCCATCGCTGGCCAGGGTCAGGGTAAGGTGGCTGTAATCGATCAGCGGGCGTTCGCCAATCCACTCCAGTACATAGCTGCGCTCCTGCTGCAGCTTCGACGGTTGCGCGGCGCAGCCGAGCAGGCCGGTGGCAATCAGCACGCCGGTCAGCAGCTTTTTCACTCAGCGCTCTCCTGGCAACGCGGGCACAGGTGCTTCTCGCCACGGCTGGCCCAGCCCAGCTCCGCGATACGGGCGCTGGCCGCCGGCTGGCGGGCTTTCTTGCCCAGCTTGGCATCGACTGCGAACTCGAAGTCCAGCACGGCGTCGCACTGGTCGCACTCGACCTGCCAGGTGAGGATCTCCAGCTCGCTGAACACCGGGCCGCTGGCCACGGCAACCCACTGGCCGCGCGGGTTGATCAGGTGACGCACGCTTTCCACGGTCAGTCGCATGGACAAGTCCTTGCTGCCCTTGAGGGTCACCAACAACGTGTCGCCCTTGTGCATCGAACCGCCGTTGCCGGTTACCTGATAGCGGCCGGGTACCAGGGCGCGGCACTCGATCAGGGTGTGTTGCGGGTTGAAAAGGGTGTAGCGGAAATCGTGCTCGACCATGGGTCCTCCAGAAATGCCGCGTATCCTAGCATTAACCCGATACCAGATTCTGTGGTTTGCCTGCCATCCAGCGGTTGATGTTGTCCAGCGTGGTGGCGGCGATGGCGTCCAGCGCCTCACGGGTGAGGAAGGCCTGGTGGGCGGTGATGATCACGTTGGGGAAGGTCAGCAGCCGGGCCAGCACATCGTCTTGCAAGGGCTGGTCGGAGCGATCCTCGAAAAACAGTTGGGCCTCTTCTTCGTAGACGTCCAGGCCCAGGTAGCCCAGCTGGCCGCACTTGAGTGCGTCGATCAATGCCGGGGTGTCGACCAGCGCGCCGCGGCCGGTGTTGATCAGCATGGCGCCAGGTTGCAGTTGAGCCAGGCTTTGCGCATTGATCAGGTGGCGGGTGTGCTCGGTCAGCGGGCAATGCAGGCTAATGATGCGCGCCTCGCGCAGCAACTCGGGCAGGGGCAGGTAGCGGGCGCCGAGGGCCAGCAGGTCCGGGTTGGGGTAGGGGTCGTAGGCCAGCAACTGGCAGCCGAAGCCGGCCATGATGCGGGCGAATGCAACGCCGATCTGGCCGGTGCCGACCACACCGACGGTCTTGCCGTGCAGGTCGAAGCCGGTCAGGCCATGCAGGGTGAAATCACCTTCGCGGGTGCGGTTGTAAGCCCGGTGCAGGCGCCGGTTGAGGGCGAGGATCAGCGCCACGGCGTGCTCGGCCACCGCGTGTGGCGAATAGGCCGGCACCCGTACCACGGCCAGGCCCAGGCGCTGGGCGGCCGCAAGGTCGACGTGGTTATAGCCCGCCGAACGCAGGGCGATCAGGCGCGTGCCGCCAGCGGCCAGGCGCGCCAGCACTTGGGCGTCCAGCTCATCGTTGATGAAGGCGCAGACGACCTCGTAACCGCTGGCGAGGGGCGCAGTGTCCAAGGTCAGGCGGGCGGGCTGGAAGTGCAGCTCCAGGGCAGTGCCGGCAGCGGCCTGGGTGAAGCTTTCCTGGTCGTAGTGCTGGCTGCTGAACAACAGGGCGCGCATGGTCGGGCTTCCTTTGCGAATGTCTGGGGATTGTAGCTGGCCGTCCTGTGTGGCCGTTGGAGCAGCCTTGTGCTGCGAAGAGGCCGGTGACAGCACAGTAAATCTTCGCTGCTGTCACGGGCCTCTTCGCAGCACAAGGCTGCTCCTACAGCAGCACAAGGCTGCTCCAGCTCAGGGGCAAGGCAGCGCTGTCAGGCATTGATGTGTGCCTGCGTCGCCAGCCGGCTGATCGCGCTGTCGAGTTCATCCAATGCCTGCTGCGCATGGGGGTGCTCTTGTTTGAGCAAGGTCTCGCTGCGCTGGCATGCCGCCCGCAGCTGCGGCACACCGCAATAACGCGAGGCACCGTTGAGGCGGTGTACCTGCTCGATCAAGGTGGTGTGATCCTGCGCTTCGCGGGCGGCGCGTATCGCCTGGCGATCGGACTCCAGTGACGCCAGCAGCATGGCCAGCATGTCGGCCGCCAAGTCGGATTTGCCGGCGGCCAGGCGCAAACCTTCGTCGGGGTCGAGCACCTTCAGTTCGTCGCTGTTGAGCCGCTGTTCGGCCAAGCGCTCTTGCTGCGGCACGCCCAGGCTCAGGCCGGTCCACTTCATCACCACCTGGGCCAACTGCCGCTCACTGATCGGTTTGGTCAGGTAGTCGTCCATGCCGGCATGCAGCAGCGCGCGTTTCTCGTTGGCCATGGCATGCGCGGTGAGGGCGACAATCGGCAGCGGGCTGCCGCTTTGGGCGTTTTCCCAGAGGCGGATCTGCTCGGTGCAGGCGCGGCCATCCATGCCGGGCATTTGCACGTCCATCAGCACCAGGTCGAAGGGCTCATCCTGCACTGCTTGCACCGCCGCATAGCCGTTGTCGACGGCCAGCACCTGGGCACCCAGGTCTTCGAGCAGGGTCTGTACCAGCAGCAGGTTGGCTGGGTTGTCATCGACGCACAAAATCTTCGGCTGGCGCTGGCCGCTGAGGATGTTCGGCTCGCCCAGCGGGCGACGCGGTTGGATCAGCTCCAGCAGCAGCCGACGCAACTTGCGCGTGCACGTTGGCTTGGACAGGAGTTGGCCATGGCCATTGGGCAGGTAGGGGTGGTACAGCGCCTGTTCGGTGGTCGGGCACAGCACCACGCACTGGCACTGGTAGCGGTCCAGTTGCAGGTGGTACTCACCGAGCTGCTCGGGCGTCAGGTTGCCCAGGTTGGCGCCGAGCACCGCGAAGTCAAACGGGTGGCCCGCCTGGCTTGCGGCCTGTACCGCATGCAGAAGCTGGTCGTACGAGGCAAACAGGCTGACGCTCAGGCCGCAGTCTTCAAGCTGGTGCTCCAGCGCCTGGCGCGCCAGCTCATGGCTGTCGACGATGGCGGCGCGGCGGCCCAGCAGTGGCTGCAGCGGCAGCTCTTCGGCATCGTCGTGAGCCTTGGGCAGGTTGAGGCTGATCCAGAACTGCGAGCCTTCGCCCGGCGTGCTGTCGACGCCGATCTCGCCGCCCATCTGCTCGATCAGGCGCTTGGAAATCACCAGGCCCAGGCCGGTACCCCCAGGCTGGCGCGCCAGCGAGTTGTCGGCTTGGCTGAACGCCTGGAACAGCGTGCGCACATCCTGCGGCGACAGGCCGATGCCGGTGTCCTGCACGCTGATGCGAAGCTGCGCGCTGTCTTCGTGTTCGTCTTCAAGCATGGCGCGCACGACGATGGTGCCTTCGCGGGTGAACTTGATCGCGTTGCTCACCAGGTTGGTGAGGATCTGCTTGAGCCGCAGCGGGTCGCCGATCAGCGATGATGGGGTGTCGCGGTAGATCAGGCTGAGCAGTTCGAGCTGCTTGGCGTGCGCGGCCGGGGCGAGGATGGTCAGGGTGTCCTGGACCAGGTCGCGCAGGTTGAACGGAATGCTGTCGAGCACCAGCTTGCCGGCCTCGATCTTGGAGAAGTCGAGGATCTCGTTGATGATCCCCAGCAGGTTGTCGGCGGACTTCTCGATGGTGCTCAGGTAATCCAGCTGGCGCGGCGTCAGCTCGCTTTTCTGCAGCAAATGGGTGAAGCCGAGGATGCCGTTGAGCGGGGTGCGGATCTCGTGGCTCATGTTGGCCAGGAACTCCGACTTGATGCGGCTGGCCTCCAGGGCTTCCTTGCGGGCCATGTCCAGCTCGATGTTCTGGATCTCGATGGTCTCCAGGTTCTGGCGCACGTCTTCGGTGGCCTGGTCGATGCTGTGCTGCAGCTCTTCGTGGGCGCTGTGCAGGGTTTCGGCCATGCGGTTGATGCCGCGGCCCAGCTCGTCCAACTCGTGGCTGCCCATGGCCGGCAGGCGCTCGTCCAGGTGGCCATCCTTGAGCTGATTGACCGCATGCTTGATGCGTTTGATCGGGTCGTTGATGGTGCGGCTCATGCGCAGTGCCAGCAGGCCACTGAGGGCCAGGCAGGCGAGGATCAGCAACAGGCTGGTGAACAGGTTGCGGTAGCCACGCAGCAAGGTGCCGTCGTGCGACAGTTCGATTTCGACCCAACCCAGCAGGCGCTCGGCTTCGGCCGGCACGGCATCGGTGGCCAGGTCGCGGTGGTGGCCGAAGACGGGCATCAGGTAGCGTGTGGCGTCATTGCCGGTGCGTTGCAAAAGTTGCGTGCCGGTACCGCCGGTGGGCGGCTGGTTGAGCATGCTCGGGCCTGCATGCGCCAGGCGCGTGCGGTCTGGGGCAAGAAAGGCGACCGCGCGCACGTCGGTTTGCTCCAGGGTCTGCGCGGCAATCCGTTCCAGCTGCGCGGGAGCCCGCTTGGCCATGGCAGGTGCAGCCAGCGGCGCCAGTTGCTCGGCGATCATCTTGCCGCGTTGCAGCAGCTGGGTGCGCAAATCGCTTTGCTGCAGCCAGGTGAAATAACTGCCCAATACCAGCGCCATCAGGCCGGCAGGCAGCAGGGCCAACAGCAGGACCCGGCTTCTGATTCCCAAACGATCGAGCACACTTGCCTCCTGTCATGTGCCTGGACGCCGTCAACTGCGTGACGGACCAAGCCGGGAAGTTACTCCGCCTGCTCGGCTATTGCACCCATTTGTCTGTCTTTTCGTGGCCAGGTCGAGGCATTGGTCGCAGGGCGGTTGCCTAGAGCAGAGCGGATGCTCAATAATCGCGCAATTGAGAATGCATGGCAGTTGCCAATGAATCCCGTAGCTATTCATACCTCCACTATCCTCGCCATCGAGGACGACCCGGTGCTGGGTGCCTACCTGCACGAGGAGCTGCAGCGTGGCGGCTTCCAGGTGACCTGGTGCCGTAATGGGCTCGAAGGCCTTGAAACCGCAGGCCGGCAGGCATTCGACGTGGTGTTGATGGACATCCTGCTGCCAGGGCTCAACGGCCTGGATGCACTGGCCCAGTTGCGCACGCGCAGCGCCACGCCGGTGATCCTGATGTCGGCGCTGGGCGCCGAAGCCGACCGCATCAGCGGTTTTCAGCGCGGCGCCGACGACTACCTGCCCAAGCCCTTCAGCATGGCCGAGCTGCAGGTACGCATCGAGGCGATCCTGCGGCGCGTGGCCCTGGAGCGGCGCCATCAGCCGCAGCAAGAGGCCGCCGGAGGTGGGTTGCAGTTCGACGAAGGGCTCAGCGACGTCAGGCTCGAAGGGCGCCTGGCAGGCCTGACCCCCAGCGAATACCGCCTGCTCGAGATCCTCAACCGCAACCTGGACGAAGTGCTGAGCAAACCCTTCCTTTATCAACAGGTCTTGCAGCGCGGTTACTCGCGGCATGATCGCAGCCTGGACATGCATGTCAGCCAGATCCGCCGCAAGCTCAAAGGCATCGGCTACCACGAACGGCAGATCCGCACTGTCTGGGGCAAAGGTTACGTGCTTAGCGCCAGCGAGATGGAGTGAGCCATGCTCGACCGCCATTCGCTGTTCTGGAAGCTGGCCATCCTGCTGGTGGGCTTCTGCCTGCTGATGATCGGCCTGAGCTACACCTGGGGCCGGCACATGGAAACCCAGAACGCCTTCCTGTCCGAACCGGCCCGCCAACTGCTGCGCGGTTATGCGGCTGAGGCCGAGCAGGCCTGGCGCAGCGATGGGCGCGCGGGGCTGGACCGCTGGGTGCAGGCCATGCACCAGCGCGAGCGTGGCTGGGTTGGCGTGCTCGACATCAACCTGCGGCCGCTCGACAGCGCCACCCTGAACCCCCAGATCATGCAACGGCTGACGCGCCTGCGCGGCGTCGACTGGCCGATGAGCCGGCGCAGTGTCGACCAGCCGTGGCTGCGCATTCCGTTCCCAGGGGCGCCGGAGCAGGGCATGCTGGTGATCGAACTGCCAGAGCGCCTCAACCCCGGCGAGTACCGCATGCTGTGGCGCGTGCTGACCAACGGCATCATCCCCGCTCTGTTCACCTTGCTGCTGTGCGTTGGGCTGTACCGCATGCTGATCGTGCCGCTCAACCAACTGCGTGAGCAGGCCAATGCCTGGCGCGCCGACCAGCTGTCGGCCCGCCTCGATTCGCGCACCATCGCCCGGCATGACGAACTCGGCGAGCTGGCCCGCGCGTTCGACCAGATGGCCGAACGGCTGCAGGGTACGGTGGCCATGCAGCAGCAGATGCTGCGCGACCTGTCTCACGAAATGCGCACGCCGCTCAGCCGGCTACGCGTGGCCTGCGATGGCGAAACCGACCTGCAGCGCCTGCGCGAACGCCTGGCGCGTGAAGTGGACTGCATGCAGCAATTGGTTGAGGGCACCCTGCAATTGGCTTGGCAGGATGCCGAACGTGCGCCGATGAACCTTGAGCCGATCCAGGTTCAGGCGTTGTGGGACCTGCTCGCCGAGGACGCCAGCTACGAAAGCGGCTGGTCGCCCGAGCGGCTGCGCTGCGAACTGCCCGCCAGTTGCTGGGTGCAGGGCAATCTCAACCACCTGGCCCAGGCGCTGGAGAACATGCTGCGCAATGCCATCCGCCACTCGCCGACTAACGGCGTGGTGCGCTTGGGCGGGAAGCGCGACGGTAACCACTGGCGGCTGTGGCTGGAAGACGAGGGCGGTGGGGTTGCAGAAGAGGACCTGGAGCGGATCTTCGCGCCGTTCTCGCGGCTGGACGGCTCGCGGCCTGGGGACGGCGGTTTTGGGCTGGGCTTGAGCATTGCGCGCAGTGCCATCCAGCGCCAGGGCGGGACCCTGTGGGCAGAGAATGGCAAGCACGGGCTGCGCCTGTGCATGCGCGTGCCGCTCCATGTGCCGGCCCCCGCCAAGGACAACCCACGGCCGCAGGTCGCCGCGTTATAGCTTGTAGCTATATGCATCACAGATTGCGTGATATGGCCCGGAAAGGATTGCCGGTATGATAGGCGCCCCTGCCGTCCGGATTGTGAAATACGCCATGACCTTGCAGTACCCAACCATCGCCGATTGCGTCGGCAATACGCCCCTGGTTCGCCTGCAGCGCATTGCCGGAGAGACCAGCAACACGCTCCTGCTCAAGCTCGAAGGTAACAATCCCGCCGGTTCGGTCAAGGACCGCCCGGCGCTGTCGATGATCGCCCGCGCCGAACTGCGCGGCCAGATCAAGCCGGGTGACACGCTGATCGAGGCGACCTCGGGCAACACTGGCATCGCCCTGGCGATGGCGGCAGCGATCAAGGGTTACAAGATGATCCTGATCATGCCAGACAACTCCACCGCCGAACGCAAGGCCGCCATGACGGCCTACGGCGCCGAGCTGATCCTGGTGACCAAGGACGAGGGCATGGAAGGTGCCCGCGACCTCGCCGAGAAACTGCAGGCCGAGGGCCGCGGCCTGGTGCTCGACCAGTTCGCCAATGGCGACAACCCGATCGCCCACTACAACAGCACCGGCCCGGAAATCTGGCAGCAGACCCAGGGCACCATTACCCATTTCGTCAGCTCGATGGGCACCACCGGCACCATCATGGGCTGCTCGCAGTATCTTAAGGAGCAGAACCCAGCCGTGCAGATCATCGGCCTGCAGCCGATGGAAGGCTCGGCCATCCCCGGCATCCGTCGCTGGCCCGAGGAATACCTGCCGAAGATCTTCGACGCCACCCGCGTCGATCGCGTGGTCGACATGTCCCAGCAGGAAGCCGAAGACACCACCCGCCGCCTTGCTCGTGAAGAGGGCATTTTCTGCGGCGTGTCTTCCGGTGGTGCGGTCGCGGCGATGCTGCGCCTGTCCCGCGAGGTGGAAAACGCGGTAATGGTCGCAATCATCTGCGACCGTGGTGACCGATACCTGTCCACTGGCCTGTTTGATCCGAGCTAAATGTCCAAGAAGAAAAGCAACAGCGGCCTGCGCTTCCAGCCAGCCGGTGGCAACCGTAGCCCGCAGGTTCCAGTGGGCAAGAAACAGCGCCTGGATATCGAGCGCCTGGCCGGTGACGGCCGTGGCATCGCTTTCCATGAAGGGCGTACCTGGTTCGTCAGTGGCGCGTTGGCCGGTGAAGCCGTCGAGGCCCGCGTGCTCAATGCCCGCGGCAAAGTCGTGGAGGCGCGCCTGGAGCGCGTGCTGCAGGCTAGCCCCGAGCGGCGCGAAGCCCCTTGCCGGCACTATGCCCGCTGTGGCGGCTGCAACCTGCAGCATCTGCCCCACGAAGCGCAGCTGGCGCTCAAGCAACGCACGCTGGCCGAACAGCTGCAGCGGGTTGCCGGCGTGCAACCCGAGGCCTGGGCCGCCCCCCTGAGCGGGCCGGAATTCGGCTACCGGCGCCGGGCGCGGGTGGCTGTGCGCTGGGACATCAAGGCGCGTCAGCTGGAGGTCGGGTTCCGTGCCGAAGCCAGCCAGGACATCATTTCAATCGACGACTGTGCAGTGCTGGTACAGCCCTTGCAGTCGATTCTGCGCCACTTGCCGACGGTGCTGCGTTCGCTGAGCAAACCGCAGGTCATCGGCCATGTGGAACTGTTCAGCGGCACCGCTGAGGCGCTGCTGGTGCGCCATGTCGCGCCGCTGCCGGCGGATGACCTGGCCCGCCTTCAGGCATTTTGCGACGAGGCCAAGGCGCAGCTCTGGCTGCAGGGCGAGGGTGAGCCGGCGCCGGTAGACGCGGCCACGACCCTGGGCTTTACCCTCGAACCCTGGCAGTTGGAATTGGCCTGGCGCCCCGGTGATTTCGTGCAGGTTAACGCCCAGGTCAATACGGCGATGATCGAGCAGGCGTTAGCCTGGCTCGCACCGCAAGCCGACGAACGTGTGCTTGACCTGTTCTGTGGCCTGGGTAATTTTGCCCTGCCGTTGGCGCGGCAGGCGCGTGAAGTGGTGGCGGTGGAAGGTGTACAGGCCATGGTGGATCGGGCCGCGGCCAATGCCCGAAACAACAATGTGCATAACGCACGGTTTTTTCAGGCCGATTTATCGCAGCCTTTGGCAGGTGCCGAGTGGGCCGCCGAAGGCTTTTCTGCGGTACTCTTGGACCCACCGCGCGACGGTGCTTTCGAGGTGGTGCATGACATCGCACGCCTCAAGGCCAAGCGGCTGGTCTACGTATCGTGCAACCCGGCCACGCTGGCGCGAGACGCCCAGGTGCTGGTCGGACAGGGGTACCGGTTAAAAAGGGCCGGGATTCTCGACATGTTTCCTCAGACGGCGCATGTCGAGGCCATGGCGTTATTCGAAGCGGGCTAGCAGACTGGCCCGTTGGTGCGGTTGCCAGGGAATGGCGGCCACACGGTGGAAGCCTGCGCACCCGCGTGGTGCGCTGTATGGAAAGGTAAAACAAAGATGGTACAGGTGAGAGTGCACCAGCCGGTCAACACTGACGGCAGTATCAATCTCGAAGCATGGCTGGATCATGTGGTAAGCGTCGATTCAGCCCTGGATCGCGCAGCGCTGAAAGAGGCCTGCGAATTCGCTCACGAAGTCGAGAAGAAGGGTAACCCTGCCAAGCATTCCTGGGCCGACGGTACGTCCAGCTTCCAGGCGGGCCTGGAGATCGCCGAGATTCTCGCCGACCTCAAGCTCGACCAGGATTCGCTGGTAGCCGCCGTCATTTACCGTTCGGTGCGTGAAGGCAAGGTGACCCTGGCTGAAGTCAGCCAGCGTTTTGGCCCGGTGGTGTCCAAGCTGATCGATGGCGTGCTGCGCATGGCGGCCATCAGTGCCAGCCTCAGCCCGCGCCAGTCGCTGGTGCTGGGCTCCCAGGCGCAGGTCGAGAACCTGCGCAAGATGCTCGTGGCCATGGTCGACGACGTGCGCGTTGCACTGATCAAGCTGGCCGAGCGCACCTGCGCGATCCGTGCGGTCAAGGCCGCCGACGACGAAAAACGCCTGCGCGTCGCGCGCGAGGTGTTCGACATCTATGCCCCCCTGGCGCATCGCCTGGGCATCGGTCACATCAAGTGGGAGCTGGAAGACCTGTCCTTCCGCTACCTTGAACCCGACCAGTACAAACAGATCGCCAAGCTCCTGCACGAGCGCCGGCTGGACCGCGAGCGCTTCATCAGCGACGTGATGAACCAGCTGCAGAACGAACTGCTGGCCACCGGCGTGAACGCCGACATCAGTGGCCGGGCGAAACACATCTATTCGATCTGGCGCAAGATGCAGCGCAAAGGCCTGGAATTCAGCCAGATCTACGATGTGCGTGCGGTGCGTGTGCTGGTCCCGGAGATCCGCGATTGCTACACCGCGCTGGGTATCGTGCACACCCTGTGGCGGCACATCCCCAAGGAATTCGACGACTACATCGCCAACCCAAAGGAAAACGGCTACCGCTCGCTGCACACGGCGGTAATCGGCCCGGAGGGCAAGGTGCTGGAGGTGCAGATCCGCACCCACGGCATGCACGAGGAAGCGGAGCTGGGGGTTTGCGCCCACTGGCGCTACAAGGGCACCGACGTCAAGCCGAGCTCCAATCACTACGAAGAGAAGATTTCCTGGCTGCGCCAGGTGCTCGAGTGGCATGAAGAGCTGGGTGACATCGGCGGCCTGGCCGAGCAGCTGCGCGTCGACATCGAGCCGGACCGGGTCTACGTGTTCACCCCGGACGGCCATGCCATCGACCTGCCCAAGGGCGCCACGCCGCTGGACTTCGCCTACCGCGTGCACACCGAAATCGGCCACAACTGCCGCGGCGCCAAGATCAACGGGCGTATCGTGCCGCTGAACTACAGCCTGCAGACCGGCGAGCAGGTCGAGATCATCACCAGCAAACACGGCAACCCCAGCCGTGACTGGTTGAACTCCAACCTGGGTTACGTCACCACCTCGCGGGCACGGGCCAAGATCGTTCACTGGTTCAAGCTGCAGGCACGCGACCAGAACGTCGCCGCCGGCAAGACCTTGCTCGAGCGCGAACTCAGCCGCCTGGGCCTGCCGCAGGTGGACTTCGAGCGCCTGGCCGAGAAGACCAACGTCAAGACCGCCGAAGACATGTTCGCCTCGCTCGGCGCGGGTGATCTACGCCTGGCTCACCTTGTCAACGCTGCCCAGCAGTTGCTGGAGCCTGAGCGTATCGAGCAGATCGAGCTGGTGCAGCGCAAGCCCACGGGCCCGCGTACCGGCAAGCGCGGCGATATCCAGATCCAGGGTGTCGGCAACCTGCTGACGCAGATGGCCGGTTGCTGCCAGCCGCTGCCGGGCGATGCCATTGTCGGCTATATCACCCAGGGCCGCGGCGTGAGCATCCACCGTCAGGACTGTGCCTCGGTGCTGCAACTGGCAGGCAAGGAGCCAGAGCGGATGATCCAGGTGAGTTGGGGGCCGATCCCGGTGCAGACCTACCCGGTCGACATCGTCATCCGTGCCTACGACCGCCCAGGCTTGTTGCGTGACGTGTCGCAGGTGCTGCTCAACGAGAAGATCAACGTGCTGGCGGTCAACACCCGCTCGAACAAGGAAGACAACACGGCGTTGATGTCGCTGACCATCGAGATTCCGGGCCTGGATGCGCTCGGGCGCTTGCTGGGGCGGATCTCGCAGTTGCCGAACATCATCGAGACGCGGCGTAACCGTACCCCTTGAGACCGAGGTGGCTGCTTCGCGGGTAAACCCGCTCCCACAGGTTGAGTGCAAACCTTAAGCTATGCACTGTACCTGTGAGAGCGGGTTTACCCGCGAAGGGCGCACCACCGAAGGACCTGCTTAATGACCTACACCCTCGAAGACCTGCTGCACCTCATGGCCCGCCTGCGCGACCCGCAATATGGCTGCCCGTGGGACTTGAAGCAGGACTACGCCAGCATCGTCCCGCACACTATCGAAGAAGCCTACGAGGTTGCCGACACCATCGAGCGCGGCGATTTCGAGCACTTGCAGGGTGAGCTGGGCGATCTGCTGTTCCAGGTGGTCTACTACAGCCAGCTGGCCCGGGAAGAGGGGCGTTTCGAGTTTGACGGGGTGGTCGACAGCATCACCCGCAAGCTGATCCGCCGCCACCCGCACGTATTCCCCACCGGCGAGCTGTATGCACCGGTAGACACGCCCAGCTTGAGCGAGACCCAGGTCAAGTCGCGCTGGGAAGAGATCAAAGCCGAGGAGCGCGCCGAAAAAAGCGAACCCGAACAGCTGTCGCTGCTCGATGACGTGCCAACGGCATTGCCTGCATTGTCGCGGGCAGCCAAACTGCAAAAGCGTGCAGCCACGGTCGGTTTCGACTGGCCCGACGCATTGCCGGTGCTGGACAAGGTCCGCGAGGAGCTGGACGAGGTCCTGCAGGCCATGGCCGACGGTGATGCTGATGCGCTGGAAGATGAGGTCGGCGACCTGTTGTTCGCCACCGTCAACCTGGCCCGCCACCTCAAGCAAGACCCGGAACATGCCCTGCGCCGTGCCAATCGCAAGTTCGAGCGACGTTTCCGTTTTATCGAACAGGCATTGCGCGACAGCGGTCGGCCCATCGAAGACTGTAACCTTGACGAGCTGGATGCCCTCTGGGGTGAAGCCAAACGTCAGGAAAAGAACCTGCCCAGCTGCGGCTGAGCTGTTAAGTGAGTGAACATTCATGAGCCTTTCCCTTCGCGACCAATTGCTCAAAGCCGGTCTGGTCAACCAGAAACAGGTCTCGCAGACCAACAAAGCCCAGAAGAAACAAAAGCGCCTGGAGCACAAGGGCCAGGTCGAGGTGGACGACACCCAGCAGCGCTTGGCCAAGGAAGCCATGGCCGAAAAGGCCAAGCGTGACCAGGAGTTGAACCGCCAGCAGCAGGAAAAGGCCGAGCAAAAGGCCCGCGCCGCGCAGATCAAGCAATTGATCGAAGCGACCCGCCTGCCCAAGCTCAACAGTGAGGACTACTACAACTTCGTCGACGACAAGAAGGTCAAGCGCATTGCCGTCAATGCCCTGATGCGCAGCAAGCTGAGCAATGGCTCGCTGGCGGTCGTGTCGTTTGCCGGCGGCTACGAAGTGATTCCGCGTGAAGCGGCGGTGAAGATCCAGGAACGCGACCCGCATCGCGTACTGCTGCTCAACACCCATGTCGAGGAAGCCGACGACGATGACCCGTACGCGGCTTACAAGATCCCTGACGATTTGATGTGGTAAGCATGAAAAACCCCGCCTAGGCGGGGTTTTTTGTTCAAAGACTGTGGTATTGCAGGGTCATTGTGTAGTGCGCTGACTTTCCAGGTCCTCAAGCTCTACACGGTATTGATGGGCTTCGTGCTCATTGTGGAACATCCCGACCAATTGGCCTTGCTGGTGCACATCCCAGATCCGCACGCCAGCGGCCAGGCCTTCGTGGGACATTTTCGATTCGTCGCGTTCGGTTACTTGGACTGTCATCGGTAAACTCCACTGCTAGGTTGGTTGCGACATTGTGTCGCACACCTCCTTTATAGAGTTTGTTAGCAGGCTAAGTAAATAAAACGGGGATGAAACAAGTTTCATGAAGCTCAGGGGCTGCGATTTGCTTGGCTTGGGGTTTGAGTGGGG
>NZ_BNTL01000016.1:155710-179348 GCF_022179005.1 Pseudomonas sp. PAGU 2196 | reverse complement strand
CGCTCGATCTCATAGGCGCTGAAGATGCTGTGGCGAGCACCTCAAAAAACGAAGCCCCGCACAAGGCGGGGCTCCGGGTGCTTCAGGCTGCGGATTAGTTACCCTTCACCGGCTTGCCATCGACCGTGCCATCCTGCAGCACGATCACGTACTCCTTGCCATCGGTTTCGACCTGGCGCAGTTGTACCAGCAGGTAGTCCCAGCTCTTGGCGAACCACAGCTCGGTGATGCGCTTGCTCTGGCTAGGGTCGCGAACGCGCTCGACCTTGACCGCATCGACCTGGCCGGTCTTGGTGGTGACCTTCTCGGTGCCCAGAACGCGGAAGTCGTAGGTGTCGATCTCGTCACCGTCGACCACCTGGTAGGTCATGCTCTTCTTGCCGGCCGCCACATCATGCTGCAGCGCCAGCTGGTAGGACGATTTGTCTAGCACGCCGCGGTTGAGCGGCAGGTTGATCGCATCGCCACGGTCGCTGCCGGTGACTTTCTTGCTGGTCCAGTCGAAGTTCAGGTCGACCTTCTTCGCCTTGCCCAGGCCGCCACGCTCGAAGTGGTACTTCTGCGGCAGCAGGGTGTCATTTTCCAAGCGCAGGGTGCTTTGCTCGGTCAGGCTGGCGATCATCATGGAAGCCTTGAAATTAAGGTCCCAGGTACCGTTGGCATTCTTCACCAGGCTGCGCTCGGCGGTGCCGCTCATGGGCAGCTGCTTCCAGTCGGCGGTGTAGCTGGCCGAAAAAGGCTTCAGATCAGCTGCCTGGAGGGGCAGGGCGAGCACGGCGAGAGCCAAGAGCAGGGCGCGACGCATAAAGTCTCCTAGGATCGAATCAAATGACCGCTGGCCGCCAGGGGCTGGCCATCCAGTAAGGCACCGTGCTCGTCCAGACGCAAGCGCCCCTCGGCGAACCAGTGCACGGCCAACGGGTAGATCAGGTGTTCCTGAAGGTGAACCCGCTGGGCCAGGCTTTCAGCGGTGTCGTCCGACGTCACCGGTACCACAGCCTGTACGACCAGTGGGCCGCCATCGAGTTCCTCGGTGACGAAGTGTACGCTGCAGCCGTGCTCGGCGTCGCCTGCATCCAGGGCCCGTCGGTGGGTGTGCAGGCCCTTGTACTTGGGCAGCAGCGACGGGTGGATATTGAGCAGGCGGCCCTGATAGTGGCGGACGAAGCCGCCACTGAGGATACGCATGAAACCGGCCAGCACCACCAGGTCTGGCGCAAAGCCGTCGATGCGCGCCATCAGCGCGGCATCGAAGGCTTCACGACCGTCAAAGGCGGTGTGGTCCAGTACGGCGGTGTCGATGCCAGCGGCTGCGGCACGTTGCAGGCCGTAGGCATCTGCGCGGTTGGACACCACCGCACGGATGCGCACCGGGCTGTCTTCACCGCGGCAGCTGTCGATCAGGGCTTGCAGGTTGCTGCCGGAACCCGACAGCAATACCACTACATTGCAGGTCTTGCTCGGCATCAGTGTGCCTTGAGGTTCTGCAGCTCGACCTGGGCGGCGCCTTCGGCGGCCTCTTCGATGCGACCGATGACCCAAGGCTGCTCGCCTTCTGCGCGCAGAACGTTCAGGGCGTTTTCGACCTGGTCCTGAGCTACGCAGATGACCATGCCGACGCCGCAGTTCAGCACGCGGTGCATTTCATGCTCGTCAACGTTGCCTTGCGCCTGCAGGAAGTCGAATACCGCTGGACGCTGCCAGCTGGCCACGTCGACCACGGCCTGGGCGTTTTTCGGCAGTACGCGCGGGATGTTGTCCAGCAGGCCGCCACCGGTGATGTGGGCCATGGCCTTGACTGCGCCCGTCTGCTTGATCAGTTGCAGCAGCGGCTTGACGTAGATGCGGGTCGGCGCCATCAGCAGGTCGGTCAGTGGCTTGCCGTCGAGCTGGGTGTTCTCGATGTCGGTGCCGGACACTTCGAGGATCTTGCGGATCAGCGAGTAGCCGTTGGAGTGCGGGCCGGAAGACGGCAGGGCGATCAGCGCGTCGCCGGTGGCAACCTTGGAGCCGTCGATGATTTCGGCTTTTTCTACCACGCCGACGCAGAAGCCGGCCAGGTCGTAGTCTTCGCCTTCGTACATGCCAGGCATTTCGGCGGTTTCACCACCGACCAGCGAGCAGCCCGCCAGTTCGCAGCCTGCACCGATACCGGTGACCACGGTGGCGGCGACGTCGACGTTCAGTTTGCCGGTGGCGTAGTAGTCGAGGAAGAACAGCGGCTCGGCGCCGCACACCACCAGGTCGTTGACGCACATGGCGACCAGGTCCTGGCCGATGCTGTCGTGCTTATTCAGGTTCAGGGCCAGGCGCAGCTTGGTGCCGACGCCATCGGTGCCGGAGACCAGAACCGGCTGCTTGTAGCCGGCCGGGATCTCGCAGAGGGCGCCGAAGCCACCCAGGCCACCCATGACTTCAGGGCGTGCGGTGCGTTTTGCCACGCCCTTGATGCGTTCGACCAGTGCTTCGCCGGCGTCGATGTCTACACCGGCGTCCTTGTAGCTCAGGGAGGGTTGCTTGCTCATTGATCCAGGCCTTTAGGAGGGAGGGATTCTTAAAAACGACCGTGACGGCCAAGGCCGGCTTTACTGCGGCGGCTGCCTGAAACGTCAGAGGTCTGTGAAGGCGCGCGATTTTATCAGGGTTGCCGTGCAGCGGCCATCCTCAGGCCGACGGGCAGGGCTTGAAAGCGTTAAAAAGGTTTTTTGGGTAGGGAGATAGTGAGGCGGTCGCCCATCATTCAGGAATAATTGGCCAAAAAAATGTAGAAGCAGCCTTGTGCTGCCAAGCGCCGCGCGGGCGGCGCTCAATCGTGAAAACACCCAAAATCCCGCGGCCTGCGCCTGGCAGTCATGCGCGCCCCTGTATAAGGTGTAAGCCATATAGGAGCATTTTTCGTTCCACCGCGGTCACAGCCTGCATGACAACGGCCGTTCCACCTTGTTTCTGGACAGGAATCCTCCATGCGTCTTTTCAACACTCTGGCAGCAGGTTGTCTTGCCCTGATCTCGCTAGCCGCGCAAGCCGAGACCGTCTCCGGGCTTTATCAGGTGCGCGAGCCGCTTCAGGGGCAGGGCGCTGAAGCCCGTACCCAGGCCACCGGCAAGGCCCTCGAGACCTTGGTCCTGCGCCTGACCGGTGACCCGAAGGCGGCGCAAAGCCCGGCATTGGCCGAGCTGCGCAAAGACCCGCAGCAAATCATCAACCAAGTCGGTACCGAAGCCGGCCCGCCCGAGTCCGTGCTGGTCGAGTTCGACCCCGGCAGCACCGAACGCGCCTTGCGCAAGGCCGGCCTGGCCCTGTGGGGGAGCAACCGGCCATCGATCCTCGGCTGGTGGCTCAACGAAAACGCCGAGGGCAGCAACCTGGTGGGTGACGGCCAATCCGCCGCCCAGCCCTTGCGCCGTGCGGCTCAGCATCGGGGCCTGCCATTGCGGCTGCCGCTGGCCGACCTGCAAGAGCAGTTGGTGGCCAATGCCAAGCAGGTTGAAGGCAATGACCCAAAACCGCTGCGCGAAGCCTCCGAGCGCTACGCGGCCGATGCCCTGCTGGCGGTACATGCCCAAGAGGCGGATGGCAAATGGCAAGGCAAATGGCAGCTGTGGGTAGGCGACCAGCACGAGCAGGGCAGTGCCGAGGGCGCCGACCAGGCGGCGTTGGCCGACGCGGTGATGCTGGCCGTGAGCAGCCGCCTGGCGCCGCGCTATGTAACCCGCCCAGGCGCCAGCAGCCAGCAGCAGGTTCAGGTGCAGGGGATGAACCTGCAACGCTACGCCGAACTGAGCCGCGTACTCGAACCCTATGGGCCGCGGCTTAAAATGGTCGAAGGCAGCACGCTGACTTACGGTGTCACGGCCAACCGCGACCAATTACGTGCCCAACTCGGCCTGGCCAAGTTGCAGGAGGTACCGGCTGAGCCGGCGCCCGTTGCCCCTGCCGTGCCTGCACCTGCAACGGGCGCAAGCCCCGAGCAACCTGATGTGCCCAAGCCGTTCGACGGCCTGCGTTTTCGCTGGTAAGGAGTACCCATAGTGACCGATATGCGCCGCTGGATCTGGCTGGGCGCAGCACTGCTGATGGCCGTGCTGTTATATAGCCTGCACAATATTCTGACCCCCTTTCTGATCGGCATCCTGCTGGCGTACCTGGCAGACCCGCTGGTTGACCGCCTGGAGCGCCTGGGGCTGTCCCGCACCTGGGGCGTGGTGGTGGTGTTCAGCCTCTTCACCCTGATATTCATGGCCTTGCTGCTGGTGCTGGTGCCGATGCTGGCCAAGCAGCTGGTGCGTTTGTACGAACTGGCGCCGCAGATGCTCGACTGGCTGCAGCACGTGGCGTTGCCCTGGGTGCAACACCGCCTTGGCCTGGCCGACGGCTTCTGGAAGTTCGACAAGATCAAGGCTGCCATTGGCGAGCACATGGGCCAGACCACCGACATCGTCGGTATTGTGCTGTCGCAGGCCACAGCATCAAGCCTGGCCTTGATCGCCTGGCTGGCCAACCTGGTGTTGATCCCGGTGGTGGGCTTCTACCTGCTGCGTGACTGGGACCTGATGATGGCCAAGCTGCGCAGCCTGCTGCCGCGCCATCGCGAACCGCAGATCGTTGAATTGGCGGGGGAGTGCCATGAGGTACTGGGCGCGTTCGTTCGCGGCCAACTGATGGTCATGCTCGCACTGGGCGTCATCTACTCGGCTGGGCTGATGCTGGTGGGGCTCGAGCTTGGCTTGCTGATTGGCATGCTGGCGGGGTTGGCAGCAATCGTGCCGTACATGGGGTTTATCATTGGTATCGGTGCGGCGCTGGTGGCCGGCTTGTTCCAGTTTGGCGGCGACTTGTATCCGATGCTGGGCATCGTTGCGGTGTTCATGGTCGGCCAGGCGCTTGAAGGCATGGTG
Organism: Pseudomonas sp. PAGU 2196; assembly: GCF_022179005.1. Taxonomy (NCBI): domain Bacteria; kingdom Pseudomonadati; phylum Pseudomonadota; class Gammaproteobacteria; order Pseudomonadales; family Pseudomonadaceae; genus Pseudomonas; species Pseudomonas sp. PAGU 2196. The sequence continues at coordinate 174,450 of NZ_BNTL01000016.1, read as the reverse complement.
CTGACGCCCTTGCTGGTGGGTGACCGCATCGGCCTGCACCCGGTAGCGGTGATCTTCGCCATTCTTGCCGGTGGCGAGCTGTTCGGTTTCACCGGGGTGCTCCTGGCGCTGCCGGTGGCGGCGGTGATCATGGTGCTGCTGCGGCATGCGCACGATTTGTACAAAGAGTCGGACATGTATGGCGCAGATGTCGATCCAGAATTGTGAGGTGGGGCCGAAAGGCCCTCATAAAGAGCCGCAACTTGTTGATTTTGTTTGCGCTCTTCTGCTCACTGATTGTGCCGCCCGCGCTCCGGGTATAGACTTTGCACACTGTTCACCAAAGGCCCCCCGTGGTCCTAGCGACCGCCCGCGAGCATGAAACCACCGATCCAGTTGCCCCTGGGTGTGCGCCTGCGCGATGACGCCACCTTCATCAACTACTATCCGGGCGCCAATGCTGCGGCATTGGGCTACGTCGAGCGCCTATGCGAAGCTGACGCCGGCTGGACCGAGAGCCTCATCTACCTGTGGGGCAAGCAGGGTGTCGGCCGCACTCACCTGTTGCAGGCCGCAACCCACCGTTTCCAGCAATTGGGCGAGCCCGCCGTCTACCTGCCGTTGGCGCAATTGCTCGAGCGCGGTGTCGAACTGCTCGACCACCTCGAGCAATACGAGCTGGTGTGCATCGATGACTTGCATGTAATTGCCGGCAAGGCCGACTGGGAAGAGGCCATGTTCCACCTCTTCAACCGCCTGCGCGACAGTGGCCGCCGCTTGCTGTTGGCGGCCTCTAGCTCGCCGCGTGAACTGCCCATCAAACTGGCCGACCTCAAGTCGCGGCTGACCCTGGCGCTGATCTTCCAGATGCGCGGCATGTCTGATGAAGACAAGCTGCGTGCCCTGCAGTTGCGCGCGTCGCGCCGTGGCCTGCACCTCACCGATGAGGTTGGCCATTTCATCCTCACCCGCGGTACCCGCAGCATGAGCGCGTTGTTCGACCTGCTTGAGCGCCTCGATCAGGCATCGCTGCAAGCGCAACGCAAGCTGACCATCCCTTTCTTGAAGGAAACCCTGGGCTGGTAAGCCCCTGAAATCCTTGGGCCAGAGCGGAAAAACGAAAAAGTCACATCTTTTTCGATAAAATTTGCAAATGGCCATGATAGAGGGCATAGTTTCCCCCTTCTAAAGGATTACTGACACGGTCGTGCCCATGCTAAAGCGCTTCGCACCCCTCGTGCCCCTCGCACTCGTGACCCTGCTTTTTGGCTGCGCGGCACAAGCCCCGGTATCTCAGCCCCAGGATCACACCCCGATCGCCGCACAGTCGGCGTTCAAGGCCAAAGCCTCGCCTTCGTCGGTATTCGGCGAACCGGAAGAGCTGGCCACTGAAGATGACCTGGAGGCCTTCTCCAGCAGCAGCAAGCCTTACCAGTTGCCAGTTCTGGCTGACAGCATTCTCGAGCGCGGCATGTCGTTGATCGGCACCCGCTACCGCTTCGGTGGTACCTCGGAGAAGTCCGGCTTCGACTGCAGCGGCTTCATCGGTTACCTGTTCCGCGAAGAAGCCGGCATGACCTTGCCGCGTTCGACGCGTGAAATGATCAACGTCGATGCCCCAAAAGTGGCGCGCAACAAGCTCAAGCCAGGCGACCTGCTGTTCTTCAGCACCAATGGTCGTGGCCGTGTGAGCCATGCGGGCATCTACCTGGGTGACAACCAGTTCATCCACTCCAGCAGCCGCCGCAGCGGCGGTGTGCGCATCGACAGCCTCGGTGATCGCTACTGGAGCAAGACCTTCATCGAAGCCAAGCGTGCCTTGGCGATGGCGCCGACCAACATCGCGCGCAACTGATAGCAAAATGATTGACCCTGCCACGGCGGCGATGCTTTGAAAAAAAGCTCGCCGCCGTGCGCATTTACAGAAAGCGTCTAATCTAAATTCTCAACACTTTTCGGCTGCGGTCCAGCGGTCTCAGACAGGATGTTCTGGCCATGGTAATGATGGCGCGCTTCGCATTCCTTTCCTTGGTGGCATTGCTTGCTGCCTGCTCCAGCCGCGCGCCTGCGCCGGCCCCTGTGGTTCAGCCGCAGGTTACCTACAGCCAGCCAGATGGTTCGCCGATTGCCGACGACGTGTTGATCCGTGCGATCGGGCTGGTGGGCACGCCTTATCGCTGGGGCGGCAATACGCCCGACTCCGGCTTCGATTGCAGCGGCCTGATCAAGTATGTCTACCGCGATGCCGCCGGCATCAGCTTGCCGCGTTCGACGCGCGAGATGATCGTCATGCGCGCGCCTACCGTGGATGCCAAGGCGCTGCAGTCGGGTGACCTGGTGTTCTTTGCCACCAGTGGCGGCTCGCAAGTCAGCCATGCCGGTATCTACGTCGGGGAAGGGCGCTTTGTGCATGCGCCGTCCACCGGCGGTACGGTGCGCCTGGACTACCTGTCGAACAGCTACTGGGCCAAGGCTTACCTACAGGCCAAGCGCGTGATTCCGCAAGGGCACCTGGCGCAGAATCCCTGAGGCACTGCGCAGTCAGCAGTTGATCGCTGACTGTGGAGCAGCCTTGCGCTGCGAAGAGGCCGGTGCATAAGTCTTAGAGGTAAGGGGCCTTCACCGGCCTCTTCCGCAGCACAAGGCTGCTCCTACAAGGCCTTGCTCACCCGCCAGATCACGTTCCCCACGTCATCCGCCACCAGCAAACCACCGCGCTGATCATTGATCACACCCACCGGTCTCCCCATGGCCTTGCCTTCGTCATTCAGAAACCCCGTCAGCAGGTCGACCGGTTTGCCGGTAGGTTTGCCTGTCGCATCGAACGGCACGAAGATCACCTTGTAGCCACTGTGCGGCTTGCGGTTCCACGAGCCGTGCTGGCCCACGAATGCCCCCTGCCCGAACGGCGGCGGCAACACGCCAGGCTCGGCGAACGTCAGCCCCAGCGATGCCGTGTGCGGGCCCACCGCGTAGTCCGGCATCAGTGCCTGGGCAACCTTCTGCGGGGCCTGGGGCTCGACACGCTGGTCGACGTGTTGGCCGTAATAGCTGTAGGGCCAACCATAGAAGCCGCCATCCTTGACTGACGTGATGTAGTCCGGCACCAAGTCGCTACCGATCTCGTCACGTTCGTTGACCGCCGTCCACAGTGCGCCGCTGTGGGGCTCCCAGGCCAAACCGTTGGGGTTGCGCAGGCCGCTGGCAAACACGCGCTGCTGGCCGCTGGCAGGGTCCACTTCCCAGATCGCCGCACGGCCCTGTTCCTTGTCCAGGCCGTTTTCCCCTACGTTGCTGTTGGAGCCCACCGTCACGTAGAGCTTCTTGCCGTCAGGGCTGGCGATCACGTTCTTGGTCCAATGATGGTTAAGCGGCCCGCCTGGCAGTTCGACCACCTGCTGGCCCTCGCCGCGAATGTGCATGGCCCCGGGCTCGTAGTGAAAGCGCAGCAGCTTGTCGGTGTCGGCTACGTAGAAGTCCTTGCCCACCAGCGCCATGCCGAAGGGCGAATTGAGCCCTTCGATGAAGGTGGTGCGCACTTCCGCGACCCCATCATGGTCGGCATCGCGCAGCAAGGTGATGCGGTTGGCGCTAGGCACGCCGGCGCCGGCGCGCTGCATCGCCTTGCCCATCACCCAGCCACGCAGGCCTTTGCCATCTTCAGGCTTGGGCGGGGCGTTGGTTTCGGCCACCAGCACATCGCCGTTGGGCAACACATAGAGCCAGCGCGGGTGGTCGAGCTTGTCGGCGAAGGCCGCTACCTGCGTGCCGGCTGCGGCCTTGGGCTTGGCGCCCTGGGGCCAGCCAATGGCCGGCGCGATGTTCACCGTGGGGACCAGCGTCTTGTTGGGCGCGGGCAGTTGCGGCGAAGGGCCGCTGCCGTCCATCACGTCCAGGTGGGCTGTGTCGCTGCACCCCGCCAGGCCGGCAGCCAACACCCAGAGTAAGACGATGCCGATGCGCTTCATGGTCGCTGCTCTCCGAAAAGGAACACTCAGTATTCAGAGCAGGGTTGTGCGCACGGGGTTCAGCGGCGGGAGGCATACATCTACCACACGGTACTGACGCAGGCCGCCAGGATGAACGCCCGATTTCTAGTGCCTGGAGTGGGCCATGACGGATGTAAAAGCAAGGGTGATTCGCAGCCTCGAGGCATTCGATGCTGCGCGGCCGCTGGCCCGGCTGGTGGATGACGTGGTGCGAGATTACCCCGACCCTTACGCGCTGGCGAGCCAGCAGGCTGCGCGCATTCTGCAAAAACACACGGGCAGGCGAATTGACCCTCGCTTCGTCTGGTGGCACCAATTCAATAACGAGAACTCCAGCAGCCTCAGTAAAACCGGCTGGCAACACAGCCACCCGCCGCAGAAGTCGATGTTGATGCATGAGCTGGTAATCGACCGCTTCGACCTGTACTTCCAGGATGCCAGTGACGAGCTCGACATGCGTGGCGGGTTTTACCGGCAAGGGCCGCATGCGCCGTTTTACGACGAGCGCAACGAAGTGCCGATGCTGGGCAGTGAAGTGCAAAAAGACCTGTGGGCGCTGGACTTCGCGGTTGACTACCGTGCGCAGGTAGAGCGCTTCTGGGCCCATTATGGCGATCATTTTCGGGTGCTGGCCAAGACCAACCTTTTGGGGCAGGGCGCTGCGGTATTGGCGGATGGCGCAATCTCCCTGGCGGATTGGCAGCGCTTGCGGGGGATGGTGACCGACGCCATGCCTGACGGTGAATTGCCGACCCTGGCCTTGCTTGAGCAGGACGCCACGCTCAGCGAGATAACGGTCCACCGCTATGTGTTCGGTGAAACGGATCGCTGGTGTTTGTTCAGCCTGAGTGCGCCCGATGGGCGGGTCATGGCCTACATGCCGTGGGCAGAGAAGCCGCTCAAGGGCTTTAACTCCGAATTCGCGATGGTGAGCTGGATACGCACGCAGTTGCAGTCCAAGAGCACTCTCGACGACTTCGTGGCGGGAGCCCATAGCAATCCACGTGATACCACCGCCAGGCGGTTGATCAAGGTGCACCTGCAAGGTATTGCCGACAGCCGCTCGAACGAAGCGGCGTTGATTGCCCTGACGCTGTTCAAGCGGCCGCTTGGCACGACCCTTTTTGCTTACCTGGCCGAACAGGCCGAACTCGAAATGCAGGGTAATGCGCAACTGATGCAAACCAATGCCGGGCTGCGCAAGGCCATGTGCAGCGGCTATCTGGCGGCGTTCCTGGGGGTGTTTGGTGGTTTTGCGCCATTGGGCTGGCCGGTCACGCTGATGCTGCTGGGGGCCAGTGTGGGCAAGGTGGCGCTGGACGTGGACGCTGCTTTGCACGCGGGTGATGAACAGAGCCGCAAGGACGCCCTGCGCTCGGCCATGCTCGAAAGCGTATTCGCCAGCATGAACCTGGTCGATATCAGCTTCCAGGCGAGCTTTGCCTCGCTGTCGTATCAAGCACCGCCCCATGAAACGAACCTTTCATTGGGGCGCTGGCAACCGACGACTGCTTCGGCCTTGCCGGAGGAGTTGCAGGACGCCAATACCGTGCTGACCGGGGAGCCGGGCGAGGAGGGCCGCTTGCGCGGCATTCACGTCAATGACGACGGCAGTTGCTGGATCAATGTGCAAGGTTTGCCCCATCGCGTGCGTTACAGCCATGAGTTGGCCGTGTGGTTGGTGGTTTCGGCAGATAACCCGTTTGCCTTCAGCCCGCTGCACCCGGTGCGTCTGAACCAGGCCGGGGAGTGGGAAGTGCTGGCACCGCCGCAACTGCTGGGGGGGACACCCTTGGCCGTTGAAGGGATGCCGAGCACAAGCTCACCATTCTGGGATACCTATACGTTGGCGAACGGCCCGCAGAGCAAGAAGCTGGGTGAATTCGCGCTTGAGCGGCAAAAGGCGTTATTGGCGTCCTGGCCGGTCGTCGAACTGCCCCGCGGGCGCGCGCCCGACCTCGATGAGCGCAACCTGGACTGCGTGAAAATTGCGGGCCGCACGCACTACTCGTATCACTACGGCCCAGAGTACTTCAACGCACTGGTCGACTACTACACCAGCGATGAGTCGAAAGTGAACGATGTGTTCCGCTCGGGGAGCTACCGGTATGGCGATGAGGATGACTATATTGCCGACCTTGCCGATAGCCTCGAACAGTTGCCTAAAAACAATCAGGTGAGGTTGTACCGAGGGGGGCATCGCTCGCGCCGCACCGGTGGTGAGCGTTACCGAAACGGTGAGCTGCGGGTTGGCGATGTGCTGGTCAATACCGACTTCACCTCGTTCACCGAAAACCCCTACATGGCCGCGGAGTTTGCCTGCCTGCGTTACCCGAACGTGCCGGGCGGCGTGCCAGGCTTGTTCGATGACAGTTCGGTGGTGTTCGAGCTGCCGGCCGGGGACTACCACAGCGCTACGCCGATCAGCGCCTTTTCGTCGTATTCCGAAGAGGCCGAAACGCTGTTCCAGCCTGGAAACTACTTCCGCATCGATGCCTTGCAGCAGGTCTATGGCGAGTACTATCGCTTCATCAAGGTCACCCTGAAGCAGACTATCAAGCCTGCCTTGGGGCCGGTTTACGACCTGCGCACAGGGCTTGCCTTCGACCTGGCGGCCTACTCGGCGCACATCAGGACGCCGGCACTGGTGACGCGGTTCTTCCCCGGTTAATGCCGCACATTGAGTACCACCGCTGCGCCAAAGGCGGGCGCGTTCGATTGACGCTCCCGCCCCAACCCTCTAACCTTCGCGCGTGTTTCAGGTGCCCTGCCAGCCCCGTCTGGGCAGGGTGAAACTGGGAAGCCGGTGGGCGCCAGCAAAGGCGCGAGCCCGGCGCTGCCCCCGCAACGGTAAGTGAGTCAAATGCCGCGCACAGCCACTGGATGCCAGCATCCGGGAAGGCGCGCAGGCGTGGGCCAAGGCCCGCTCACAAGCCCGGAGACCGGCCTGATTCAGCCAACGGCATCACGGAGGGTGATGCGCGGTGCACCGTGGCGTCCAGCCACGGCTCCTGCGCGTTCTCCGTCTGCCTGCCTATCGACCTGTCGCCGCTTCTCGCGTGGCGTCAGCCTGCGGAGAACCCTGATGAGCGAACCCACCGAACGCGACGAACGCCACCTGGCGCGCATGCAGCGCAAAAAGGCGGTCATCGACGAGCGCATCGCCAATTCCCCCAATGAATGCGGCCTGTTGCTGGTGCTGACCGGCAACGGCAAGGGCAAGAGCAGCTCGGCCTTCGGCATGCTCGCCCGCGCCCTGGGCCATGGCATGCAGTGCGGCGTGGTGCAGTTCATCAAAGGCCGCAACAGCACCGGCGAAGAGCTGTTCTTCCGGCGCTTCCCCGAGCAGGTGCGCTACCACGTGATGGGCGAGGGCTTCACCTGGGAGACCCAGGACCGCCAGCGCGACATCGCCGCTGCCGAAGCCGCCTGGGCCGTGTCGCGCCAGCTGCTGCAGGACCCGACCGTGCAGTTCGTGGTGCTCGATGAACTGAACATCGCGCTCAAACATGGCTACCTCGACCTCGATCAAGTGCTGTCCGACATCCAAGCCCGCCCGCCGATGCAGCACGTGATCGTTACCGGCCGCGCGGCCAAGCCTGAAATGATCGAACTGGCCGATACCGTCACCGAAATGGGCATGCTCAAGCACGCCTTCCAGGCGGGTATCCGTGCGCAGAAGGGCGTTGAACTGTGAGTGAACTGCGACATTGCCCGGCCGTGTTGATCGCGGCGCCGGCTTCCGGCCAGGGCAAGACCACTGTGACCGCAGCCTTGGCCCGGCTGCACCGTAACCTTGGGCGTAAGGTCCGGGTGTTCAAGTGTGGGCCCGATTTTCTCGACCCGATGATCCTGGAGCGTGCCAGCGGCGCACCGGTCTACCAGCTCGACCTGTGGATGATCGGCCCGCAGGAAAGCCGTCGCCTGCTGTGGGAAGCAGCCGCTGAGGCCGACCTGATCTTGATCGAAGGGGTCATGGGCCTGTTCGACGGTACCCCGTCGAGCGCCGACCTGGCGCGCCATTTCGGCGTGCCGGTGCTGGCGGTGATCGACGGCACGGCCATGGCCCAGACCTTTGGCGCCCTGGCCCTGGGGCTGGCGCGTTACCAGGCCGACCTGCCATTCGCTGGCGTGCTGGCTAACCGGGTCGGCAGCTTGCGCCATGCGCAGCTGCTAGAAGGTAGCCTGACCGAAGGGCTGCGCTGGTACGGCGGCCTGTCGCGTGAGCGCGGTATTGAACTGCCCAGCCGCCACCTGGGCTTGGTCCAGGCCAGCGAGCTGAACGACCTGGATGCCCGCCTGGATGCTGCGGCCGAAGCGCTGGGTGCCAGTTGCGATGCCGCTTTACCACCGCCCGTGGCGTTTGCCGAGCCGGAACCGCAGCCGGCCGCCGCTTCATTGGCCGGTGTGCGCATTGGCGTGGCGCGGGACGAGGCGTTCGCCTTCCTTTATGGTGCCAATATCGACCTGCTGCGCAACCTCGGCGCGCAGCTGGTGTTCTTCTCGCCGCTGCACGACCGCGAACTGCCCGATGTGGACAGCCTGTACTTGCCGGGCGGCTACCCGGAACTGCACCACTACGCACTGGCGGCCAATGCGCCGATGTGCGCGGCGATCCGTGACCATCATGCCCAGGGCAAGCCGTTGCTGGCCGAGTGTGGCGGCATGCTCTACCTGCTCGACGCACTGACCGACGTAGCGGGTGAGCGTGCCGAACTGCTCGGCGTGCTGACGGGCGAGGCGACCATGCAGAAGCGCCTGGCCGCACTGGCCTTGCAGGCAGTGGAACTGCCCGAAGGCACCCTGCGTGGCCACACCTACCATCACTCGCTCACCAGCACCGAGCTGACGCCGATCGCCCGGGGGCTGAGCCCCAACGGCGGGCGTGGCAACGAGGCGGTGTATCGCCTGGGCCGCCTGACGGCTTCCTACGTGCACTTCTACTTCCCCTCCAACCCGGACGCGGCGGCGGCGCTGTTGCGACCATGAGCGAACACGCTTTCAGCGACGCCGAACGCGCCGCGCTGTACCGGGCCATCGGCGAACGCCGCGACATGCGCCATTTTGCCGGTGGCGAGGTGGCCCCGGCGTTGCTCGCCCGCCTGTTGGCCGCAGCGCATCAGGCGCCGAGCGTCGGGCTGATGCAGCCCTGGCGGTTCATCCGCATCACTCAGCGCGACCTGCGCGCGCGCATCCAGGCGTTGGTCGAAGAAGAGCGGCTACGCACTGCCGATGCACTGGGCGAACGCGCCGATGCGTTCATGACGCTCAAGGTCGAAGGCATCAACGATTGCGCCGAACTGCTGGTGGCCGCGTTGATGGACCAGCGCGAACCGCACATCTTTGGCCGCCGCACCTTGCCGGAAATGGACCTCGCCTCGCTGGCCTGCGCCATCCAGAACCTGTGGCTGGCGGCGCGTGCCGAGGGCCTGGGGATGGGCTGGGTATCGCTGTTCGACCCCGTGGCATTGGCCGAACTGCTGGGCATGCCGGCGGGGGCCAAGCCGGTGGCGGTGCTGTGCCTGGGGCCTGTGACCGAATTTTACCCAGCCCCGATGCTGGTGCTGGAAAACTGGGCAGAAGAACGCCCTTTGAGTGACCTGCTGTATCACAACCAATGGGGAGAGCAGCCATGAGCGTTGCCTTGCTGACCGTGGCCGGGGTGGCCCTGGATGCCTTGCTGGGCGAGCCGCAGCGGCGTCATCCACTGGTGGCGTTCGGCAACATGGCCGCCAACCTGGAGCGTCGCCTGAATGCCGGAGGGCGCGGTTGGCGCAGCCATGGCGTGAGCGCCTGGTTCCTCGCGGTGGTGCCGCTGACCCTGGTTGCACTGATCCTGTCCTGGCTGCCGTACATCGGCTGGCTGGTCGACGTGCTGGCGCTGTACTGCGCGTTGGGGCTGCGTAGCCTTGGCGAACACGTGCTGCCGGTGGCGAACGCATTGCGCCAAGGTGACCTGGAAGAGGCGCGGCGGCGGGTCGGCTATCTGGTCAGCCGCGAAACCCGCGAGCTGGACGAGCCCGCCGTGGCCAGGGCAGCGACCGAATCGGTGCTGGAAAACGGCAGCGATGCGGTGTTCGCCGCGCTGTTCTGGTTCGTGGTGGCGGGCGCGCCTGGCGTGGTGTTGTACCGCTTGAGCAATACCCTGGATGCCATGTGGGGCTATCGCAACGAACGCTTCGAGCGGTTTGGCTGGTGCGCGGCACGCATCGACGATGTGCTCAACTATATTCCCGCAAGGCTGGTGGCGCTGACCTACGCGCTGCTCGGCAAAACCCGCCTGGCCCTGGCCTGCTGGCGCAACCAGGGGCCCCTGTGGGACAGCCCCAACGCCGGCCCCGTGATGGCGGCAGGTGCTGGCGCGCTGGGGGTCGAGCTGGGCGGCCCGGCCGTGTATCACGGTGAGCTGCACGAGCGGCCGCGCCTGGGCGAAGGGCCCATGGCCGATGCCGATGCTATCGAGCGTGGCTGGAGCCTGGTGCAGCGGGGTGTGTGGCTGTGGGTACTGCTGATTTGCCTGGGAGCTTACTGGAATGCTTGAACACGGTGGTCGTCTGTTGCGTGCGGTGCGTCACTACGGGATCGCGCGCGAACACTGGCTCGACCTGTCCAGCGGCATTGCCCCTTGGCCTTACCCGATCCCGCCGATTCCACTCGACGCCTGGGCGCGTCTGCCAGAGACCGAAGACGGCCTGGAAGAAGCCGCTCGGCAGTATTACGGCACCCGCCAGCTGCTGGCGGTGGCTGGCTCGCAGGCCGCGATCCAGGCCTTGCCATTGCTGCGCCCGGCGGGCCGGGTCGGTGTGTTGACCCCATGCTATGCCGAGCACCCGTATGCCTGGCAACGGGCAGGGCACACATTGGTCGAACTGGATGAAGCCCAGGTGGAAGGCGCGCTCGACAGCCTCGATGTGCTGGTGCTGGTCAACCCCAACAACCCGACCGGCCGCCAGGTCAGCCGGGAGCGCCTGCTCGACTGGCATGGGCGACTGGCGGCGCGTGGGGGCTGGCTGGTGGTCGACGAGGCGTTCATGGACAACACCCCCGCCCACAGCGTGGTCGACTGCGCCGAACGGCCTGGCCTGATCGTGCTGCGCTCGTTCGGCAAGTTCTTTGGCCTGGCCGGTGTGCGTTTGGGGGTTGTTGCGTCGGAGCCCAGCGTACTGCAGCGGCTGGCTGAGTTGCTCGGCCCTTGGACTGTCAGCGGCCCCACGCGGGTGCTGGCCCAAGCCTGCTTTGCCGACCACATTGCCCACCAGGTGCAGATCGAGCGCTGCGCTGCCAGCAGCCAGCGCCTCGCTGCGCTGTTGCACAGCACCGGGCTGGCGCCGAGCGGCGGCTGCGACCTGTTCCAGTACGTGCGCAGCGAGCGTGCCGCGCACTTGCATGACTTTCTTGCCCGGCGCGGCATCCTGGTGCGCCTGTTCGAGCAGCCCGCCGCCGTGCGCCTGGGCTTGCCTGCCTGTGCGGCGGACGAGCAGCGCCTGGCCCAGGCCCTGACCGACTATCAAAAGGAAACGGCATGACCACGCTCATGGTGCAAGGCACCACCTCCGATGCCGGCAAAAGCACGCTGGTGACCGCGCTGTGCCGCTGGCTGTTGCGCCACGGTGTCGGCGTGGTGCCGTTCAAGCCGCAGAACATGGCGCTGAACAGCGCAGTGACCGCCGACGGTGGCGAAATCGGCCGGGCCCAGGCAGTGCAGGCCCAGGCTTGCCGGCTGGCGCCGCACACCGACATGAACCCGGTGCTGCTCAAGCCCAACAGCGACACTGGCGCCCAGGTGATCATCCACGGTCGCGCGGTCACCAGCATGAATGCAGTGGCTTATCACGATTACAAGGCCATCGCCATGCAAGCGGTGCTGGCGTCACACCAGCGCCTGAGCGCCGCGTACCCGGTGGTCATGGTCGAAGGTGCGGGCTCGCCGGCAGAGATCAACCTGCGTGCCGGCGACATCGCCAACATGGGCTTTGCCGAAGCGGTCGACTGCCCGGTGATCCTGGTGGCTGACATCAACCGCGGTGGGGTGTTCGCTCACCTGGTGGGCACGCTGGAGCTGCTGTCGCCGAGTGAACAGGCGCGGGTCAAAGGCTTCGTCATCAACCGCTTCCGCGGTGACATCACCTTGCTGCAGCCTGGGCTGGACTGGCTCGAAGCGCGTACCGGCAAGCCGGTGCTGGGCGTGTTGCCGTATGTCACAGACCTGCACCTGGAGGCCGAGGACGGCATCGATGTGCGCCAGGTGGCCAAGGGGGAGCGCGTGCTGAAGGTGATCGTGCCGGTGCTGCCGCGCATTAGCAACCACACCGACTTCGACCCGCTGCGCCTGCACCCGCAAGTGGATTTGCAGTTCATCGGGCCGGGCCAGCCGATACCGCCTGCCGACCTGATCATCCTGCCTGGCTCGAAAAGCGTGCGGGGCGATCTGGCGCAACTGCGCGAGCGGGGCTGGGATACCGCCATTGCCCGCCACTTGCGCTATGGCGGCAAGCTCATCGGCATCTGCGGCGGCCTGCAGATGCTCGGGGCTCACGTGCACGACCCGCTGGGCCTGGAAGGGCCGGCGGGCTCCAGCCCTGGGCTGGGCCTGCTGGACTACGCCACGGTACTGGAGGCCGACAAGCAACTGCGCAACGTTGCCGGTACCGTGACCCTGGAACACGCGCCGGTTTCTGGCTACGAGATCCATGCCGGCGTCACCCAGGGCCCGGCCCTGGAGCGCCCCGCCGTGCAGCTGGACGATGGCCGCTGTGACGGCGCCATCAGCGCCGACGGGCAGATCCTCGCCACCTACCTGCATGGCCTGTTCGAAGGCAGCCAGTCATGCGCCGCGTTGCTGCGCTGGGCGGGGCTGGCCGATGCAGAGACTATCGACTACCAGGCCCTGCGCGAGCGTGACATCGAACGCCTGGCGGACCTGGTGGAAAAACACATGGACACCGCGCACCTGCGCACGCTGTGTGGAGTCGCCTGAAATGCTCAACCTGATCCTCGGCGGCGCCCGTTCCGGCAAGAGCCGTCTGGCCGAACAGCTGGCCAGCGACAGCGGCCTGCCGGTCACCTACATCGCCACCAGCGAGCCGCTGGACGGCGAAATGAACGAACGCGTGCGCTTGCATCGCCAACGCCGGCCCGCTGACTGGGGGTTGATCGAAGAACCCCTGGCACTGGCGGCGGTGCTGCGCCGCGAAGCGGCCGAAGGGCGCTGCCTGTTGGTGGATTGCCTGACCCTGTGGCTGACCAACCTGCTGATGCTCGACAACGACCAGCGCCTGGCCGAGGAGCGCGATGCGCTGCTTGACTGCCTGACGCAGTTGCCCGGCACGGTTGTCTTGGTCAGCAACGAAACCGGCCTGGGCGTGGTGCCCATGGGTGAACTGACCCGGCGTTATGTCGACCAGGCCGGCTGGCTACACCAGGCCGTTGCTGAACGCTGTCAGCGCGTTGTGCTGACCGTGGCTGGCCTGCCCCTTATGCTCAAAGGACCTGCACTATGACTCAAGCCTGGTGGCGTGATGCCTGCCAACCCCTCGACAACGCCGCCATGGACCAGGCCCGCGCCCGTCAGCAACAGCTGACCAAACCTGCCGGTTCGCTCGGCCAGCTGGAAGGCCTGGCCGTGCACCTGGCGGGCCTGCAAAGCCGTGAGCGGCCAACGGTGGACCAACTGGCGATCACGATCTTCGCCGGTGACCACGGTGTGGTAGAGGAGGGCATTTCGGCCTACCCGCAAGCCGTGACCGGGCAAATGCTGCGCAACTTTGTTGGCGGGGGTGCGGCGATCAGCGTGCTGGCGCGCCAGCTGCAGGCCAGCCTGGAAGTGGTCGACCTCGGCACCATCGACCCCAGCCTGGCGCTGCCCGGTGTGCGGCATCTGCGCCTGGGCGCCGGCACCGCCAACTTCGCCCGCCAGCCGGCGATGACCGAGGCCCAGTTGCAGTCCGCCTTGCAGGCCGGCCGCGACAGCGCGTTGCGGGCCGCCGAACAGGGCGCGCAGTTGTTCATCGGTGGCGAAATGGGCATCGGCAACACGACCGCTGCCGCCGCCCTGGCCAGTAACTTGCTGGGCTGCCCAGCGCGTGAGTTGAGCGGCCCAGGCACTGGCCTGGACAACGCCGGTGTGCGGCACAAGGCTGAAGTCATCGAACGTGCGCTGATCCTGCATGGCCTGCGTGCTGACGACCCGTTGCAGGCGCTGGCCTGTGTCGGCGGTTTCGAGATCGCCGCCTTGGCGGGCGCTTACATCGCCTGCGCGCAAGAGGGCGTCGCGGTACTGGTGGACGGCTTTATCTGCAGCGTTGCTGCGCTGGTGGCGGTACGCCTCAACCCGCAATGCCGGGCATGGCTGCTGTTTGCCCACCAGGGCGCGGAGCCAGGGCACAAGGCTTTGCTCGAAGCGTTGCAGGCCGAGCCGTTGCTGGCGCTGGGCCTGCGCCTGGGCGAGGGCAGCGGCGCCGCCTTGGCAGTCCCCTTGTTGCGCCTGGCCTGCGCGTTGCACGGGCAGATGGCGACGTTTGCCGAAGCGGCCGTGGCGGACCGCCCGGCATGATCCTCGACCTGTTGCGCCACGGCGAAACGGAGCAGGGTGGCCTGCGTGGCAGCCTTGATGATGCGCTGACTGAAAAAGGCTGGGCGCAAATGCGCAGCGCGGTCGCCGAAGCGGGCCCGTGGCAGGTGCTGGTCAGCTCGCCGCTGCAGCGCTGTGCGCGTTTTGCCGATGAGCTGGGTGCACGCCTGCACCTGCCGGTACAGCGCGAGGCCGCCTTGCAGGAGCTGCATTTCGGTGACTGGGAAGGCCGCAGCGCGGCGCAGATCATGGAAGACCAGGCCGATGCGCTGGGGCGCTTCTGGGCCGACCCTTATGGCTATACCCCGCCCAATGGCGAACCGGTCAGTGCGTTTGCCGAACGGGTACTGGCGGGCGTCAAGCGCTTGAGCCAGCAGCATGCCGGCAAGCGCGTGCTGCTGGTCACCCACGGCGGGGTGATGCGCCTGTTGCTGGCCCGCGCACGTGGCCTGCCCCGGGAGCAGTTGCTGCAGGTGGAAGTTGCCCACGGCGCATTGGTGCGCCTGGTGCTGCGTGACGACGGTCAATTGGGCGAGGCGCACTGACATGCTGCCGTTCTGGATCGCCTTGCAGTTTCTCAGCAGCCTGCCGGTGCGTTTGCCGGGCATGCCGGCGCCGCAGCAAGTAGGCCGCTCGCTGTTGTGCTACCCACTGGTCGGGCTGCTGTTCGGCCTGCTGTTGTGGCTGGCCAATCACCTGCTGCACGGCACGCCCGCGCCTTTGCATGCGGCGTTGCTGCTGGCGCTGTGGGTGTTGCTCAGCGGCGCCCTGCACCTGGACGGGTTGGCCGACAGCGCCGATGCCTGGCTGGGTGGCTTCGGTGACCGAGAGCGCACGCTGCGGATCATGAAAGATCCGCGCAGCGGGCCGATCGCTGTAGTGACCTTGGTGCTGGTGCTGTTGCTGAAGTGCTGTGCGTTGTGGGTACTTGTCGAGCGTGGGGCAGGGCTTGAACTGCTGCTGGCACCGGTGGTGGGGCGTGCGGCGATGCTGGGCCTGTTCCTCTGTACGCCCTACGTACGCCCCGGTGGCCTGGGGCAGGCGCTGGCCGAACATCTGCCGCGCGCTGCTGCTGGGTGGGTATTGCTCGCCAGTGCAGCCCTGTGCCTTGCAGTGGGCGGTTGGGGCGCGATCTGGGTGCTGGTTGCAGCCGTGGCTGTGTTCGTCTGGTTGCGGCGCCTCATGTGTCGGCGCCTGGGCGGCACGACCGGTGACACCGCCGGGGCGATGCTCGAGTTGCTGGAGCTGACCGTGGTGCTCGGGTTGGCGCTGGGCCTCTGAATCACCTGCACGCGATCTCGCACGCCGCGGTTCATCTTGATGAAACTTCTTGCAACACCCATGACGCGGGTATATACACGTATCCATGCTGACCAGTGAATGCATCTGTACCCATCTGCGTCGTGCCGCCCGTGGGGTGAGCCGGCATTATGACGAGGCCCTTGCCGGCTTCGGCATCAATGTCGCCCAGTTTTCCCTGTTACGGCACTTGCAGCGGCTTGACCGCCCAAGCATCACCACCTTGGCCGAGGCCATGGGCCTCGAACGCAGCACCTTGGGGCGCAACCTGCGGGTGCTCGAAGCCGATGGCCTGGTGGCCTTGGCTGACGGCGACGACCAACGCAACCGCGTGGTGCTGCTGACAGAAGCCGGCAAGACGCTGCTGCAAGCAGCTTACCCGGCCTGGGAGCAGGCCCAAGGGTTGCTGGTCGAGCGCCTGGGCGTTGGGCAGCGTGACGAGTTGGTGCGCTTGCTGGAACAACTGGCTTGAGCTGATGCGACTATAAGCGGGTATATACCCGCAAAACCTTGCGATGTGCTGGAGATAACGACAATGACTTCGGTGTGGCGAACCAGCGGGTGGGTGCTTGTGGGGGCAGCGTTGATACTGGCGCTGTCTTTGGGTGTGCGACACGGCTTTGGCCTGTTCCTGGCGCCGATGAGCGCCGACTTTGGCTGGGGGCGAGGTGTGTTTGCCTTCGCCATCGCTTTGCAAAACCTCATCTGGGGGCTGGCACAACCGTTCGCCGGCGCCTTGGCTGACCGCGTGGGCGCGGCGCGCGTGGTGATCATCGGTGGCATTCTCTACGCCGCCGGGTTGATGTTCATGGGGATGGCCGACTCTGCCTGGTCGCTGTCGTTGAGCGCTGGCCTGCTGATTGGCATCGGCCTTTCCGGCACCTCGTTCTCGGTCATCCTGGGTGTGGTTGGGCGCGCCGTGCCGGCCGACAAACGCAGCATGGCGATGGGTATTGCGAGTGCGGCCGGTTCATTCGGCCAGTTCGCCATGCTGCCCGGCACCCTTGGCTTGATCGAGTGGCTGGGCTGGTCCGCCGCGTTGCTGGTCCTGGGCCTGATGGTGGCACTCATCGTACCCCTCGTCGGCCTGTTGCGTGACCGCCCGCTGCCCAGCCATGGCGCCGAACAGACCTTGGGCCAGGCCCTGCGTGAAGCCTGCTCGCATACCGGGTTCTGGCTGCTGGCGCTGGGCTTTTTCGTCTGCGGGTTCCAGGTGGTGTTCATCGGCGTGCACCTGCCGGCCTACCTTGTCGACCAACACCTGGCTGCGACCACGGGCACCACGGTGTTGGCACTGGTGGGCCTGTTCAACATCGTCGGCACCTTCACCGCCGGCTGGCTGGGCGGGCGCATGTCCAAGCCGCGCCTGCTTACAGGGCTTTATCTGCTCCGCGCAGTCGTGATTGTGTTGTTCCTCTGGGCGCCTGTGACCCAATTCAGCGCCTACCTGTTCGGCATCGCCATGGGCTTGCTGTGGCTCTCTACCGTCCCGTTGACCAACGGCACAGTGGCGACACTGTTTGGTGTGCGCAACCTGTCGATGCTGGGCGGCATCGTGTTCCTCTTCCACCAGCTGGGCGCCTTCCTGGGCGGCTGGTTGGGCGGGGTGGTCTACGACCGCACGGGCAACTACGACTTGGTCTGGCAGATTTCGATCCTGCTCAGCCTGCTGGCCGCCGCCCTCAACTGGCCGGTGCGTGAACGCCCGGTCGCCCGCCTGCAGGCCCAGGCCGCATGAAACGCTACCTGGCCCAAGGCTTGCTCGCCGTTGCCGCGATCGTGCTACTGGCGCTGGTGTGGTGGGGGTGGCACCAGGGTGGGTTGGCGTTGATGCAACTGGGCATGGGGGTTTGTTAAGCGCTACCCTGCAAGTTCAAGGATTGTCTTGCGGGAGAAACGAACGATGCGTGCACATTGGTTGACGGTGCCTGTGCTGGCCCTGCTTGCCGCCACGTCGAGCTGGGCTGCGGATTGCCCGGCCTTGTTGCAGGGCAGCCTGCCCGAACTGCGTGGCAAAGGGCAGGTTGATCTGTGCCAGCGGTTTGCCGGCAAGCCGCTGGTGGTGGTCAACACCGCCAGCTATTGCGGGTTTGCGCCGCAGTTCGAGGGGCTTGAGGCGACGTATAAGGAGTACCACGAGCAGGGCTTGGAGATGCTCGGTGTGCCTTCTAATGACTTCAAGCAGGAAGACGCCGACAGCGAGAAGATTGCCAAGGTCTGCTACGCCAATTACGGGGTGACCTTCACCATGACCAAGGCCCAGCCAGTGCGTGGCAAGGATGCAATCCCGCTGTTCAGTGAGCTGGCGCGCCAGAGCAATGCGCCGAAGTGGAATTTCTACAAGTACGTGGTGGACCGCAAGGGCAAGGTGATTGGCAGCTTCTCTAGCCTGACCAAGCCGGACGACCCGGCCTTCAGGGCAGCGATCGAGAAGGCCATCGCATCGCAGCCATAGCCCTTTTTTTGTAGGAGCAGCCTTGTGCTGCGAAGAGGCCGGTGCAGGTATCGGCTATGTCTGTTGCCTGTGCCGGCCTCTTCGCAGCACAAGGCTGCTCCTACAAAGGGTGTAGTGATTCAATGGGGGGCGGTGATTGCCACCCGTCCAGGCCGGACGATACGGCCTTCAGGGCAGCGATCGAGAAGGCCATCGCATCGCAGCCATAGTGTCGCTTTTTTTGTAGGAGCAGCCTTGTGCTGCGAAGAGGCCGGTGCAGGTATCGGCTATGTCTGTTGCCTGTGCCGGCCTCTTCGCAGCACAAGGCTGCTCCTACAAAGGGTGTGGTGATTCAATGGGGGGGCGGTGATTGCCATCCGTCCAGGCCGGACGATACGGTATTCAGAGCAGCGATCGAGAAGGCCATCGCATCGCAGCCATAGTGCCGCTTTTTTTGTAGGAGCAGCCT
>NZ_BNTL01000016.1:43183-155663 GCF_022179005.1 Pseudomonas sp. PAGU 2196 | reverse complement strand
AAGGCTGCTCCTACAAAGGGTGTGGTGATTCAATGAGGGAGGCGTTAATGGGGGTGAACGGTAATCGCCACCAGCCGTAGCACCACCGGCCTGACCATCAGCACGCAGAGGAACGCCACCGGCATGGCCAGTTGGTAGGCCTTCAATACGTTGCTCAGATACTGTGGGTTCACTCCGGCGTTGGCCGCAGTGATCACCAAGCACATCAATAACGCCATGATTGACGACATGTAGAAGGCGAACACGTACGGTGTGGCACTGGGGCGCAGTTTGCGCCGGCTGCGCGTAGGGGACAGGTTGCTCATGCGAACTCCAGAAAGATGAGTGGAGGCGCAGGTTAGCAATCGTCGGTGGCAGGGCTGTAGACCATCGTCATTGAGTTCTTTATAAAGAGATTCTTACGAATCCCAAGGGCTCGACATGGACTTGCTCAATGCCATCCGCAGCTTCATCAAAGTGGTCGAGGCCGGCAGCATCGCTGCCGGGGCGCGCGGCCTGGGGCTCAGCCCGGCGGCGGTGAGCCAGAACCTCGCACGCCTCGAAGCGCATCTGCAGGTGCGCTTGCTCACCCGCACCACGCGCAGCATGGCTTTGACCCCCGCCGGCACGCTCTACTACGAGCGGGTCAGGCAGGTGGACCGAGACCTTGCCCAGGCCGAACTGGCCGTCACCACCCCCGACAGTGAGCCCCAGGGCCGCCTGTGCATTGCCTCGACCTCGGCCTTCGGTCGCCATGTGCTGGCGCCCTTGATCCCGGCATTCAGTGCCCGTTACCCCCAGCTGTCGATAGAGTTGGTAACGACTGATCGACGGGTCAACCATGCACGCGAGGACGTCGATGTCAGCCTGCGCATCGCCCCGCAGTTGGAGGACCACCTGCTGGCGAGGCACATTGCCCGTATTCCGTTCATCTGCTGCGCCTCTCCCGGTTACCTGGCAAGCGCCGGCGTGCCTGCCACGCCCGAGGCGTTGCGCGAGCACCGCTGCCTGGTGTTCCGCTATCCGGTCGACGGCCGCTTCTTGCGGTGGGGTTTCATGCGCGACGGGCTGCGTTTTGAAGCGGATTTCGGCACCGTGCTGATCAGTGACGATATCGACGCCCTGACGCAGATGGCCCTGCACGATGGCGGCATCACGCGGCTGGCTGAGTTCATCGTGCGGCCTTACCTGGCGTCGGGCGCGCTGGTGCCTGTGTTCGAATACCGCGACAACGGCCAGGCCTATGCCCAGACCGAGCCCATGGACATCTACCTGTGCTTGGCCGATCGTTTTGCCATGACCGCGAAGGTGCGCGCATTCATGGACTACCTGCATGAATGCCTGGGTGACAGCTGGAAGATCCAGGCATGAAAAAACCGCCACGAGGGCGGTTTTCCATACTGCGGGGACGACTCAGAAGCGGTAGGTGAGGGATGCACCGACGCCGTGAGCGCTGTTTTCGTACTTGGCCTGGTAGCTGCCTTTGGTCGCGCTGACCTGGTTGACCTTGGTGTCCTCTTCCCACAGGTAGGAATACGCCACGTCGATGGTCATGTCTTCGCTTGGGCTCCAACCGGCACCCAGGCTGAACACCTTGCGATCGCCAGTCGGGATGCGCGGTGAACGGTCGTGGTTGTTGGTTGGCGACTGGTCGACGGTGAAGCCGGTACGCAGTACCCACTCCTTGTTGACCTTGTACGACGCGCCAATGGCGTGTGCCCAAGTGTCGTGCCAGTTCTGCTCTTCGGTGATGGTCTGGAACGCCGAACCTGCCAGCGGTGCCGGCACATCGTTCTGCACGGTGATGTCTTCCAGGCGGCTCCAACGGGTCCAGGTGCTGCCTGCGTACAGGGTCCACTGGTCGTCGAGTTCGTGGGTGACCGAAAGATCGACAGACTCAGGCGTCTTGATCTTCAGGGTGGCATCGAACTTGTTGCCGTTGAACGGCCCGATCAGCGGGGTGCTGACGCGGGTCTTGCCTTCGAGCTTGTAGTCGACCATCGAGTGGTAGGTCAGGCCGACGCGGGTGCTGTCGGTGGCCTGGACCAGGATACCGATGTTGTAGCCCACGGCGGTGTCATCGCCCTTGATCTTCACTTCGCCGTCGTTGCGGCCAGGGCTGAACGGGTTGATCAGGCTCGAGCCCAGTTCACCCTTGATGCGGTTGATGGTTGGACCGAAACCGATCGAAACCTTGTCGTTGAAGGCGTAGCTGACGGTTGGCTGGAAGGTCACCACCTCGACGTGGCTCTTTTTGCCCCAGTAGCGAGCAGCATCGTCGCTGCCGTAGTCGGTCACCAGGCCGAAGGGCACGTAGACGCCGAAACCGACGCTCCAGTGATCATCGATCGGCTTGACGTAGTAGCCCATGGGTACGCCAACGACAGGCACCATGTCACCATCGGTTTCCCCCCCGAGGTTGCTGCCAGGGCCCGAGATATCGGACTTGGCGATGACGGCGGCGCCGCCCACGGTGATCTGTTCGCGCTTGAGGCGGGACATGCCGGCTGGGTTGCCAAACACGGTGCTGGCATCTTCGGCAGAAGAAGAACGTCCCGCGAAACCTGTCCCCATGCTGCTGATGCTCTGTTCGTTCAGGGCAAAGCCGCTGGCGAGCAGTTGGCTGGAAGCAAGCGCAACGGCTACGCCGAGGGAGGTTTTGAGCATTACTTTTTTCATTATTAGAAACTCCTTGGGATCTCCGGGGCGAAAAGCTACCAACAAATTGCCCGCCGCGCTATAGCCTCAATCACAGGAGATAGAGCGGTTTTGTAGGACAATCCGACCAAAATTCCATTTTTTCCGGTAAAGCTGTAGGGCGTTTCCTAAGATGCCTGAGGCAATCTCTGATCTATGCAGGTATGCCAGGCGTGGGTGAAGTCGCGCAGGCGACCTTGAGGGTGGAAAACCTGGCGCCAGATCCGCGCCAGGCCCAGCAAGTCGTCAGCGGCAGGCAGGGGCGTGGCTTGCGCCTCGACCAGCATCCAGGCGATGGCGGTGGAATAGCGAAGGTTTACCGTGAGTTCCAGGTGCGGGCCGCCAAGAAAGGCGTGTTGGCTGGCCAGGCCGCGGACCAGGCTGGCGAGGTCAGGGTCGCGGGCGAGATACTCGTCCCAGAGCGCCTGGTGACGGGTTTCGCCGATGCGGTAGAGGCCATGGCCACGCCGGTCGTGCAAGGCTGAGCCTAGGGCCGACTGGCTGGCGGCGATGCCCAGTAGCAATGCTTCAGCGCTAGGGCAGTGGCGGTCCAGGTAGACCAGGGTGGGTCGGATCACATACAGACACAATTCATTCGCCGCGATACCCATGATGCCCTCGAGCAAGTAAGGGCCGGACGGGCGCTGGAGCTTGGCAGCTGGTGAATGATCAGGCCCGCCGGAAGCGGTTAGCACCGCTCGAGTTGAAGTGTAGTGTGATAATCGTGGTGTAAAGAGCTGTTTTTAAATCGATTGCTGCCTGACGTTCGAGGCTATATGCCATGGGGCAATTACGCCAAGAACGATCAGGCAGGCTACCTGGGCAATGATTCAGCGCCTGAATGCCGCCGTATTTGCCGCTCACGCGGTGAGCGACTGACGGGTCCGGGCGATCACTGCCTGCAGGGGTTCCTTGCGGCTGTACTGTTCAGGGTACAGGCGTTCGGTGTGGCAGGCGACGCCGTGTTCGTCCACCAGGGTAAAGCTGAAGCTGCCCTTGCGAGGGGCAACGATAAGGCACTTCAACGGCGAGAAGGCCTGGGAAAGGGTGCCAATGGCAGCCTGAATGTGTGGATGAGTTTGCATATTATTGGAGGTTCCTGCTTTAAACACGGAGGGTATGATCCGTGCATGATAGAAACGTTCCAGTGACGCCTTTATTAAGGGACGAAACGAACCTGACTGGAACAAAGCAGCCAGAGAGAGCGCAATCAAATGTGGGCGCTTGGGCTGACTGGTAGGTACTTAAGAGGGCAGGCAGCACGCCGGGGCCAAGGTTCTAGGCCGTCGGGGTGGAATCCTGATCAATCTGCAAGGTGATTCGTGCTTGGGCAGCGTTTGGCTGGCGAGGGAATCATCGAGTGTGGCCGGTCCTGGTTTCAGCAATGCCTGCTTTTGGGAGAGCAGCGTTGCAAGGACGCTTCTGGCCAGAATTGACTTTCAGCTTGGTACTAACGAGGCGCACCTTACCGCAGATAAAGTGCTTTGGCAAGTGTTTGTGCGCCTGCCCAGGCTAGCCGAGCAGTATGGCGCTTCTTTCGCGGGCTGGGAAGGGGGGCAAAGGGCTGTCATTACCGAGGATGTGCTGTTTTTGTGCACCCAAATGAAGGCGTGCGGGGCAGTTGTTCACATTTGGCGCGCACGCTGTAACACACCCGCAACAGCCCTCTACAGCGTCGCCAATGCCTTGACTGGTGAGTTAAGTCAATGAAAAAAAACACTAATTTTAGCTGGTGAAAAAATCGTCAGTTTGACTGCAGGCCCCATTTCACGGGGGTTTAAGGGCCGCTTGAGGGGGTTGTCCACCGAGTTATCCACAGGAACTGTGGATTGTCCCAAGCGCTTGCTCTAGGACGGGTGTGCCAGCAACCCAGGGAACTGTCGGACAATCTTCGGGCGCCGCTAGACCGGTTGGTCATCCACTCGAAAACGTCAAGAAAAGATCATCAAATTTTTTTTCAATCCTCCAGAAATCGACAGGCCATGCCAGAAAAAATGGAGTAGAGTGGCGCGCCTTTCGAGTCACCTTGCCTGTTGCTCATGAAGTTTCGCGGTAAACACCTCGCCAACCCTGCTGACGCCTCGTCAGTGCCTCCACCCAAACGCTTCTCACTGAAAGTGGCCCTGTGGCTGCTCGATAGCCCGCGCCTGGGTGACAAGCCTCAGGTCAAGCACTTGGCAGGCCGCTTGCTGAAACAGCCAGCGCGCCAGGGCGTGGTGGTGGCCCAGAGCCGGCTGGAGCAGATGCTGTGCCGTGATTGCGGCAATGCCCGCGACCGGCGTATCGGCCACGCGCTGCTGCGCCAGGCTGCCCGCGCCGGTGATCGCCGCGCGCAGCTGGAATATGCCCGGTTGTGCCAGGCCAGCGAGCCGGACCAGGCCCGCTACTGGCTGGAGTTGGCCGCTGCGCAGGGCTCGCAGGAAGCGCGGCGGCTGCTGGGGCAGTGGTTTTCCGGTTGATGGTGACGCGTGAAAAGGCGCAAGGCCAGTTCCCAGGCTGATAAGCTGCGCAGCATTCATCATGTTCGATCGGGGTAACCATGACAGTGGATCTGGCCAGCATTCTGCTGGGCTTGGTGGCAGGTGCGTTGCCCTGCCTGGTGTGGGTGATGCAGGTGCAGCGTCGCCAGGGCGCCCGACAGGGTGAACAGGCTCTGCTCCAAGAGCGCCTCAACGCTGCCCAGTTGTCTCTGGCCGGGTTGCAGGCGCAACTGGACGCCAGCCGCGACGAAGTCAGCGACCTCAGCGAAGCCAACACCGTCAAGCAAGCCCAGCTGGCAGCCCAGGGCCGGGAGCTGGAGTTGCTGCAGATCGACCGCGACAATGCCCGCGATGCCGCCCACGCCTGGAGCCTCGAACGCGCCAACCGTGAAGTCGAGCTGCGCCGCCTGGAAGCCCAAGGCGCACGCCTGGAGGCGGAGCTGCGCGAGCAGCAGGAAAACCACCAACAACGCCTGGAAGACCTGCAAGAGGCCCGCGACACCCTGCGCGCGCAGTTCTCCGACCTGGCCACGAAAATCTTCGACGAGCGCGAGCAACGCTTTGCCCAGACCAGCCAGCAACACCTGGGCCAACTGCTCGACCCGCTCAAGGACCGCATCCAGGCCTTTGAGAAGCGCGTCGAGGAAAGCTACCAGCAGGAGTCACGCGAGCGTTTCTCCCTGGGCAAGGAACTGGAGCGCTTGCAGCAGCTCAACCAGCGCCTGTCCGACGAAGCTACCAACCTCACCCAGGCGCTCAAGGGCCAGAAAACCCAAGGCAACTGGGGCGAGATGATCCTGGAGCGGGTACTGGAGCACGCGGGCCTGGAGAAGGGCCGCGAATACCAGACCCAGGTCAGCCTGAAGAGCGCCGATGGCGAGCGTTTCCAGCCCGATGTGCTGATCATGTTGCCCGGCGACAAGCAGGTCGTGGTCGACGCCAAGGTCAGCCTCACGGCTTACCAGCAGTTTGTTGGCAGCAATGACGAGGCTGCGCTCAAGCAGCATGTGCAGTCGTTGCGCAGCCACGTCAAAGGCCTGTCGAGTAAGGACTATAACCGCCTCGAAGGCCTGCACAGCCTGGATTTCGTCCTGCTTTTCGTGCCCATCGAGGCCGCTTTTTCGGCGGCCCTGCAGGCCGAGCCTAACCTGTTCCAGGAAGCCTTCGACCGGCACATCGTGATTGTCAGCCCGACCACGCTGCTGGCCACACTGCGGGTGATCGACAGCTTGTGGAAGCAGGAGCGCCAAGGCCAGAACGCCCGCGAGATCGCCGAGCGTGCCGGCTGGCTGTACGACAAGTTCGTGCTGTTCATCCAGGATTTGGACGAGCTAGGCAACCGCTTGCAGCAGGTGGACAAGGCCTACGCCGCGGCGCGCAACAAACTGTGCGAAGGGCGCGGTAACCTGGTCAGCCGCAGCGAGCAGCTCAAGCTCTTGGGTGCCCGTGCCAGCAAGAGCCTGCCGGCAGACTTGCTGGAGCGGGCGCTGTCCGATGAAACCCTTCCGGACGAAGCGGTTACTGAACCAGGCTCAGATGCCGATTGAGCAGGGCGCGCAAGGCTGCCGGCTTGACCGGCTTGGCCAGGTAGTCCAGGCCTGAGGCATGCACCAGGGCGATGGTCTCTTTGCTGCCGTCGGCGCTGATCACCACCCCAGGCACCGGCTCGCCCAGCCGGGCGCGTAGCCAGCCCATCAGCTCGGTGCCGGTTTCGCCGTCGTCCAGGTGGTAGTCCACCAGCGCCAGGTGCGGGCGCATGCCGTTTGCCAGCAAGGCCTCGCATTCGGCGCGGTTGCGGGCGGTCCAGACCTGGCAGCCCCAACGGCTGAGCAGGCTGTTCATGCCAATCAGGATGCTGTCTTCATTGTCGATGCACAGCACCTGCAGCCCGGCCAGCGGTTGGCCCGTCTGCTCCACCGGCGCGCTGGGCGCGGGCGCCGCTTGGCGGGCGATCGGGACGCTGACGCGGAACACCGTGCCCTTGCCGGGCCATGAGCGCACTTCCAGGCTATGGCCCAGTACCCGGCACAGGCCATCGGCAATGGCCAGGCCCAGGCCCAGGCCTTTTTCGGCACGGGTCTGGTGGCTGTCCAGGCGTTTGAACTCCTGGAAAATCTCTTGCAGCTTGTTGTCGGCGATCCCCGGGCCGCGGTCCCACACTTCCAGCCACAGGCGTTCGCCCTGGCGGCGGGCACCCAGCAGAATCGGGCTTTTGCCATAGCGCAGGGCGTTGGTCAGGAAGTTCTGCAGCACGCGGCGCAGCAACTTCATGTCGCTGTCGACCCGCAGGCGGCTGCCGCGCAGGCGGAACTCCAGCCCTTTCTCGGCGGCCAGTACCTTGAACTCGGCGCCCAGGGTGTCGAACAGCTCGTTGAGGGCGAACGGCTTGGCGTCCGGGGTGATCTTGTTGTTCTCCAGGCGTGAGATGTCCAGCAGGTCGCTGATCAGTTCTTCGGCCGAGCGCAGCGAGCTGTCCATGTGCTGCACCAGTTGCTGGGCCTCCTCGTTCATGCCCTCGGCCTGTTGCGACAGGGCGGCGGAGAACAGCCGCGCGGCGTTCAGCGGTTGCATCAGGTCGTGGCTGACTGCGGCCAGGAAGCGAGTCTTGGACTTGCTCACCGCCTCGGCCTGGCTCTTTGCCTCGGACAGCGCCTGGTTGAGCTGCGACAGCTCATGGGTACGCTCCGCCACCCGCTGCTCCAGGCCCTCGTTAGCATCGCGCAGCGCCTGTTCGGCTTCGCGGAACGGGGTGATGTCGGTGAAGCTCATGACAAAGCCGCCACCGGGCATCGGGTTGCCGATCAGCTCGATGACCCGGCCGTTGGGGAACAGCCGCTCGGAGGAATGCGCGCGGCCTTGGCGCATCCAGTGCAGGCGCCGCGCCACGTGAACCTGTGCCTCGCCCGGGCCGCACAGGCCGCGCTCGGCGTTGTAGCGGATGATGTCGGCAATCGGCCGGCCAACGCTGATCAGCCCGTCGGGGTAGTTGAACAGCTCCAGGTAGCGGCGGTTCCAGGCCACCAGGTGCAGGTTCTGGTCGACCACGCTGATGCCCTGGTTGATGTTCTCGATAGCCCCTTGCAGCAGCGCGCGGTTGAACTGCAGCACCTCGCTGGCTTCGTCGGCGATGCGCACCACGTCTTCAAGCTGCATGTCGCGGCCTTCGATGGCGGCCTTGACCACGGCTCGGGTCGACGACGTGCCGAGCACCCCGGCGAGCAAGCGTTCGGTGTGCTCGATCCAGTCACCGTCGGCGTTCTGGTTGGGGTTGAAGCCTTTGCCCTGGCGGTAGGCGAAGCGGATGAAGCTCTGCCGCGCACGTTCTTCGCCGACGAAGCGCGAGGCCAGGGTCAGCAGGTCGTCGATCTGCACTGCCAGCAGCGGTTTGCTGCTAGGGCGGGCGCTGGTCTGCTGGCCGATGAAGCGGCCAGCCTGCCAGTGCTCTGACACCCGCGTGCGCGACAGCACCGACACCCAGGCAAACAAGGTGAAGTTACCCGCCAGCGACAGCACCACGCCTTGGGTCAATGGGCTGATCGGCAGGTTCAGCGGGTTGCCATGCAGCCACGCCAGGCCCGGGAACAGCTCGAGCGACCAACCCACGCTATGGGCGGCAATCGGCAGCACCAGGGTGTAGAACCACAGGAAGATGCCGGCGGCGAGGCCGGCGAACACACCGCGCCGGTTGGCTTGCTTCCAGTACAGCGCGCCGAGCATGGCCGGGGTGAGCTGGGTCACGGCGGCGAAGGCGATCTGGCCGATGGTCGCCAGGCTCGCGGTCGAACCGAGCAGGCGATAGCTGACATAGGCCAGCAGCAGGATCACCACGATGGTCACCCGGCGTACCGAGAGCATCCAATGGCGGAACGCTTCGAACGGGCGCTCGGCATTGTTGCGGCGCAGCAGCCAGGGCAGCAGCATGTCGTTGGAGACCATGGTCGACAGCGCCACGGCTTCGACGATGACCATGCCAGTGGCCGCCGAGGCGCCACCGATGAAGGCCAGCAGGGCCAGGCTCGGGTGGGCCTCGGCCAGGGGCAGGCTGATGACGAACGAGTCGGACATCACCGTGCCCGGCAGCAGCATCTGCCCGGCCAGGGCGATTGGCACCACGAACAGCGCAGCCAGCACCAGGTACATCGGGAACACCCAGCGGGCCAGGCGCATGTCCTGCGGTTCGATGTTCTCCACCACGGTGACATGGAACTGCCGTGGCAGGCAGATGATCGCCATCATGGCCACCGCGGTTTGCACCACCATCGACGGCCAGTTGATGGTCTCCTGCCAGTAGCTTTCCAGCTGGATCGACTGGCGCGCCTGGCTGAACAGGTCGTCAAAGCCGTCGTACAGGTTGAACACCACGAAGATGCCCACGGCCAGGAACGCCAACAGCTTGATCAACGACTCGAAGGCGATCGCCAGCACCATGCCGCGGTGGTGCTCGGTCACGTCCAGGCTGCGCGTGCCGAAGACGATGGCGAACAGTGCCAGCACCAGCGATACCACCAGCGCAGTGTCCTGCACGCGGGTGCCGGTGGCGTCGGCGTTGGCGCCGATCAGTAGGTTGACGCCCAGCACGATGCCTTTGAGCTGCAAGGCGATGTAGGGCAGCACGCCGACCAGGCAGATCAGCGCCACTACCACGGCCAGGGTCTGCGACTTGCCGTAGCGTGCGGCAATGAAGTCGGCGATCGAGGTGATGTTCTGCTGCTTGCTGATCAGCACCATCTTCTGCAGCACCCAGGGTGCAAAAATCAGCAGCAGTACCGGGCCCAGGTAGATCGGCAGGAACGCCCAGAGCTGTTCGGCAGCCTGGCCGACGGCCCCGAAGAAGGTCCAGCTGGTGCAGTAGACGGCCAGCGACAGGCTGTACACCCAGGCACGCAGCTTCGGCGGCAACGGTGTGCTGCGTCGGTCGCCGTAAAAGGCGATGGCGAACATGATGGCCATATAGGCCAGGGCGACCACGGCGATCAGCCCACTGGACAACGACATGAAAACTCCGGAGCAAAAAAGGTAACGCGGTCCCGATCAATCAGTCTGGCACGCAGGCGCAGGTTCGTCAGCGCCGACGATGGTCGCAGTGGCGAGTCGTCGCAGGGATCGGCCTACACCTGTACCGGCCTCTTTGCGGGTAAACCCGCTCCCACAGGTACTGCGCAGCGCTCAAGCCGGTGGTGTTCCAGTGGGAGCGGGTTTACCCGCGAAGAGGCCGGTACAGGCAACATCAATACCTGCGGGTACCCCGCCAGTAAAACACCCCCGCCAGTATCACCGACAACACCAGCAGGTAGAAGATCGCCCCCGGCCACCAGTGCCCGAGGGCAAACCCGACCATCACCGGCCCCAGCGCCGCGCCCAGGTTGGAAAGGTTCTGTGCACCGTAATACACCCCGCGCAGGTGCTCTGGGGCGATCAGGTCGATGAACATGTACTCGGCGGGTATCACGATGATTTCCCCCAGGGTGAACACCAGCATCGCCAGGCACCACATCGGCACCGTGCTTGCCCATGAAAACCCCAGCAGCCCGGCGATGAACAGGCCCATCCCGGCCAGCAGCCAAGGCATCAGGCGCTGGCGGCTGATACGCCGGCCAATCAGGTATTGCAGGGCAATCACCGTGATCGCGTTGGTGGTCACCAGGTAGCCAACCAGGCGCGCCGCCTCGGCCGGGCTGGTGGTCACTATCAGGTACTGCGACAGGTAGGCCCCGAACTGGCCGAACACCACGGCGCTGAGCACACCGCCCAAGGTGAAGTACACCAGCCGCCGGTCACGGGCCAGGCCCAGCGCTACTTGCGCGAAAGTGGCCCCCGGTTGCGCCAGGGCAGCGGCCCGCAGGCCACGGTCGCCCAGCCGCTGATAGGTCAGGCCCGTTCCCAGGCCGATCAACGCCGAGGCGATGAAGGGCAGGTGGTCGTCCAGCTCCAACATGGCCACCCCCAGCAACGGGCCGGCGGCGTAGCCGACGTTTCTCAAGGTGTAGTTGATGGCGAACACCTCGGCGCGTTCTGCCACCGGCAACAGCGTGCAAAAGCCGGCTTTGGCGGCAATGTCGACCACGGCCAGGGCCAGGTTGATCAGTACCAGGCACAGAAAGAACAACGCGGCCGAGTGGCTGGCCATGGCGCCGAAGAACGCCAGGGCAAACACCAGGGTGCTGAAGACCACCAGTGTGTGAGTGCGTACGGTGTCCACCAGGTGGCCGCCGTACAAGCTCAGCAGCGAGGCGATGATCAGCGCGCCGCCAATCAACAGGCCGATCTGGCTCACCGGCAGCTGGAAGTTGTTTGCCAGGTATACCACCAGGAAAGGCAGGGTAAGGGCGCGGGCCAGGGTCAGGGTAAAGGTGGTAGCGAGTAGCAGGCGTACGGCCGCTGGGTAGCGCTTGAGGGCGGCGATCATTGCCACTTCCTTGTCGTTGGGGGTTGCCGGGTATCAGCATAAGTCTGCAGAGGGCTTGTCAGCAGTAAGCTTTACCCTGCAGATTTGTGGCTTTTCGCGCCCTGCGCGCCTCCAACGCTAAAAGCCCCTCAGGGAACAAGGACGATGAGTCACACCTCGCAATTCACCTTGCTCGGCAAGCGGCGCTTCCTGCCGTTCTTCATCACCCAGTCGCTGGGTGCGTTCAACGACAACCTGTTCAAGCAATCGCTGATCCTGGCGATCCTGTTCAAGCTCAGCCTGGGGGACGGTGACCGTTCGATCTGGGTCAACCTCTGCGCGTTGCTGTTCATCCTGCCGTTTTTTCTGTTTTCGGCGCTGGGTGGGCAGTTTGGCGAGAAGTTCGCCAAGGATGCGCTGATCCGTGCGATCAAGCTGGCCGAGATCGGCATCATGGCCATCGGTGCCTTGGGCTTTATCACTAATCACCTTGCGTTGATGCTGGTGGCGTTGTTCGGCATGGGTACCCATTCGGCGCTGTTCGGGCCGGTGAAGTATTCGATCCTGCCCCAGGCCCTGCGTGAAGAAGAGCTGGTGGGCGGTAACGGGCTGGTCGAAATGGGCACCTTTTTGGCGATCCTCGCCGGCACCATCGGCGCCGGGGTGATGATGTCGTCGGCCAGCTATGCCACGGTGGTGGCCGGGGGTGTGGTGGGCACTGCGGTGCTGGGCTACCTGGCCAGCCGCTGGATCCCGCGCGCTGCGGCGGTGTCGCCGCAGATGCGCCTGGACTGGAACATCTTCAAGCAGTCCTGGGCGATCCTGCGCATGGGCCTGGGGCAGACGCCTGCGGTGTCGCGCTCGATCGTGGGCAACTCGTGGTTCTGGTTCGTCGGCGCCATCTACCTGACCCAGATCCCGGCGTACGCCAAGGACTGGCTGCATGGCGACGGCACTGTAGTGACCCTGGTGCTGACCCTGTTCTCGGTGGGCATCGCCCTCGGCTCGCTGCTGTGCGAGCGGCTGAGCGGGCGCAAGGTGGAAATCGGCCTGGTGCCGTTCGGCTCGTTCGGCCTGACCCTGTTCGGCCTGCTCTGGTGGTGGCATTCCGGCGATGTGCCGGCGGCGGCGCTGCCGCACGACTGGTTGGCGCTGCTGGGCATGAGCCAGGCCTGGTGGATCCTGGTGTCGATCGTCGGGCTCGGGGTGTTCGGCGGCTTTTATATCGTGCCGCTGTATGCCTTGATCCAAGCGCGCACGGCCGAAGATCAGCGGGCCCGGGTGATCGCCGCCAACAACATCCTCAATGCGTTGTTCATGGTGGTTTCGGCAATCCTCACCATCGTCCTGCTGGGGCTGGCCGAACTGACCATCCCGCAGTTGTTCCTGGTGGTGTCGTTGCTCAATATCGCGGTCAACGCCTACATCTTCAGGATCGTGCCCGAGTTCACCATGCGCTTCCTGATCTGGCTGCTCAGCCACTCGATGTACCGCGTGGAGCACCGCGACTTGGAGCGCATCCCTGATGAAGGGGCGGCGCTGCTGGTGTGCAATCACGTTTCGTTCGTTGACGCGCTGCTGCTCGGCGGTGCGATCCGCCGGCCGATCCGCTTTGTCATGTACTACAAGATCTACAACCTGCCGGTGCTCAACTTCGTGTTCCGCACAGCAGGTGCCATCCCGATTGCGGGGCGCGGTGAGGACGAGGCCATTTACGAACGTGCCTTCGCGCGTATCGCCGAGTACCTGGCGGCGGGTGAGTTGGTGTGTATCTTCCCGGAGGGCAAGTTGACCGGTGATGGCGAGATCGATGTGTTCAAAGGCGGGGTCAACCGCATTCTCAGCGAAACCCCGGTGCCGGTGATTCCGTTGGCGTTGCAGGGGCTGTGGGGCAGTTTCTTCAGCCGAGACCCGGGCAAGGGGTTTTTCAAACGCTTGTGGTCGCGGGTGACCATCGTGGCTGGCACCGCCATCCCGGTGGAGGCGGCGCAGCCGGATACGTTGCGTGAGCAGGTCAGCCGCTTGCGCGGCGACTTGCGTTAGCGCGCGGGTCAGCTGGCGCTGACTTTCAGGCCGATCAGGCCGCAGACGATCAGCGCCACACTGACCAGCCGCACCAAGGCCATGGATTCGCCAAACAGGATGATCCCGGCGATTACCGTGCCCACAGCGCCGACGCCGGTCCAGATGGCATAGGCGGTGCCCAGCGGCAGCTCCTTCATGGCCAGGCCCAGCAGGCCGAGGCTGATGACCATGGCGCCGACGGTGAGTACGGTGGGGATTGGCTTGCTGAAACCGTCGGTGTATTTCAGGCCGACGGCCCAGCCAACCTCGAACA
Source organism: Pseudomonas sp. PAGU 2196 (assembly GCF_022179005.1). NCBI lineage: Bacteria > Pseudomonadati > Pseudomonadota > Gammaproteobacteria > Pseudomonadales > Pseudomonadaceae > Pseudomonas > Pseudomonas sp. PAGU 2196. The sequence continues at coordinate 141,784 of NZ_BNTL01000016.1, read as the reverse complement.
GGCCGGCGAAGAAAAGAATGATCCAGGACATGCTGTGTCTCCATCGTTGTGAAGGATGGGGCCGTCCCCGGAATGCTCACGCGGTGCGTCGTGAGGTCGTCCTCACAGTGGGCAATAGGGTGCACATTTTCTGAATGCTGGGCAAGCCTGTGCCGGCCTCTTCGCGGGGCAAGCCCGCTCCCACAGGCCCCACATGCCCCGAGAGCAGTGGAGTACCTGTGGGAGCGGGCTTGCCCGCGAAGAGGCCAGGCCAGGCAGCATCAATCCCTGGCTGGCTCGCCATTCTCAACGGCTGACGAAGGCGCCTCCAGGCGCCGGAACCAGGTCGACAGCAACGCCCCGGAAATATTGTGCCAAACGCTGAACAACGCACTCGGCACCGCGGCCAATGGCGAGAAGTGCGCCGCCGCCAATGCCGCCCCCAGCCCGGAGTTCTGCATGCCCACCTCCAGCGCCAGCGACTTGCGCTGGGCCAGCGGCAACTTGCACAGCTTGCCGGTCAGGTACCCCAGCAAATAGCCAAAGCTGTTGTGCAGCATCACCACCGCCATGATCAGCAGCCCCGACTCGGCGATCTTCGCCTGGCTGGCCGCCACCACCGCACACACGATCATGACGATGCTCACCACCGACACCAGCGGCAACACCTGCACGGCCGCCTGCACCCGAGCGCCCAGCAGACGCTGGGCCAGCACGCCGAGCACGATCGGCAGCATGACCAGCTGCAGGATCGACCAGAACATGTCCATGAACGAGACCGGCAGCCAGGCCGAGGCCAGGAACCAGATCAGCGCTGGGGTCAGCAGCGGGGCGAGCAGGGTGGTGACCGCAGCGATCGCCACCGCCAGCGCCAGGTCGCCCTTGGACAGCCAGACCATCACGTTCGAGGCGGTGCCGCTTGGGCAGCAGCCGACCAGAATCACCCCGACGGCGATCTCGGCGGGCAAGTGGAACAGCTGGCAGAGCAGCCAGGCCATGCCCGGCATGATCACGAAATGCGCCACCACCCCCAGCATCACGCGCCAGGGTTGGCGGGCGAGGGCAGCGAAGTCGTCGAGCTTGAGGGTCAGGCCCATGCCGAACATCACCAGCCCCAGCAGCGGCACGATGGCCACTTTCAAGGCGATGAACCACTGCGGTTGCAGGAAGGCCAGCACGGCGAACACCAACACCCAGAGGGCGAAGGTGTTGCCGACGAAGCGGCTGAGGGCGGCGAGGGCGCGCATGGGAAAGTCCTTGTACTTATATAAAGAGGTGAGTTTCCAGGGCCCTTTCGCGGGCTCGCCCGCGAAAGGGCCGGTACTGGTCAATGATTAACGATCAGGCCAGCACCGGCAAAGCATGAAGGTTAGACCCCTTGCGGAATCTCCTCCCCACCCAAGGCCTCGAACAGCACCGGGAGGAATTCGGTAAAGGTCATCATCATCAGCAGGAAGCTGGCATCGAACTGCTGCTGGGCCTCATCACCGCCATCCTGTTCGGCCTGCTCTTGCAGCAGCTCCTCGAACTTCAGGCGCTTGATGACCATCTTGTCGTCGAGCACGAACGACAGTTTGTCCTGCCAGGCCAGGGCCAGCTGGGTGACCACCTTGCCGGTGCTCAGGTGCAGCTGGATTTCTTCGCTGGTCAGGTCCTGGCGCTTGCAGCGCACGATGCCACCGTCTTCGGCGGTGTCGCGCAGCTCGCACTCGTCCAGTACATAGAAGCCTTCGGCCGCTTGCTGCGACTTGACCCAGTCGGTCATGGTGGCCGCTGGCGCGATCTTCACGGTAGCGGGGCGTACCGGCAGCGAGCCCATCACTTCACGCAGGGTCGACAGCAGGTCTTCGGCACGCTTGGCGCTGGCCGAGTTGACCAGGATCACGCCCAGGCGCGGAGCGATGGCGGCGAAGATCATCGAGCGACGAATGAAGGCGCGCGGCAGGAAGGCCTGGATGATCTCGTCCTTGATCTGGTCGCGTTCCTTTTTATAGACCTTGCGCATCTGCTCGGTCTCGATCTCTTCGACCTTCTCCTTGACGGCGTCATTCACCACGCTGCTTGGGAGGATACGTTCTTCCTTGCGCGCGGCGATCAGCAGGAATTCGCCGCTGACGTGCACCAGGGGAGCGTCTTCGCCCTTGCCGAATGGCGCGACGAAGCCATAGGTGGTCAGCTCCTGGCTGGCGCAGGGACGGGCCGGCTTGCTGGCCAGGGCGGTTTCCAGTGCTTCGGCTTCGAATGGAACATCCTGGGTCAGGCGGTAGGTCAGCAGGTTCTTGAACCACATGAGGGGCAATCTCTCCTTAATGCATAAGGCGGGCATTATTCTCCGAGCGGTGGTTCCCGTCCAACCCTGTCAGAGGGCCAGCACCCTTATATAAAGGAAGAAAAGCCCAGCGTTGCTAGGTCTTTGAAAGGCTTCGAAAAAATTTTTAAAAAAGTCGAAAAAAGTGCTTGCCAGGGTGGGGGCTCATCCGTAGAATGCGCGCCACACCGAGACGAAAGGGTGATTAGCTCAGCTGGGAGAGCATCTGCCTTACAAGCAGAGGGTCGGCGGTTCGATCCCGTCATCACCCACCACTCGATGTATAGCGCAGCGGTAGTTCAGTCGGTTAGAATACCGGCCTGTCACGCCGGGGGTCGCGGGTTCGAGTCCCGTCCGCTGCGCCATATTCAACTTCCAGGGCCCACTGAACACCCGGAAGTTACAGAAAAAGCGACCTTAGGGTCGCTTTTTTTGTTTGTGCTGATTTTTGCTGCGCCAAGCCTATCGTATTCAGTTAGCAGGGGCCTGTGGGAGCGGGTTTACCCGCGAAGAAGGCGACGCGGTGTATGAACACCGGCTTCGCCGGTGTTCGCGGGTAAACCCGCTCCCACAGGGTCTGTGCCGCGCTGCGGTATCAACGCTTGCGTTCTTCCTCCCGCAACGTCAGCACCTCGACCCCTGCCTCCGTCACCGCCACCGTATGTTCCCACTGCGCAGAAAGCGTATGGTCGCGGGTGATCACCGTCCACCCGTCCTTCAACGTCCGTGTCCCACGCCCGCCCTGGTTGATCATCGGCTCGATGGTAAACACCATGCCAGGCTTGAGCGTCATGCCCATGCCGCGCTGCCCGTAATGCAGCACCTCCGGCTTTTCATGCATTTGCTGGCCAATGCCATGCCCACAATATTCGCGCACCACGCTGTAGCCCGCTGCTTCGGCATGGGCCTGGATAGCATGGCCAATGTCACCCAGCGTCGCCCCCGGGCGCACCTGCTCGATGCCTTTCCATAGCGCGTCATAGGTGGTGTCGACCAACCGCCGGGCCTCATCGCTGATCACGCCAAGGCAATACATCTTCGACGAATCGGCGATATAGCCGCCTTGTTCGAGGGTGATGTCGACATTGATGATCGACCCTTCCTTCAGCACTTCATCAGCCTTCGGCATGCCGTGGCAGACCACATGGTCCACTGACGTATTAAGCGCGTAGGGGAACCCATACTGGCCCTTGCTCGCCGGGCGTGCCTTCAGGCTGTCGACGATGAACGCCTCGGCAAGGTCGTTGATCTGCATCGTGGTTACGCCAGGGCGTATGAAACGGTCGAGCTCTGCAAATACCTGGGCCAGCAGCTGACCGGCGTTGCGCATGACGTCGAGTTGGGCGGGGGTTTTGAGGATCACCTGGGACATGGGGGGAGGGCAGTAACTCTGGCTGAAATGTGCCCCAGCATAGCGCTGCGAGCCTGCGAGATGCCACCGCATGGTGCGCCAAACCGGCCCTGATAGCGCAGGCCCTGTAGGAGCGGGCTTGCCCGCGATGAGGCCAGTACAGCTGGCCCGGTAATTGCTGGCTTGCCTCTACCCAGGGCGATCAATGCCGATTGCCCGCACATTTTCACGACAAAGGCGCCGTGTTGCCCCGCTTGCCATGCAAGCCGGGGCAGCCGGCGCCTTTTGTGTTTTTACCAGGAGACCGGCCCATGAGCAGCAGCGAAGTACGCAGTGTCTGCCCGTATTGCGGCGTCGGCTGCGGCATTGTCATGAGCGTGGCCGACGGCAAAGTCAGCAAGATCAGCGGCGACAAGCAGCACCCCAGCAATTTTGGCCGCCTGTGCACCAAAGGCCTGACCGCGCACGTACCGCTGAGCGCGGCCGGGCGCATGGAAGACGCCTACCTGCGCCAGCAGCGCAGCCAGCAACCGGCGCGCACAGGCCTGGACCAGGCCATCGCCCAGGCCGCCGAGCGCCTGCGCGGCATTATCGACCAGCACGGCCCCGATGCCGTGGCCTTGTATGTGTCGGGGCAGATGTCGCTAGAGGCGCAGTACCTGGCCAACAAACTGGCCAAGGGTTTTATCCGCACCCGCCATATCGAGTCCAATTCACGGCTGTGCATGGCCAGCGCTGGCAGCGGCTACAAGCTGTCATTGGGCGCCGATGGCCCGCCCGGCAGCTACCAGGACTTCGAGCACGCGGAGGTGTTTCTGGTGATCGGCGCCAACATGGCCGACTGTCACCCAATCCTGTTCCTGCGCCTGCTCGACCGGCTGAAAGCCGGCGCCAGGCTGATCGTCGTCGACCCCCGGCGCACGGCCACCGCAGACAAGGCCGACCTGTTCTTGCAGGTACGCCCGGGCACCGACATGGCCCTGCTCAATGGCTTGCTGCACCTGCTGCACCAGAACGGCCACACAAACGCTGACTTCATCGCCCGTCACACCGAGGGCTGGGAAGACCTGCCTGCATTCCTGGAGGACTACAGCCCCGCCCGCGTCGCCGCCATCACCGGCCTGAGCGAAGCCGACATCCGCACCGCTGCCGAATGGCTCGGCGGTGCCAAGGACTGGATGAGCTGCTGGACCATGGGCCTTAACCAGAGCATCCATGGCACCTGGCACAGCAACGCGATCTGCAACCTGCACCTGGCCACCGGCGCCATTTGCCGCCCTGGCAGCGGGCCGTTCTCCCTCACCGGGCAACCGAATGCCATGGGCGGCCGCGAGATGGGCTACATGGGGCCGGGCCTGCCGGGGCAGCGATCGGCGTTGGTGGCCGCCGACCGCGCCTTCGTCGAAAACCAGTGGCAGCTGGCCCCAGGCAGCCTGCGCAGCGAAGGCGGCGAGGGCACCGTGGCGCTGTTCGAGCAGATGAAGCGCGGCGAGGTCAAGGCGTGCTGGATCATCTGCAGCAACCCGGTGGCCAGCGTCGCCAATCGCCAGCAGGTGATCGACGGCCTGCGCCAGGCTGAACTGGTGATCACCCAGGATGCGTTTCTCGACACCGAGACCAACCGCTACGCCGACATCCTGTTGCCGGCCGCGCTGTGGGCCGAAGGCGAGGGCGTGATGGTCAACAGTGAACGCAACCTGACCTTGATGCCCCGCGCCGTGGCACCCCCAGGCCAAAGCCTGCCGGACTGGCAGATCATCGCCCGCATCGCCTGCGCCATGGGCTATGCCGAAGCCTTCGACTACCCCGATGCCGAAGCGGTGTACGAAGAAATCCGCCGTTTCCACAACCCGGCAACCGGCTACGACCTGCGCGGTATCGGCTACACCGACCTGCGCGCGCAGCCGCGCCAGTGGCCCTGCGCGCCAGGCCAAGAGGCCCCGCGCAGCCCGCTGCGTTACCAGAACGACGGCAGCAGCCAGCCGCTGTTGCTCGACGCCCAGGGCAAGCGCCCGGCGCTGGCGTTTCCGACGGCCAGTGGCAAAGCGCGCTTCTTCGCCCGCCCTTGGCTGCCTGCGCCCGAGCTGCCCGACGCGGACTACCCGATGGTGCTCAACACCGGCCGTGTGCAGCACCAATGGCACACCCTGACCAAGACCGGCAAGGTGCCTGCGCTGAACAAACTCGAGCCCGGCCCCTTTGTCGAGCTGCACCCTGACGATGCCGCGCGCCTGGGTATTCGCGACAAGGACCAGGTGGCCGTCCGCTCGCGGCGGGGGCAGGCGCTGTTGCCGGCACGGGTCAGTGATCGGGTCATGCCGGGCAACTGTTTCGCCCCCTTCCACTGGAACGATGTGATGGGCGAGCAGCTGGCGATCAATGCCGTGACCTGCGATGCCGTCGACCCGCTGTCGCTGCAGCCGGCCTTCAAACACTGCGCCGTGGCCCTGCAGCGGGTTGCCGGCGAACGTATCGACGCCGTTGACCAGAGCGCCGCCACTGCCAACCCGGAGCCTGCCCGCATGCCGACCGCCACCCTGTCCCGTCTGCTTGGCCTGGACACCCTGCCAGCCCCGGTGCTGGCCGAGGAGGAGCGTCATTACGTGCAGGGCTTTTTGCTCGGCCTGGACCAGGCCCGCGCTGAGGGGGTGCCCAGCCTGCCGGCCAGTGCGCCGCTGGCCGCAAGCCGGCGGCTGTTCGTCGATGGGCTATTGGCGGGGTTGTTCGCCCAGCCTTCGGTACTGCCTAGCCCGGCGCTTGCGGCGCCCCAGCATCAGGTGCTGTGGGCCTCGCAAACCGGTAACGGTGAGGCACTGGCCGAACGCTGTGCCGAACGCCTGCGTGGCGCCGGCCTCGCCGTGCAGCTCAGTTGCATGGCAGCGGTCAGCCCGCAGCAGTTGCACGGCGCGGCCAGTGTCGTACTGATCGCCAGTACGTTCGGCGATGGCGATGCGCCCGACAGTGCGACGGCGTTCTGGCAAGCCCTGCAAAGCGAGGAGGGCGCCCATTGTGCCGACGTGCCTTATGCCGTGTTGGCCTTGGGTGACTCCAGTTACGACCAGTTTTGCGGGTTTGGCCGCAAGCTCGATCAGCGCCTGGCCGAGCTGGGCGGGCGGCGGTTGTTGCCACGGGTGGACTGCGAGCCGGACTTCGATGAGGCATTCGCCACCTGGCTCGACGCCTTGTCATCGCAGTTGGGCAGCGCCGCTGCGCCCCAGGCAAGCAGCGCACCCGCGCCCGTGGAGGCCTACAGCAAGCAGCAACCCTGGTCGGCCACCTTGCTGGAAAACCGCGTGCTCAACGCCCCAGGTGCCAGCAAGGAGACCCGCCAACTGGTGTTCGATCTGTCGGGCAGCACGTTTACCTACCAGCCGGGCGATGCCTTGGGCGTATGGCCGCGTAACTGCCCGGCGTTGGTCGAGGAGTTGCTGGCACTGATGCGCCTCGATGGCCAGGCCCTGGTTGAGGTCAAAGGCCAGCCTGCGCTGCCGTTGGCCGTTGCCATGCAAGCCCACCTGGAAATCGCTAAGGTCACCCCTGCGCAGTTACAGGTGTTCAGCCAGACGGCGGCGGACCTGCGCCGGCTGCTTCAGCCTGAGCACAAGGCCGAGCTGCAGAGCTGGTTGTGGGGGCGGCAATTGGCGGACGTACTGCGCGAGTTCCCGCAAGACCTGCCATTGGCCACCTGGCTTGACCTGCTCAAGCCGTTGCAGCCGCGCTTGTACTCGATCAGTTCCAGCCCGTTGGCGCACCCCGGCCAGGTTCACCTGACGGTCTCGACGGTGCGATACGGGCAGCGCAAAGGGGCCTGCTCGACCTTTCTGGCCGACCGCGCGCAAGGCATCAAGGTGGCGATCTTCCCGCAGGCATCGAAGCATTTTCGCCTGCCAGAGGACGACAGTGTGCCGGTGGTCATGGTCGGCCCAGGCACGGGTATCGCGCCGTTCCGGGCGTTTCTGGAAGAGCGCGAAGCGCGTGGGGCCAGTGGGCAGAACTGGCTGTTCTTCGGTGAGCAGTCTGCCGCCAGCGATTTCTATTACCAAGCGCAGTTGCAAGCTTGGCAGGCGACCGGCCATGTGCGCCTGGACACCGCCTTCTCGCGCGACCAGGCCGAGAAAATCTATGTGCAGCAGCGCATGCACGAGCAGGGCGCTGACCTCTGGCGGTGGCTTGAAGGGGGTGCGTTCTTTTATGTGTGCGGCGATGCCCAGCGCATGGCCAAGGATGTGGACAGCGCCTTGCGCGCGATCGTCGCGGAGCATGGCGGTATGAGCGAGGCTGCGGCGGATGCGTATGTAGAGGCATTGAGCAAGGCCAAGCGCTATCGGCGCGATGTGTATTGAGTGCACCGGGATGGGGAGGGGTGCACCTTGGCTGTGCGGTTTGGGGTGCCTGTACCGGCCTTTTCGCAGCACAAGGCTGCTCCTACCGGTTCTGCACACTCCCTGTAGGAGCAGCCTTGTGCTGCGAAGAGGCCCAAAAGGCAGTATTTGGCACACTCCCTGCTTTAGCAGCTTCACAACACGCCCCACTGGTCAACGGCGATCAACCAGGGGCACACCCTGATGAGTACAGGCAAAGGCGCCTGGAGCTTCGGCTCCAGGCGTTTTTTTTTGATCGAGGATCGGCTATGAAGGCAACAGCGAACGGCGGACAACGCGAGAAACTGGTCATTGTCGGCAACGGCATGGTCGGCCACCACTGCGTCGAGCAACTGATCGAGCGGGGCGCCTTGGAGCGGTTCGAGGTGCGGGTGTTCGGCGAAGAACGCCAACGTGCCTACGACCGCGTGCACCTGTCCGAGTACTTCGGCGGCAGCTGTGCCGAAACCCTGGCCCTGTGCGAGCAAGGCTTCTATACCCGCCAAGGCGTACACCTGCACTTGGGCGAGCCTGTGCTGGAGATCGACCGCGCGCGCTGCGAAGTGGTCACCGCCGAAGGCCGCTATGGCTACGACCAGTTGATCCTGGCCACCGGCTCATACCCCTTCGTACCCCCGATCGAAGGCTCCAGCGGCAATGCCCGCCTGGTCTACCGCACCCTCGACGACCTCGACGCCATCCGCGCCGCCGCCCAGGGTGCCCGCCGAGGGGTGGTGGTCGGCGGGGGCTTGTTGGGCCTCGAAGCAGCCAATGCGCTGAAGTCGCTCGGCCTGGAAGCCCATGTGGTGGAGTTCGCCCCTCGGCTGATGCCGGTGCAGTTGGACGGCGAGGGCGGCGCGGCGCTCAAGGCGCAGATCGAGGCCTTGGGCGTGGGCGTGCACCTGTCCCGCGCCACCCAGTCGATCAGCGCCGGTGAGGCGTATCGCTACCGCATGAACTTCGACGGCGGCGAGCACCTGGAAACCGACCTGATCGTGTTCTCTGCCGGTATCCGCCCGCAGGATGCCCTGGGCCGCGCGTGCGGGCTGGAGATCGCCGCCCGTGGCGGGGTGGTGATCGACAATCACTGCCGCACCCATGACGCCCGCATCTTCGCCATCGGCGAGTGCGCTTCATGGAATGGCAGCGTGTTCGGCTTGGTCGCGCCGGGCTACAGCATGGCGCGCAACCTGGCGGCGCTGCTGGTGGGCGATGAAGCGGTGCCGTTCACCGGCGCCGACATGTCGACCAAGCTCAAGCTGCTGGGCGTGGATGTCGGCTCGATCGGCGATGCCCATGGCGCTACGCCGGGCTCGCGCAGCTACCGCTTCATCGACGAAGCCAATGCGGCCTATCGCCGGCTGGTGGTGGATGCCAGTGGCAAGCATGTGCTCGGCGCGGTGCTGGTCGGTGACAACAGCTACTACGATACCCTGCTGCAGTACGCGCAAAACGGCATCGCCCTGCCTGCCGACCCGGCCGCCCTGATTTTGCCGCAAACGGGCGGTGCGCCGACCTTGGGCGCCGATGCGCTGCCCGACAGCGCGACCATCTGCTCGTGCCACAACGTCAGCAAGGGCGCAGTCTGCGCCGCTATCGACAGCGGCTGCAGCGACCTCGCTGCGGTCAAGGGGTGCACCAAAGCGGCCAGCGGTTGCGGCGGCTGTGCGGCCCTGCTCAAGCAGGTGTTCGAGCACGAACTGACCGCCCGCGGCGTGACCGTCGACAAAAGCCTGTGCGAACACTTTGCCTACACCCGTCAGGAGCTTTACGGGCTGGTGCGGGTTGGCGGCATTCGCACCTTCAATGACCTGCTCGCGCGCCATGGCAAAGGCCATGTCGGTTGCGATATCTGCAAGCCGGCGGTGGGCAATATCCTCGCCTCGTGCTGGAACCAGCCGATCATGGACCCGGCGCTGGTGCCGCTGCAGGACACCAACGACACCTTCATGGCCAACATGCAGAAAAACGGTACCTACTCGGTGGTGCCGCGCATCCCTGGGGGCGAAATCACCCCGGACAAGCTGATCGTGATCGGCCAAGTGGCAAAAAAGTACGACCTCTACACCAAGATCACCGGTGGCCAACGCATCGACCTGTTCGGCGCTCAGCTGCACGAGTTGCCGCTGATCTGGGGCGAGTTGATCGAAGCCGGTTTCGAGACGGGCCATGCCTACGGCAAGTCGACCCGCACGGTGAAGTCGTGCGTGGGCAGCACCTGGTGCCGTTACGGTGTGCAGGACAGCGTCGCCATGGCCCTGCGCTTGGAAGACCGCTACAAGGGCCTGCGCAGCCCGCACAAGCTCAAGTTCGCGGTGTCTGGCTGCACCCGCGAATGCGCCGAGGCGCAGAGCAAGGACATCGGCGTGATCGCCACCGACAAGGGCTGGAACCTGTACGTGTGCGGCAACGGCGGCATGCGCCCGCGCCACGCCGAGCTGTTTGCCACCGACCTGGACGACGAGACCCTGGTGCGCCTGATCGACCGTGTGCTGATGTTCTACATCCGCACTGCCGACAAACTGCAGCGCACCTCGGTCTGGCGCGAAAGCCTGGAGGGCGGGCTGGACTACCTCAAGCAGGTGATCCTCGACGACAGCCTGGGCCTGGCCGCCGAGCTTGAGGCGCAGATGCAGCATGTGGTCGACCACTATGAATGCGAATGGGCCAATGCCCTCAACGACCCGGAGAAGCTCAAGCGCTTCCGCACCTTCGTCAACGACCACCGCGCCGACCCGGACGTGCACTTCGTCCGCGAGCGCGATCAGCGCCGCCCAGCGGCGCCGCTGCACCTGATCCCCACTGCCGAGGAGGCTGTCTGATGAACCTGTCCAATACTGCTGTAGCCCACCAGACGAACTGGCAGACAGTCTGCCAAGCGTGCGACCTGGTAGCCGATTCCGGCGTGGTGGTGTGGCACGAGGGGGCCCAGGTGGCGCTGTTTTACTTGCCGGGTCAGGAACAGCCACTGTATGCGCTGGACAACCGCGACCCGCGCTCGGGTGCCAACATCATTGGCCGCGGGCTGGTGGGTAGCTTGCAGGGTGAGTTGGTGGTGGCGGCGCCGCTGTACAAACAGCATTTCAGCCTGCACAGCGGGGAATGCCTGGAAGATGCCGGGCAGCGGCTGCGGGTGTGGCCGGTGCGGCTGAACGGGGAGGCTGTGGAAGTGGCGGTGGCCTGATCTGCATCGTGCAACTGTACCGGCCCTTTCGCGGGCAAGTCGGACCGCGAAGGGGCCGGTACAGGCCGCTTAGATAACCAACCCCTGTGGTGTACGCCCGGCAAACACATCCACCAGGCTTGCCACCACCATTTCGCCCATGCGCGTGCGGGTCTGCACGGTGGCGCTGGCTCGGTGCGGCTGCAGCACCACATCCTCGCGCTCGAACAACGCCTCGGGCACCCGAGGTTCATCGGCAAACACATCCAGCGCCGCCCCGGCGATCTCACCCGCTTCAAGTGCCGCGATCAACGCAGGCTCGTCCACCAACTTGCCACGGGCGATATTGATCAGGTAGCCGTCTGGGCCAAGCGCCTGCAGCACCTTGCGCCCCACCAACGCCTCGCCTTGGTCGGCGGCCGCCGCCAGAATCAGCGCATCGCTGTCTTTGGCCAATTGCTGCAAGTTCGACTCGAAGCCATAAGGCACGTCCTGTGGCTGCAGGTCGGTGTAGCGAATCGGGCAGCCAAACGCTGCCGCCCGCTGGGCCACCGCGCGGCCGACGCGGCCCATGCCGACGATACCCACACGCATGCCCGACACCTGCCGCGCCAACGGCAATGGCGCCAGCGGTGTGGCGCTGGTGGCCCAGTGGCCGGCGCGGACGAACCGGTCACCGCTGCACAGCCCTCGGCACACGCCAATCAGCAAGCCGATTGCGAGGTCGGCGACATCCTCGGTCAGCGCGCCGAGGGTTGCAGTCACCTGGATACCCCGATCACGCGCATAGGCCAGGTCGATGGCATCGGTGCCAACGCCATTCACTGCGATCACTTCCAGCTTGGGCAGGCGCGCCATCAGCGCTTGGCTGATGCCTGTATGGCCGCCGGTGACCACGGCGCGGATGGTGTTGCCATGCGCGCTGACATAGGCGTCCTTGTCGGCTTGCTCGTAGTACCGGTGCACGGTGAACAGCGCTTCCAGGCGCTCGCGGACTTCTGGGATGAGGATCGGGCTCAGTTGCAGGACTTCAGGTTTCATCGGTCACTCCTTAAAAGGCAAGGTGTCAGCCACGGCCGACGAAGGGCATGTTGCTGGCCATCACGGTCATGTTGAGCACGTTGGCGTCCAACGGCAGGGCGGCGATGTAGCGCACGGCATCGGCCACATGGCGCACGTCGAGCATCGGCTCGGCGGCAATCTCGCCATTGGCCTGGCGCACACCGCGGGTCATGCGCTCGGACAGTTCGGTCAGGGCGTTGCCGATGTCCACCTGGCTGCACACGATGTTGTAGGGGCGGCCGTCCAGGGCCAGGGCTTTGGTCAGGCCCAGCACCGCGTGCTTGCTGGCGGTGTAGGGCGCAGTGAAGGGGCGTGGGGTATGCGCCGAAATCGAACCGTTGTTGACGATTCGCCCGCCCTGCGGCTGCTGCCTGCGCATCAAGCCAAAGGCCGCACGGGCGCAGAGGAACACGCCGTCGACATTGGTGGCGATGACATTGCGCCAGTTCTCCAGCGGCAGTTCGTCGATGGGCACGGCAGGCGCGTTGACCCCGGCATTATTGAAGATCAGGTCGAGGCGGCCATGAACCTCCTCGATGGTGGCGAACAGCTGGGCGACGCTCTGTTCGTCGCGCACATCGGTGGGCACCGCGAGGGCCTCGCCACCGGCTGCTCGGGCCTGTTCTGCCAACGCCTGCAAGGGTTCGGCACGCCGGCCGGCGAGGACCAGGCTGAAGCCATCAGCCAGCAGCCCCAGGGCGACGGCGCGGCCAATGCCGCTGCCGGCACCGGTGACCAAGGCGATTTTCTTGTTGTGTGTTTGGCTCATCTGTTTGCTCCAGAAATTCAGGCGGCGTGGGCGGTGTGGCGTGCGGGACGAGGGCCAACGCGCAGTTGCAACTCGCCGATGCCGTCGATGCCGGCATGGATCACATCGCCAGGGTTGAGCGGGGCCACGCCAGGCGGGCTGCCGGTCATGATCAGGTCACCGGGGCGCAGCGGCAGTTGCCGGGACAGGCGGCTGATGACCTCGGCCAATGGCCAGGTCTGCTGGCTCAGCCGGGCGCGCTGGCGCTCCTCGCCGTTGACCTTCAGCCACAGCGCAGCGTCCAGTGGCCAGCCCAGTTCGCTGGCCGGCACCAGGGCAGTCATCGGCGCCGAGGCTTCGAATACCTTGGCGCCCTCCCAGGGCAGCCCTTCGCTTTTGGCCTGGCGCTGGCGATCGCGCAGGGTCAGGTCCAGGCCAGCAGCAAAGCCATAGACGTGCTCCAGAGCGTTTTCTGGGCTGATGTCGGCACCGCCTTTGCTGATCGCCACCACCCACTCGATTTCATGGCAAAACTCTTCAGTCTGCGGCGGGAAGGGCAGTTCGCCCTGTGCCTCGACCACGTTGCTGGCCGGCTTCATGAAAAAGACCGGCTCACGGGGCGCTGGGTCGGTGGCCTGTGGCCAGGGGTAGTTGCGGCCCAGGCAGAACACGCGGCCAACCGGGAAGCGCGCGTCGCTGCCTTGGATGGGCAGGCTGACGATGGCTGGCGGGTCGAACAGGTAAGTCATGGGTCAATCCTCTGTGCTGGAGTGGCCAGCCTAGCCAGCGGCTGGCGGGCAAAGTTGGACGATAAAAGGGACGGTTTGGATAAAAACGGGGGATCTGCGGTGGCGCTTCCGGCACTCACCGCGCCTGCTTATGCCGCGGTTTTGAGCTCGATCCGGTACAGCTTGCCGAGCAACAGCGAGTAGGACAGGGTGCCCATCAACGCCACCCCGCCGATAAACCAGAACGCCAAGGCGAAGGAGCCACTGGCCTGCACGATCGCGCCAATCACGATCGGGGTGACGATGCCGCCGATGTTCGCGGCCAGGCTGGTGACCCCGCCGGTCAGCCCGATCAGTTGCTTGGGTGCCACTTCCGAAACCGCTGCCCACGACGACGAGGCGATGCCCTGGGCAAAGAACGCCAGCGTCAGCACGGCGATACACAGCACGTTGGAGTCGGTGAAGTTGACCAACACGATCGACATGCCCAGCATCGACCCGACCACCAGCGGCAGCTTGCGTGCAAAGGACAGCGAGTAGCCCCGGCGGATCAGCAGGTCGGAAACGATCCCCGCCAGCAAGATGCCGACCGTGGCGCCAATGAACGGCATCACCGCGAAGATGCCGACTTTGATCAGCGTCAGCTGGCGCTCTTCGATCAGGTAGGTGGGGAACCAGGTGAGGAAGAAGTACAGCGCTGAGGTGCTGGCGAACTTGCCCAGGCAGATGGCCCACACCTGGCGGTAGCGGAACAGTTCGGCGACCTGGCGCCAGTCGAAACGGGTGCGCTCCTGGCTGCTTCTGACCAGCCCGCCGCCGTCCTCGATGTAGGCCAGTTCTTCCTTGCTGACCTTCTTGCAGTTGAGCGGGTCGCGGTACAGGAACAACCACACCACGCCAAACACGATACCAATCAGGCCGGTGCTGTAGAACACATGGCGCCAGTCATAGGTGGTCGCCAGCCACAGCAATGCCCCAGTGAACAAGGCTGTGCCCAGGTACTGGCCGCACACGTAGATGCTGCTGGCCATGCCCCGTTCGCGGGCAGGGAACCACACGGTGACAGCGCGGCTGTTGGCGGGGAAGGCCGGTGCCTCCATGGCACCGACGGCCAGGCGCAGGCCGAACAGCGAGGTGAAGCCGCTGGCCAGGCCCTGGGCGACAGTGACAGCCGACCAGCTGATCAGCGAGACGCCGTAGGTCAGGCGCGAGCCGAAGCGGTCGGCAATGAAGCCGGCTGGCACCAAAGCCAGGGCGTAGGTCCAGGCGAACGCGGAGAAGATCAAGCCCATCTCGACTTTGTCCAGGCTCAGGTCCTTGGCCATGAAGGGTGCCGCGATGGAGATGTTGACCCGGTCGACGTAGTTGATGATGGTCGCCAGCAGCAGCAGCGAGAGCATGAACCATCGACGGCGGGTGGGTAGGCGTTGCGATGCGACCGCGTCCACTGCGAACGCAGGCGCCGCAGTGCGGGAAGTAGGCGTGCTCGACATGAGTCGACCTCGTTTGTTGTTGTTGGTAGAGGTTGGGCTGCAGTCCCTTTTTTAAGGTGGTCGTACAACATCGGAAAATCAACGGCGGTTTTAGACCGTTTTTTTCACTTGGAACGGGGTAGGGCTGCGCTGTCCAAAAAACTCAGCGGGCGGGGTTTTGTCTGCTTTTTTTGCTTTGGATGGCGGTTTTAAAGGGCTGCGTCGATTTCTGCCGGATACGTTTTTTGCAGTGGGCTTCAAAATTATGAGTTTCGACGTCGTACAACTCATTGCCAGGCAAGCCGCTTGCCGTTCAGAATTCCCGCATGGCAGGCAACGTCAGCGCCAAGCCCCCAGAACGGAGACCCCCATGCCCCCCAAGCGCGAAGTCCCGACCTACGTCATGCAACAGCGCAGCGAGCTGATGGATTTCTACATCCGCGACCAGCGCGGCCGACCGGCCGAAACCGCGCCACACCGACACGAGTATTTTCAGATCCAGGTCAATTTCGGCGGCGATACGGTGCAGCACATCGGCAGCGTGCAGCGCCCGTTCAAACGCAACACCCTGGCCTTCATCCTGCCGCACCGGGTGCATGTCATCCCGCACCCGGACGACAGCGATTTCGTGGTCATCAACTTTTCCCAGACATTCCTGCTGCCGCACCTGCCTTGCGACCCCATGGACTTGGAAGAAGTGTCGATACTGCAGGCCCCTGAACTGTCACCGTTCCGCTTCCAGGAGCACCTGGATTTTCACCTCGCCGAGGCCGATTTCAGCGAGGTGCGGCGTATTCTCGGGCAGATGCGTGAACTCGATGCCAACCGCCGCTTCGGCAGCCGTGAAATCCTCAAGGGCCTGTTGCTGCAACTGATCGGCCAGGTGTGCGGCTTGTACGCCGACCCCCTGCGCGAGCTGGCCGAGAGCAATGCCGCGCAACTCAGCCGGCGCGCCGCGTTGGGGCGCATGAGCGAGTACCTGCGCAGGCACATCGACGACCCTGACCTCAACCTGCAGAAGGTCGCCGCCGCCACGTACCTGTCGCCCACCTACTTGACCCATTGGCTGCGCAAGGAAATCGGCAAGACCTTCAGCGAATTGGTGCTGGAGCGGCGCATGCACGCCGCGCGCAATTACCTGCTTAACGGCAGCCGCCCGGTCGGTGAGGTGGCTCGGCTGTGCGGCTTTGCTGATGAAGCGTATTTTTCGCGGCGCTTCCGGCAGATCCATGGCTTGCCGCCGGGGCAGTTCCGCCGCCAGCAGCGCGACCCGGATACACCGCAGGTAGCCATGCGGTAAGCTTGAGGCCATGAACCTCGACACCCGCATCAAGTACCGCCACCTGCTGTGCTTCCTGGAGATTGCCCGGCAGGGCAGCCTGGCCAGGGCCGCAGACATCCTCGCCATCAGCCAGCCCGCGATTTCCAAGACCCTCAAGGAACTCGAAGCGCTGCTGGAAACACGCCTGTTCGAACGCAGCCGGCAGGGCGTCGAGCTGACCCCGGCCGGCACCCGCTTCATGCGGTATGCCGGGCCCAGCGTGCAGGCGCTGCGCGATGGCGTCAGCAGCCTGCGCGGCGAGGCGCGGGCACCGTCGCAGGTGCGCATTGGCGTGCTGTCCACGGTCGAGGGCTTGTTGATGCCCGAGGTGCTGTGCCGCCTGCATCAACGCCATGAGGCGTTGCTGATCAGCGTGGTGACCGGTGCCAGCGCGCAGTTGCTCGGCCAGCTACGCCTGGGTGAACTGGAGCTGGTGGTGGGGCGCATGACCGACAGCCCCCAAATTCAGGGCCTGTCGTTCGAGCACCTGTACAGCGAATCGATGAGCCTGGTGGTGCGGCCGGGGCACCCGTTGCTGGCCAACACGCCTGTCGAGCGGGCACAGGTCGGGCGTTACCCCTTGGTGTTGCCGCCCCCAGGCACCACCATTCGCCAGCACGCCGACAGCCTGTTCGTTCAATGCGGTATCCAGATGCCCGCGCAACGCCTGGAAACCCTCTCGCTGGCCCTGAGCCGCCGCTACCTGCTGGGCAGTGATGCGGTGTGGGTGGCGCCACGGGATGCGGTGCTGATCGACCTGGGCCGTGGTGAGCTGGTCGAGCTCGACTTGGGCGTGCGCGAGCCGGGCGGGTCGGTGGGCCTGTGCCGCAACGCGGCGCTGGAGCAGAGCGTGCCAGGGCAGTGGGTGTGCGAGGTGCTGCGTGAGGTGGCGGGGCAGTACCGTGAGGGGCAATACCCCTGACAACTCAGAACGAAGTGAAATTTTTGGCGCGTAAACCCAGGCGAATTCGGCATAAAGGGTCAATACTGGCCAGTGGCTCTAATGTGTCAGATGAATAACCCTTTAAGTACTGAACTTCCTTAGCAAAACCCGCTCCTATGCCGGTAGCCATTGGTCATGGCCGCCTGCTAAGCTCGCGGCTTTACCCTGATTGCCCTTATGGCGCATGAACAAGGAAATAGCATGAAACAGCATCGTTTGGCGGCTGCGGTTGCCCTGGTAGGCCTGGTATTGGCTGGCTGCGACCAACAGGCCAGCAGCCCCGAGCTGAAGACTCCGGCACAGAAAGCCTCCTACGGTATCGGCCTGAACATGGGCAAGAGCCTGGCTCAGGAAGGCATGGAAGACCTTGATTCGAAAGCGGTCGCCCTCGGCATCGAAGACGCCGTCAGCAAGAAAGAGCAGCGCATCAAGGACGAAGAGCTGGTAGAAGCCTTCACCTCGCTGCAGAAGCGCGCCGAAGAGCGTCTGGCCAAGGCCAGCGAAGAAGCCGCCTCCGCCGGCAAGAAGTTCCTCGAAGAAAACGCCAAGAAGCCGGGTGTTGTCACCACCGCTTCGGGCCTGCAGTACGAAGTGATCAAGAAGGCCGACGGCCCGCAGCCTAAGCCGACCGACGTGGTGACTGTTCACTACGAAGGCAAGCTGACCGATGGCAAGGTGTTCGACAGCTCCGTCGAGCGCGGCAGCCCGATTGACCTGCCTGTCAGCGGCGTGATCCCAGGTTGGGTCGAAGGCCTGCAACTGATGCACGTCGGCGAGAAGTACAAGCTGTTCATCCCGGCCGAACTGGCCTACGGTGCCCAGAGCCCGAGCCCGCTGATCCCTGCCAACTCGGTACTGGTGTTCGACCTTGAGCTGATCGCCATCAAAGACCCGGCCCAGCTGCAGGGTGCCGAGCCAGAAGCGCCAGCAGAAGAGCCTGCCAAGTAACACTGGCTGGTTTGCGTAAAACGCCCCGTCTTGACGGGGCGTTTTCGTTTGGGGCAATCGGCTGAGAAGAACCTCTGGCGGCTGATACTGTCCGAGCAATAGCAGCGTGATGAAGTAGGATGCTTCTGACGCAAATCGTTTGCGAATCTGAAACGACTGTGTAAAAAACGCCCGATCTGACCGGGACCCTTGCCTAGTGGGCACCTGACGTCAGAAACTTCGCCCTGTTCACAAGGTTATCCACAATAAATGTGGATAACCTGTCCCTCTCGGAGGCTCCATGAGCGCACCCTGGAATTTCGCCCGTTTTCTGCCGTTGGCCGAGCGCCTGCTCAGCCGCGGGCGGTTGCCGGCCTTGCTGTTCGCCGTGGCCCGCAAAGGCCCGCGGATCGGCCAGCTGCGCGAGGATGTAAAGCTGCTGCAGTCGCTGTGCCTGGCCTGGTGGCGCGGCGAGTACCGCGCCATCAGCCCCAAAGCGCTGGTGACCATCGTTGCCGGCCTGCTGTACTTCGTCAGCCCTATCGACGCTATCCCCGACTGGCTGCTGGGCGTGGGCTTTCTTGACGACATCGCCGTGCTGGGGTGGGTGTTGAAGACCGTGGCCGATGAGCTGGCGCGTTTCAAAGCCTGGCGCGACAGCCAGGCCCCAGAACGCTTGCGCGTGGTGGAACGCTTGCCGGATACCCCCGAAGCGCTGCGCCTGGAACGCAATACGCAGTGAAATCAGCCTGAGCTGCACAGACTCCCGTACTTGGTAATATAATTGGCATAAGGATTATGCCTACGGATTACATGCCGTAATCCTAAGTAAGGGGGTTGTAATGGGTATTCAGGTTATTAGCCGGGACGGTCAGCCCGAGTACGCCGTCGTGCCCTGGGAGCAATACCAGGCACTGCTGAAGGCAGCGGGGCAGCCGCCCGTCGAGGCGGGTGTCAGTGAAGTGCAAAGCGATGCTGCCAGTGCTGCACCTTTACCGGCATTCAGCGAGGTGGCACAAATTCGTCAAGCGAAGGGCATCGCCCCTGAGCTTTTGGCGCGCAATGTGGGTGTAAGCCCCGCGTACCTGGCCATGATCGAGTCAGGCGAGCGACAGCCGGACGCTGCCATCCGCCGCGCCCTGGCCTGGCACCTGGGTGTGGCGGGTTGGAGCGAACCCTCATGAGCCAGGTCAGGATCAGCCGCCAGCACTGGCAGAGCCTGCTGGACGAGCTTGACCTGGCCCGTCGTCAACGTCATCTGCTGACGTACCGTGCGCTTATCGAGCGCTTGCAATTGCCCAGCCCGGCCATGCAGACGCTGACCGCCGCGCTGGAGTACCTGGCGGTGCTCGACGCCCGCGCCGAACAGCCTTTACGCAGTTCGCTGGTGATCAGCCAGGGTGCCAGCCGCCTGCCGCGCACCGGTTTTTTCGAGTGTGTAGAGCGGCTGGGGCGTTTTGCCGGGCCGGTCGACGGCATGGAGGCGGCGTCCTGGCATGCCTCGGAAGTGGTGCGGGTGTTCGAGTACCGTTACCCCGAAGAAGCCTGATTCAGCCGAGCGCAGTACGTTGTAGGAGCAGCCTTGTGCTGCGAAGAGGCCAGTGAAAACACCAAAGATCTGCGGTGTTTTCACTGGCCTCTTCGCAGCACAAGGCTGCTCCTACATACACAGAAAAGGGCCGGGTGTTTTCACACCCGGCCCTTTCGGTTAACGCATGCCTAGCCTCAGTGCTTGGCCACCTGCGAGCTCGCGCTCAGGTAGTCGAGCAGAATGCGCCCTGTCTCGGACAGGTAGGCATCGTCTTCCGGCTTGGTGTTTTCATCTTCAGCCGGCAATGCGTCTTCATCTTCCTTCTTCAGCTCTTTGAGCGGCTCTTCGCCTTTGGCCTTGCGGCGGATGTTTTCCAGGGCCAACTGCTTGCCCTCGATCTCATCGTGGCGGGCACGGCGTTCTTGCTCGTTGAGGCTGACGGTTTTCTCGTTCATCAGCTTCTGGGCCAGGGCCAGGCGGTCGCGGATGTAGGTGAACTCGGCATCCTTGGCGCTGCGCGCTTCATGCTGTGCCTTGAGCTGGGTCAGGTACGGCTTGAACGGGTCGGCCGCTGGCTTGACCACCGGGCGGATGGTGTCCCACGGCATCGCCTCGGGCAGGGCGCTTTCGCCGATTTCCTTGGTGTCGATGATCGATGGGTAGTCGATGTCCGGCAGCACGCCCTGGTGCTGGGTGCTCTGCCCAGACACCCGGTAGAACTTGGCCAAGGTCAGTTTCAGCTCACCATGGTTGAGCGGCTGGATGGTCTGCACGGTGCCTTTGCCGAAGGTCTGGCCACCGATGATCAGTGCGCGGTGGTAGTCCTGCATGGCACCGGCGAAGATCTCCGAGGCGGAGGCCGACAGGCGGTTGACCAGCAGTGCCAGCGGGCCTTTGTAGAAGGCGCCCGGGTTTTCGTCCTCGAGCACGTCGACGCGGCCGTCGCTATTGCGCACCAGCACCGTCGGGCCCTTGTCGATGAACAGGCTGGTCAGCTCGGTGGCTTCCTGCAGCGAACCGCCGCCGTTGTTGCGCAGGTCGATGACTACGCCATCGACTTTCTCTTTTTGCAGTTCGGTGAGCAGCTTCTTCACGTCGCGCGTGGTGCTCTTGTACTCCGGATCACCGGCACGGTAGGCCTTGAAGTCCAGGTAGAAGGCCGGGATCTCGATGATGCCCAGCTTGTAGTCACGGCCGTCCTGCTTGAGCTTGAGCACCGACTTTTTCGCCGCCTGCTCTTCAAGCTTGACGGCTTCGCGGGTGATCGAAACGATCTTGCTGGTCTGGTCGCTCGGGGCATTGCTGGCCGGGATGACCTCCAGGCGCACCACCGAGCCTTTCGGGCCACGGATCAGCTTGACCACTTCGTCCAGGCGCCAGCCGACCACGTCGACCATTTCCTTGTTGCCCTGGGCCACGCCGATGATCTTGTCGGCCGGGGCGACCTGCTTGGTCTTGGCTGCAGGGCCTGCCGGCACCAGGCGGACGATTTTGACCTGGTCGTTGTCGCTTTGCAGCACCGCGCCGATGCCTTCGAGCGACAAGCTCATGTTGATGTCGAAGTTTTCTGCGTTGTCCGGCGACAGGTAGTTGGTGTGCGGGTCGTAGGACTGGGCGAAGGTATTGATGTAGGCCTGGAAGATATCCTCGGCACGGGTCTGGTCCAGGCGTGCCAGCTGGTTCTTGTAGCGCTTGGTCAGGGTTTCCTGGATCTGCTTGGGCTCTTTGCCAGCGATCTTCTGGCGCAGCACTTCGTCTTTGACACGCTTGCGCCACAGGTCGTCGAGCTCGGCCTGGTTTTTCATCCACGGGGCGTCCTTGCGGTCGATCAGCAAGGTTTCCTTGGTGGTGAAGTCGATCTTGTCGACGCCTTTGTTCAGCTCGGCCAGGGCAAAGTCCAGGCGCTGCTTGACGCGGTCAAGGTAGCGTTTGTAGATGGTGAAGCCCGGGTCGAGGTTGCCGCTTTTGAGGAAGTCGTCGAACTGCGTCTTCCACTTGTCGAACTCGGCGATGTCGGCCGCGGTGAAGTAGCTGCGCGCAGGGTCCAGCAGCTTGATGTAGCTGTCGTAGATGATCACCGAGCGGGCGTCATCGAGCGGTGGCTTGCTGTAATGGTGGCGCTTGAGCAGTTCCACCACATTAAGGCTGGCGACGATCTCGTCGCGGTCCGGCTGCAGGCTGTCCCACTTGTTGGCGGCCGCCGCATTGCCGCCGAGCGTAAGGCTGCCGAGGCCAATCATCAGGGCCAGGGCGGTGCTTGGGAGGAAATGCTTCATGCTGATTCGACGTGGAGGCAATTGATCACGCATAGTAGGCCGTCTTTTCCGTTGCCGGTTCCATGGAGCCGGACAAATACTGCAAAAAGCCCGGGGCGAGGGTTCCCCAGGCTCAGTCATGATTCAACTATGGAGGCACTGTGAAGGCATTGCAAGGCGAAGACGGACATGTGGAGTGGGTCGAGGCCGAGCGCCCGGCCCTTGACGCGGGCCAAGTACGCATTCGCGTGGCTGCTGCGGGGCTGAACCGCGCCGACCTGTTGCAAATGAAGGGGCTGTACCCGCCACCGCCTGGCGCCAGCCCTTATATGGGCCTGGAGTGCGCCGGCATTATCGAAGAAGTTGGGCCGGGCGCCGATTGGCGTGTGGGCGAGCGGGTGTGTGCTTTGCTTGCCAGCGGTGCGATGGCTGAAGAAGTGGTGGTCGACGCTCGCCATGTGCTGCCGGTGCCTGAAGGCCTGAGCCTGCATGAAGCGGCGGCGCTGCCTGAGGTGTACGCCACGGCGTGGTTGAACATCTTCCAGTTGGGCGCCGTCAAAGCCGGCGAGAAAGTGCTGGTGCACGCAGGGGCCAGCGGCGTGGGTTCGGCGGCGATCCAGTTGTGCAAGGCGTTTGGCAACCCGGTGTATGTGAGTGTTGGCTCGCAGGATCGCCTGGCCTACTGCGAAGCGCTGGGTGCTGCCGGTGGAGTGGTGCGTAACGAGAACCTCGATGCGTTGGAAGGCGTTGGGCCCTTCGACGTGATTCTTGACCCGGTGGGTGCCAGTTATGGGGAACTCAACCTCAAGCTGCTGGCGCGTGACGGGCGTTGGGTAATCATCGGCCTGATGGGCGGGCGCAAGTTCGAGCTGGACCTGGCACAGGTGCTGGGTAAGCGCTTGGAAATCACCGGCTCAACGCTGCGCAACCGTGACGACGGGTTCAAGGCCGAGTTGCTGCGTGAGTTGCTGCAGCAGGTGTGGCCGCTGTTCGTCGAAGGGCGGTTGTCGGCGCAGTTGGTGGATACCTACCCGGTGGAATTTGCCCAGGCGGCGTATGCCGAGCTTGAGACTAACCAAGTGTCGGGCAAGCTGGTGATGGTGATCGATCCGAGCCTGGTGTAAGCAGGCCCGGCCTCTTCGCGGGGCAAGCCCGCTCCCACAGGTAAATCACTGATCCTGAGCCTGTGATATTCCTGTGGGAGCGGGCTTGTCCCGCGAAGAGGCCAGTATGTTCAGCGCAATGATCAGCGCCAAGTCAGAATCGGCCACCCATTGACCTCGGCATGCTCGCGCAACACCGCATCTGGGTTCACCACAAACGGATGGTCCACCTTCAACAACAACGGCAGATCGTTCCGCGAATCGGAATAGAAACTTGCCCCTTCCAGATTCTCCTGCTCCTGATCCAGCCACTCCAACAACCGGGTGATCTTGCCTTCACGGTAGGTCAGCACCCCATGGGTCTTGCCGGTGTACACCCCATTCACCGCCTCCAGCTCGATCGCCAGGTACTCGTCCACGCCCAACCGCGCCGCAATCGGCCCGACCAAGTGCGTACCCGAGGCGGAAATGATCAGAATACGGTCGCCACGCTTGCGATGCTCAGCGATGCAGCGGCAGGCGTCGCCGAAAATGATCGGCTCGATAACGTCCTCCACCCACGGCTCCACCAGGTGCTCGACCTCTTCCAGGGTGCGCCCGGCAATCGGCTCCAGGCTGAAGGCCATGTAGTCCTCCATCGCCAGGTGGCCCTTGCCATAGGCCTCCATCAATTCATGGTCGCGACGCAGGAAGTCCTTGCCGTCGACCCAGCCCAACCGGGCCATCTGCTCGCTCCACAGTGACGCGCAGTCGCCGTGGATCAGGGTTTCGTCCAGATCGAAAATTGCCAGTGCCATTGTGTTGAATCTCCTTAAGCCACTTCCCGCAGCGCCGTGGGGTCGATCGACAAGGATACTCGCTGGCCGTCTGGATGCAGGTCGGCAGACGAGCGGTTGAGCACGTCGACCACCAGTTCCACCTCACGCACCCGCACCCGGTAACGGATGACGTTGCCCAGCAGGCTGTGGCTGCGCACTTCACCGTCCAGCTCGCCATTCAGGCCCAGGGTGATGGATTCGGGGCGAATGGCCAGGCGGCTGGCCACCGGGCGTTGCAGCAGGCGGCTGGCGCTTTCCGGGTCGAGCAGGTTGTAGTTGCCGATAAAGCCCGCAGCAAACAGGTCCACGGGGGCGGTGTAGAGGGTTTCGGCATCGCCGCTCTGAACGATGCGGCCCTGGTTCATCAGGAAGATGCGGTCTGACATCGTCAAGGCCTCTTCCTGGTCGTGGGTGACGAAGATGGTGGTCAGCCCCAGTTCACGCTGGATAGCACGAATCTGCTCGCGCAGGTGCTTGCGAATGCGCGCATCCAGCGCCGACAGCGGCTCGTCGAGCAGCAGCAGGCGCGGGCGGGTCACCAGTGAACGGGCCAGGGCCACGCGCTGGCACTGGCCACCCGACAACTGGTGCGGGTAGCGCCCGGCGAAGCTGCCCAGCTCCACCAGGTCGAGCACCTCACGCACCCGCGCCTGGCTCTCGTCGGCCTTGACCTTTTGCATGCGCAGGCCAAAGGCAACGTTCTGTTCCACGGTCATGTTGGGGAACAGCGCGTAGCTCTGGAACACCATGCCGATGCCGCGCTTCTGCGGGCTCAGTGGCACGATGTCCTGGCCATCGAGCAGGATGCGCCCCCCGTCCACCGGGGTCAGCCCGGCGATGCAGCGCAGCAGGGTGGACTTGCCGCAGCCGGAGGGGCCGAGCAGGGTGACGAACTCGCCGCGTTCGATCTGGCAGTCGATGTTTTCGAACACCGGTGTGCCGGCATAGCGTTTGTGCAGTTGCTGTACGCTGACGAAGCTCATGTCAGGTCTTGTCCTTGTTCAGGCGGTTGGCGACCCAGGTGAGTACCAGCACGAAGGCGAAGTAGGAGATCACCAGCGCGCTGTTGAAGTGGCCGCTGCTGTTACGCATGTTGTTGAGGTACACCTGCAGCGTCTCGTAGCGGGTGCCGACCAGCAGGTTGGCGAACACGAACTCGCCGAACAGGAACGAGAACGACAGCAGCAGGGCCACCATCAGGCCTTTGCGCAGGTTCGGCAGCACCACCAGGAACGCCGCTTGCCAGGTGCTGGCCCCGAGCAGTTGGGCGGCGTCCATCAGGTCGCGCAGGTTGATCGCCTGCAGGTTGTTGGTGATCGCCCGGTACATGAACGGCAGGGCGATGGTGAAATAGCAGCCGATCAGAATCCACGGGGTGCCGACCATGGCCATGGGCCCGCTGCCATACAGCTGCAGCAACCCCACTGCGGACACCACCGGCGGCACCGCGAACGGCAGCAGGATGAGGATGTTCATCAGCGCGTCGAGCTTGGGGAAGTGGTAGTGCACCACGAACAGCAACGGCAGGATCAGCACCACCGACAGTATCAGTGCGCCCACGCACACCAGCAGCGACTGGCCGAACGCCGCCAGAAAGCGCGGCTCGCTCCACAGCGCCACGTACCACTTCAGGGTCAGGCCGCTGGGCAGCAGGCTGGCCGACCAGCTGGTGGCCACGGAGTAGAGCAGGGTGCCGGCCAGCGGCAGCAGCAAAATCAGGAACAGCAGGTACACCACCAGGCGGTGGTAGAGGCTGCTGGCGTTGGTTTCAGCGCGCATGGTAGCTCCTTTTCAGCAGCCATTGATGGACCACCGTGACCAGCGTCATCAGCCCCACCAGCACCATGGCCAGGGCACTCGCAAGGTTGGGGTCGAGGCTGATGTCACCGGCCACCAGGCCAGCGATGCGGATCGGCAGCACGTTGAAGTTGCCGGTGGTCAACGCATACACCGTGGCATACGCACCCAGGGCATTGGCCAAGAGGATGACGAAGGTGCCGAGCAACGCCGGGGTCAGCACCGGCAGGCCGATATGGCGCCAGAACTGCCAGTGGTTGGCGCCGAGCAGGGCGGCAGACTCACGCCAGTCTTCACGCAAGGCATCGAACGCCGGGTACAGCAACAGCACGCCCAAGGGGATTTGGAAGTAGGTGTACACCAGGATCAGCCCGCTTTTGGAGTAGATGCTGAAGTCTTCCAGCAGGCCGATCTGTTTAAGCAGCAGGGTCAGTGCGCCGTTGAAACCCAGCAGGATGATGAAGGCGAAGGCCAGTGGCACGCCGGCGAAGTTGCTGGTCATGTTGGCGAAGGCACTGACGAAGTCGCGCAGCCGCGAATCCACCTGGCGCAGCGAGTAGGCCCCGAGGGTAGCGATGACGATACCGAACAGGCTCGACCAGAAGCTGATCTCCAGGCTGCGTTGCAAGGCCTGCAGGTAGAACTTCGAGGCGAACACCTTGCTGAAGTTTTCCAACCCCCAGCCCGCCTCGGATTGCACGCTGTTGATCGCCACCCAGGCCAGCGGGGCGATCTGGAAGATGATGAAGAACACAGCGAATGGCAGCAGGCAGAGCAGGGCAAGGTAACGGCCGCGATGGCTGGCGTTCACTTGAGCAGCTCCCGGCACACGGTCTTGTCGTGGGCCACGCCAAGCAGCTCGCAGATGGTGCCGCACAACTCGGTTTGCAGCGGCTTGGCAGCAGGGTCGAGGCTGAAGCCATCGCCAAAGACGAACAAGGGGACCTCGCGTTCCTCGGCCAGCAAGCCATTGTGCGAGCGGTCGTTGTTCATGCCGTGGTCGGCGGTGACCAGCACCTGATAGCCCTCTTCGAGCCAGCGCGGCAGGTAGTCGGCCAAGAGGATGTCGGCGCTGCGTGCCGCGTTGCGGTACTGGCTGCTGTCCAGGCCGTGGCGGTGGCCGACGTCGTCGATGCTCATCGGGTGCACCAGGAGGAAGTTCGGCGCATGCCGGCGGCGCAGGTATTCGGCGTCGGCCAGCAGGTGTGAATCGGGGTAACGGTCGTCCCAGTAGAACAGGCCGTGCTGGATCGGCAGCTTCGGCGCATGGGTGTGGCGGTCACGCTGCGCGTCGAACGGCGAGCGGTTGTACAGCTCGCTCATCCAGTGATAGGCCGCCGCCGCAGTACCCAGCCCCGCTTCGCGGGCGTAGTGGAACACGCTGCGCTGGTTGGACAGGCGGTTGACGTTGTTGTGCACGATGCCGCTGTCGATCGGCGTGACGCCGGTGAGGATGCATTCGTACAACGGGCGCGACAGTGACGGTAGCTCGCACTCAACGCGGTACAGCGCGGCGCGATCGGCCTCGACGTAGGCGTGCAGGTGGCCCATGGCGTGGTGGGCGACCTGGTGGTTGAGGCCGTCGAGCAGGACCAGGATGACGTTGTGTTGCATGGTGGCTCCGCTGGGGTATCAGTCATTACCGCGTCGTCCCATTCGCGGGGCAAGCCCGCTCCCACAGGTACAGCACAGCAACGGCACCTGTGCTGTACCTGTGGGAGCGGGCTCGCCCCGCGAAGAGGCCGGATCAGGCACTAGAAAATCCAGGCCGTTATTCCATCTCGATGATCACTTGCTCCTGCCACTTCTGCGGCAGTGCCTTCGAGGTCGCTTCCCAAGCAGCGGCATCCTTGATCGGCTGGGCAGCCCCATACTGCTCGTTAGGCAGCAGCTTGGCCTGCACATCGGCCGGCAGCTTCAGGTGCTCGGCGCGGATCGGCCGGGCGTGGCCGATGGCGAGGTTAGTCTGCCCGGCATCACTGAAGATGTACTCGCGCGCCAGCTTGGCTGCGTTCGGGTGCTTGGCGTACTTGTTGATGATGGTGGTATAGCCCGAGATCACCGAACCGTCCGAGGGGATCAGCACCTCGAAGCGCTTGGGGTCGATCTGATCACGGTAGCTCAGGCCATTGAAGTCCCACACCACACCCACTTCCACCTCACCTTTTTCCAGGGTCTGGATGGTGGGGTTGGCCAGCGACAGGCGCTTCTGCTGGGCCAGCTTGGTGAACAGTTGCAGGCCTGGCTCGATGTTGCTTTCGCTGCCCTTGTAGGCGATGGCGGCAGCCAGCACGCCGTTGGCGGCCTGGGCGGCGGTGCCGACATCGCCAATGGCAACCTTGTACTTGCCTTTCTCCAGGTCATGCCAGGTTTTCGGGCGTTCTTCTTCTTTCACCAGGTCCTTGTTGATGATGAAGGCGATGGTGCCGGTATAGGCCAGCGCCCAGTGCCCGTCCTTGTCCTTGGCCCATTCGGGTACCTGATCCCAGGTGCTCGGCTTGTACGGTTGGCTCACGCCCTTGGTCACCGAAATCGGGCCAAAGGCGGCGCCGACGTCGCCGATGTCGGCACTGGCGTTGTCTTTCTCGGCCTCGAACTTGGCGATTTCTTGGGCCGAGCTCATGTCGGTGTCGCTGTGCTTGAGGCCATATTTATTGGCCAGGTCCTCCCAGGTGCCTTTCCAGTTGGCCCAGGCATCGGGCATGCCCACGCTGTTGACGGTGCCTTCCTTGCGGGCGGCGTCTTCCAGGGCCTTGAGGTCGGTGCCGGCGGCCATGGCCGTGGTACACAAGGCGATGGCCGAACCGAGCAGTGACGCCATGAAGAACTTTTTCATCCGAAGCTCCTTGGGTGGGTGCCTGTTGCGATCGTTTTCGTGAATGAGGCAGTTGTCAGCGACCTTTGGTCTAGGTCAGCAAACCTTGAGCCAAGGTAGGCCGCTTGCGTGACAGTTTGATGTAGGGGGAGGCTTCAACCAGGGGTTCCGGCTGCCTGAAAATACAGCGTAGACCAGATCGCAGGCCCTGATTTAGCGGGCTTGGCCCGAAACTGGCAAAGCCCGTGTGGTGCCTTTGTCACAGGATGTTCATCAGCCCTGCCTAGGCTTGCACTACTCTCCAATTGCCCCGTCATGGGGCTGGCCTAGTCCAGATAGGTAACCTTTGATGCAACCGATGCCCCCGCGTGCGGTAACAGCCATCTGCCACGCCCTGCAGGAGCAGATCGAACACGGCCTGCTGGCGCCGGGTGGCAAGCTGCCGGCCGAGCGCAAGCTGAGCGAGGTGTTCGATACCACGCGCATTACCCTGCGCGAGGCCTTGGCACAGCTGGAGGCCCAGGGGCTGATCTACCGGGAAGAGCGGCGCGGCTGGTTCGTCGCCCCACAGCGGCTGACCTATGACCTGATCGAGCGTAGCCACTTTCATGCGATGGTGCGTGACCAGGGGCGGGTGCCGAGTACCGAGCTGTTGTCGGCGCGGCTGCAGCCGGCTTCTGCCGTGGTCTGCGCGCGGCTGCAACTACCGGCGTTGTCCAGTGTGGTGCGGATCTGCCGGCTGCGGCGTATCGATGGGCGGGCGGTGCTGTATGCCGAGCACTACCTGAACCCGCGGTATTTCCCGGACATTCTTGACCAGGACCTGGCGCAGTCGCTGACCGAGATTTATGGGCGGGTATACGGCATCGGCTATGGGCAGGTGTGCTTCGAGATTCTGCCGACGGCGCTGCCGATCGAGGCAGCGGCCGCGTTGAAGGTGTCGGTCGGCAGCCCGGGGCTACACATCACCCGGGTCAACAGTGACCAGCAGGGGCACCTGATTGACTGTGACCTGGAATATTGGCGGCATGATGCAATCCGCATCCGCGCCCAGGCGGGGTAATGGGGTGACTTCTTCGCGGGCAAGCCCGCTCCCACAGGAGCCTCACAGTATTCGACGCTGTGGTGATCCTGTGGGAGCGGGCTTGCCCGCGAAGAGGCCCTAACTGGACGAGCTGGTTTCGCTCATCCCGCCACCGCCCGCCGTCACCACCTGCACCGACAACCGCGGCGTCGCCAGGTCCAGCCCCGCTTCATCCAGCTGGCGCTTCAACGCCAGGTTGAACGCCCGCGACACTTCCCATTGCTTGATCGGCGCGGTCTTGAAGCGGGCCCGCAAAATCGCCGAGCCCGACTCGAAACTCTCTACGCCCTGCAGCTCCAGTGGCGACCAGATATTGCGGCGCATCAACGGGTCGTTACGCAGTTTCTGCCCCACCTCGCGGATCAGCGTGATGGCCTGGTCGATGTTCATGCTGTGCGGGATCGCCACGCGGAAAATCGCGTAACCGAACTCCCGCGAGTAGTTCTTGATGCTCTTGATTTCGCTGAACGGGATGGTGTGCACGATGCCGTCGATGTCGCGCAGGCGCACGGTGCGGATGGTCAGGCCCTCGACCGTCCCCAGGTGCCCGCCGACATCCACGTAGTCGTCGATGGCCAGCGAATCCTCGATGATGATGAACAACCCGGTGATCAGGTCGGCCACCAAGGACTGGGCGCCAAAACCGATGGCCAGGCCGATCACACCGGCACCGGCCAGCAGCGGGGTGACGTTCATGCCCATGTTGGCCAGGGCAACGATCACCGCGATGATGAAGATGGCCACGAACATGACGTTGCGGATCAGCGGCATCATGGTTTGCGCGCGGGCGTTGGCCAGCCCGCGGCGCGAGCGCACCAAGGCGTGGTGCACGGCCGTGTCGGCCAGGATCCACACCAGCCAGGCGGCGATCAGCGTGCCGGCCAGGCCCAGCAGGCGCAGGCTCACCTCGTGGCCGTCGCCTTCGGCGAAGGTGATCATCGACAAGCCCCACACGCGCAGCCCCAGCTCGATGAACAGCAGCCAGATGAACAGGTGCACCAGGGCATAGGCGAAGTTGCGCAAGCGCTCGGTGTACACCGCCTGGCGCTTGTTGGCGCGTTTGGGGTTGGCCGCGTGGCGGCGCACCAGGCCGTTGAGCACCATGCACACCACCACCAGCACCGTGCACATCAACGACTGGCGCAGCGCGGTGCTGGTGTCGCCGGCCGAGACGAAGGTCGCGAACAGCGAAATACCCACCAGAATCAACGCGGGCGCGAACCAGAAGCTGCCGAGGATCTCGATGGTGTCGCTCAGGGTGCGCCGGGTCAGGCGTCGGTCCAAGGGTTGGTTGCGGATCAGGTGGGCGATCGGGCGGCGGAACCGCAGGATGAACAGCCCGGTGCAGATCGCCGCGATGACGTTGGCCAAGGTGGCCAAGGCATGGGCCAGGTGGGTGCCGAGGGCGACGGTCAGTCTAGGGTCGCTCATGGCCTCACCGAAGGCGGCAAAGCTGCCGATCAGCCACAGCGGGCGGAAGGCCTGGTGCCGCAGGATATGCAGGGCGCGGTGGCGGTGTGGGCCGTCGAGCAGCGAGAAGGCGATCACGCAGATGGCCGAGAAGCAGGTGCCGACCACCAACGCATACGCCAGCACCATGGCCATCGACTTGCCCAGCGACGAGGGCAGGGCGAAGCTCAGGTACACGGTGAACACCAAGGCCACCAGCCAGGGCCCGAGCTTGCGCAGGGCGAAGCGCACCAGGTCCCAGGTGCGCGGGTGCTGGGGCAGCTCTTCGGTGAGGCCGAAGCGTAGCCGTACCCGGTGGCCAATCCAGTTGAAGGCGTATGCCAGCAGGCTCCAGACCGCGATGATCGCGGCAAAGCCGAACAGGATCGCCGGCCACTGGTGCACCGGGACCACCAGTTCGGTCAGTTCTGCCTGGGCTTGCTCGATCTCCGCCGCCCAGCGGTGGAAGGGGCTGGCATCGCCGCTGAACTGCTGTTCGAAGTCATGCAAAGCACCACCGATCAGGCCCAGCACGCCCTGTTCGACGGTGGGTTGTGATTGCTTGGTGGCGTCGCGCAGTTTTTTCAGGTCGGCCAGCAACTTGGCGCGTTGCTGGTCGTTTTCGAGGTTCTTGATCACCTCGTCCAGCGACTTGCCCAGTGGCTCGGTGGCCTCAGGCTGCGCAGGCGCGCTGGAGCCGAGCAGGCTCGGCAGGCCCGCGGCCTGAACCGGGGTGATGAACAATAACAGCAGCAGGGACAGGCAACGCAGAAGGGCAGGCACCGGGAAATCTACCTCAGGTCAAACGATGGACCGAGTGTAGAGGTTTATGTGGGCAGTTTCTCCAGGATCTTCCAGCAGGTGAGGCCGAAGATGCCCAGTGTGCCGATCCACATCATTAGCACACCGATGTTGCGCTCGCGCAGGCTGAAGCCGATGGTCAGCAGCAGCAGGAACAGAAACACCGGCACGAACAGGGATAGAAAGGGGGACATGGACAGCAATCCTTTTGCAGTGGGGCCATGTAACAAGCATAGCGGGTAGCAGGCGAAGCGGGTTGACCTTGAGCAAGGTGGCCGGACGCGCTGCCTTTTTTGCCTTGTGTGGGAGCAGCGAAAGGCTGCTCCTACACGATGGCGTTACGGCAGGTCGCGGCTGCGGTAGAACGCGGTCAGCACTTTCACCAGGTGCGCCAGGTCATGGCTGCCGCACAACTCGCGGATCGAGTGCATGGCAAAGGTTGGCAAGCCGATATCGACCGTGCGCACACCCAGGTTGCTGGCGGTGATTGGGCCGATGGTCGAGCCGCAACCCATGTCGCTGCGCACCACGAAGCTCTGCACCGGTACTTCTTCGGCCATGCACAGGTGGCGGAAGAACCCGGCGGTTTCGCTGTTGGTGGCGTAGCGCTGGTTGTTGTTGACCTTGATCACCGGCCCGGCGTTGAGCTTGGGCCCGTGGTTGCCGTCGTGCTTGTCGGCATAGTTGGGGTGCACGCCATGGGCGTTGTCAGCCGACACCATCAGCGAGCGCTGAATGGTCCGCACATAGCTGTCACCCTCGGGCAGCAGGCGTTGCAAGGTCTGCTCGAGCATGGGGCCGTCGGCGCCACAGGCCGAGCACGAGCCAACTTCTTCGTGGTCGTTGCACACCAGCACGCAGGTTTCGTCGCTGTCGGCAGCCAGCAGCGCTTGCAGGCCGGCATAGCACGACAGCAGGTTGTCCAGGCGGGCACCGGCGATGAAGTCGCGGTTGATGCCGATCAGCGCGGCATCCTGGGTGTCGTAGAAGCTCAGCTCGTAGTCCAGCACCACGTCGGCGTTGAGCTCGTGCTCACGGGCCAGCTGTTCGGTGAGCAGCGCGCGGAAGTCGATGCGCTCGTCGCCGGCGACCTGGGCCAGGATGGGCGGCAGCTCGTTCTGCGGGTTGATCTGCCAGCCTTCGTTGGCGGTGCGGTTGAGGTGGATCGCCAGGTTGGGGATCACCGCGATGGGCAGCTTGAAGTCGATCAGCTGGCTTTCGACCTTGCCGTCACGGCGGAAGGTGACCCGGCCGGCCAGGGACAGGTCGCGGTCGAACCACGGTGCCAGCAGCGCACCGCCGTAAACCTCGACGCCCAGCTGCAGGAAGCCTTGGCGCTGCAGTTCGGGTTGCGGCTTGACGCGCAGGCACGGGCTGTCGGTGTGGGCACCGACCATGCGGATACCGCCAAGCAGGGGCGCTTGCTTGCCCAGTTTGATAGCGATGATCGAGGAGTCGTTGCGGGTGACGTAATACCGACCACCCGGCACCGTTGACCAGCTGTCGCGCTCGTCCAGGCGCTGATAGCCGGCGGCCTCGAGGCGCTGGGCCAGGCTGGCGGTGGCATGGAAGGGCGTGGGGGAGGCCTTGAGGAAATCGATCAGGCCAGTGTTCAGTGCTTCGCGCATAACTCACTCCAGACAGCAGTGGCGCGAGTTTAACGCAGTTAGATCACAAATTGTGTCGGCCTCTTCGCGGGGCAAGCCCGCTCCCACAGGTACCCCACAAACCCTGTGGGAGCGGGCTTGCCCCGCGAAAGGGCCCGCTAAGCCCTCGCGTCATCAGAACGGTGCCGGGCACTCGAACTTCAACCGCTCCCCGCTGACCGGGTGGGTAAAGCACAGCATTGCCGCATGCAGGCACAACCGGTCATAGGCCGCCAAGGCTTCAGGGTTGGCATACAAGCGGTCACCCAGCAGCGGGTGGCCGATCGAAAGCATGTGCACGCGCAGCTGGTGCGAGCGCCCGGTAATCGGCGTCAACTCGACCCGGCAGTGGTCGCCGCAACGCTCCAGGACGCGCCAGAAAGTCAGGGCATGCTTGCCTTGCTCATGGTCTACCACATGCCGTGGCTTGGTTGGCGGGTCGTAGCGCAGGGGCAGGTCGATGCTGCCGCTGTCCAGCGCCGGCTGGCCCCAGCACAGGGCGGTATAGGCCTTTTCGGTCTCGCGGTCGTGGAACTGGCGCGACAGCTCGCGGTGGCTGTCGGCATCGCGGGCCAGCAGGATGATGCCGGAGGTTTCCCAGTCCAGACGGTGCACGATCAGCGCATCGGGGTAGCCGTTTTCCTGCAGGCGGGTGATCAGGCAGTCCTTGTTGTCATCGGCACGGCCGGGCACCGACAGCAGCAGGGTTGGCTTGTTGACCACCAGGATGGCGGCGTCTTCGTGGAGGATCTGGACGTTTGACAGCGGCATTGCGTGGTCTCGGTTAAATCGGGGAAAACCATTGGGGCCGCGTTGCGGCCCTTTCGCGGCACAAGGCCGCTCCTACAGAGATCACGCAGTCCCCTGTAGGAGCGGCCTTGTGCCGCGAAAGGGCTGCTACGCAGCCCCAACTTTCAGCCGGATCAGCGATCAGGCAAGGTAATGTTCAGCTCCAGAATCGAGCAGCTGCCCTGGTTTTCCAGCTCGATGTGCACATCATCGTTGCCGATGTTCACATACTTGCGGATCACTTCGAGCAGTTCTTTCTGCAGTGCCGGCAGGTAGTCCGGTTCGCTGCGCTGGCCGCGCTCATGCGCCACGATGATCTGTAGACGCTCTTTCGCCACCGACGCGCTGGTCTGTTTCTGTCTGCCACGAAAGAAGTCAAAAAGGTTCATGGTTTACTTGCCTCCAAACAGGCGCGCGAAGAATCCTTGCTTCGGCACTTCGATGAACCGCAGGGGCTTTTCTTTGCCCAGCAGACGGTCGACGGTATCGCTATAGGCCTGGCCGGCATCGCTCTGGTCGTCGAGGATGACCGGGATGCCCTGGTTGGAAGCCTTGAGCACTGCCTGGGACTCGGGGATCACGCCCTTGAGCTTGATCGCGAGGATGTCGGTAACGTCGTCGATGCTCAGCATCTCGCCTTTCTCGACGCGCTCAGGGTGGTAGCGGGTGATCAGCAGGTGTTCCTTGATCGGCTCTTCGCCGTTCTCGGAGCGGCGCGACTTGCTCGACAGGATGCCCAGCATGCGGTCCGAGTCACGTACCGAGGAAACCTCAGGGTTGGTCACGACGATGGCTTCGTCGGCGAAGTACATCGCCAGGTGCGCGCCTTTTTCGATACCGGCCGGGGAGTCGCAGATGACGTACTCGAAGTCATTCTTGAGTTCCATCAGCACTTTCTCGACGCCTTCCTGGGTCAGCGCGTCCTTGTCGCGGGTCTGGCTGGCGGCCAGGACGTACAGATTCTCGAGGCGCTTGTCCTTGATCAGGGCTTGCTGCAGGTTGGCTTCGCCGTTGACCACGTTGACGAAGTCGTACACCACGCGGCGCTCGCAGCCCATGATCAGGTCGAGGTTACGCAGGCCCACGTCGAAGTCGACGATGACTGTCTTGTGGCCGCGCAGTGCGAGGCCGGTGCCGATGGCGGCGCTGGTGGTGGTCTTGCCCACACCCCCCTTGCCGGAAGTAACGACGAGAATCTTGGCCAAGGTGTTTCACCCCTAAATAAGTCGGGACAGGTGTCCCAGCAATATGCAAAAAACGGCAACAGGTAAAAAAGTTGCTCTAAAAATGACGGCAAGTATCCGTTAAAGACGGGTGATGTTCAACACGTCACCAGACAGGCTGACTTGCACGCCGAAGCCCCACAGCGGGTCGCGGCGCAGGTCTTCGCAGACCTTGTACTGGCCCGCGATCGAGACCATTTCCGCCGTCATCTGCTGGCAGAAAATGCGTGCTTTGGTGTTGCCTTTGATGCCCGCCAGGGCGCGGCCGCGCATGGCGCCGTACACATGGATGTTGCCATCGGCCAGAAGTTCCGCACCCGGGCTGACCGACGCAGTCACTACCAGGTCGCCGCCTTGGGCGTAGATCTGCTGGCCGCCACGCACCGGCGAGGTAATGATGCGGGTCGGGCGGATTTCCGGTTCGGCTGCAGGCGCCGGCGCCGGTTCGGGCTTTTTCACCTCAGGCTCGGGCTCCAGCGGCCGTTCGCGCGCGCCGGACGGCGGCAGCACCGGCAGGTCGATGGCGATCGCCGCGGCGATGTCCTCGATGCGGTTGGCGCGGATCGCCAGGGTACGCAGGCCATGGTGGCGGCAGATACGCATCAAGCCGGGCAGGTCGATGGCGCCTTCGCTGGCCGGCAGCTTGTCCAGCGCCAGCACCAGCGGCGTGTTGCTGAAAAAGTTGGGTGCCTGCGCGACTTTGGCCGCCAATTGGCGGTCGAGGGCTTCAAGGTCATTGCGCGCCAGTTCCAGCACAGTGATGGCGAGCATGCTGCCCTTGAGCTGGAACACGGAGGCGGTGTCGGGGGTCTGGTTTAGGCTCATGGTCTGCATAGACGGCTTGTTGCGAAAAAAGTGCCCTGACTTATAACGAGAACACCCGTTGCCCGCAACATGCGCTGATCCGTTGTAGAATGCGCGGCCTTTGTCTTTCCGGAAGCTTCAATGGAACGCCCGCGTTTTCGCCCCTATTTCCTTCACCCCAGATTCTGGGGCCTGTGGCTGGGCCTGGGCCTGCTGTGGCTGATCGTCCAGCTGCCTTACCGGGCCCTGCTGTGGGTCGGCACTGCCCTGGGCGCAGTGATGTACCGGGTTGCCGGCGAGCGTCGACGCATCGCCGCGCGCAACCTTGAACTGTGTTTCCCTGAAATGTCCGACGACGAACGGCAGCGTTTGTTGAAGGCCAACTTCGCCTCCACCGGCATCGCTTTCTTCGAAATGGCCATGAGCTGGTGGTGGCCCAAGGCCAGGTTGGCGCGCCTGGCACATATCGAAGGCCTCGAGCACCTGCAGGCTGCCCAGCGGGCAGGGCAGGGCGCGATTCTGATGGCCGTGCACTTCACCACCCTGGAAATCGGCGCCGCGCTGCTGGGCCAGCAGCACACCATCGATGGCATGTACCGCGAGCACGGCAACCCGCTGTTCGACTTCATCCAGCGCAGCGGCCGTGAGCGGCACAACCTCGACTCGTTGGCGGTGGAGCGTGAAGACGTACGCGGCATGCTCAAGCTGCTGCGTTCGGGCCGGGCAATCTGGTATGCGCCCGACCAGGATTACGGCGCCAAGCAGAGCCTGTTCGTGCCGTTGTTTGGTATCCCGGCGGCGACCGTGACCGCCACCACCAAGTTCGCCCGCCTGGGCAAGGCACAGGTCATCCCCTTTACCCAGAAACGCCTGGAAGATGGCAGCGGCTATCGTTTGGTAATCCATCCGCCGCTGGCGGACTTCCCCGGGGAGAGTGAAGAAGCGGACTGCCTGCGCATCAACCAGTGGATCGAGGGTGTGTTGCGTGAGTGCCCCGAGCAGTACCTGTGGGCGCACCGGCGCTTCAAGTCGCGGCCCGAGGGTGCGCCTAGGCTGTATGACAAGAAGAAACGCTGATGCCAGCCCCGGCCTCCCCTTGTAGGAGCAGCCTTGTGCTGCGAAGAGGCCGGGGAATGCTGCCCATTAGCTTTAGGGCTGCACCGGCCTCTTCGCAGCACAAGGCTGCTCCTACAGGAAGGATGCCATGGCCCCACCTCCGGTAACCGGTCTGATCCTCTCTGGCGGCGGCGCCCGTGCCGCTTATCAGGTCGGCGTATTGGCCGGCATCGCTGAACTGCTGCCTCCGGCCGCGCCCAACCCCTTCCCGGTCATTGTCGGCACGTCGGCTGGCGCCATCAATGCGGTCACCCTCGCCAGCGGCGCTACCCACTTCACTGAAACCGTGCGCAACCTCACCGCCTTCTGGCAAAACTTTCGCAGCCACCTGGTGCTGCGCAGCGACTGGCCGGGGGTAATCCGCCAGGCCAGCCGCTTCGTCAGCCATAGCCTGTTGGGCCTGGGTGGCCACGCACCGGTGGCGCTGCTCGACAGCAGCCCCTTGCGCGGCCTGCTGCAAGCGCACCTGAACCTGGACGGCATCGGCCACGCCCTGGCCACCGAACAACTGCGCGCCGTGGCGGTGACTGCATTCGGCTACGAGTCGGGGCAGGCGGTGACCTTCTACCAGGGCCGCGGCACCATTGAGGCGTGGTTGCGTCACCGCCGCATCGGCGTACCCACGCCGTTGACCATCGACCACTTGCTGGCCAGTGCGGCGATCCCGCTGTTGTTCGCGCCGGTCAGGCTGGGCGACGAGTACTACGGTGACGGCGCGGTGCGCCAGTCGGCACCGATCAGCCCGGCGTTGCACCTGGGGGCCAGCCGGGTGCTGGTGGTCGGGGTCAGCGGCAACCCGCAGCGGCCATCGCCGCCGCGGCCCACCCAGCGAGTGTTCAGTGGCCAGCAGCCGAGCCTGGCGCAGATTGGCGGGCACATGCTCAACAGCACCTTCATCGACAGCCTGGAAGACGATATCGAACTGCTGCAGCGGCTCAACCACCTCAGCCACTTGCTGCCCGCCCACCTGGATGCACGGCGCCTGGGGCTGGCCCCGGTGGAGGTGTTGGTGGTGGCGCCCAGCCAGCCGCTGGACGAAATCGCTGCGCGGCACCGGCGTGAATTGCCGGCGGCGTTGCGGCTGTTCTTGCGTGGGCCGGGGGCGACGCGGACCAGTGGGGCGGGGGTGCTGAGTTATTTGCTGTTCGAGGCGAGTTATTGCAGTGAGCTGATCGAGCTGGGGCGCAGGGATGCTTTGGTCAAGCGGCGCGAACTGGAGCAGTTTCTGGGGATTTGATGCAAGCAGTGCTGGCCTCTTCGCGGGCAAGCCCGCTCCCACAGGGGTATCAGCTGGCTTGAGCGCAGTGGGGTACCTGTAGGAGCGGGCTTGCCCGCGAAGAGGCCAGCAGCTATTTACTCAGCAATCTGCAGCTTGCGCGCCTGGGTATACACATACCGAACCTTCTCATACTCGAACGGCGAGTTGAGCTGGCCATAGCGGAATTTGGTGGTATAGCGCTTGTCCACCACCTGCAGGGCAAAGATTTCCGGGTGATCGGTACTGGTTTCCGGCACATTGAGGAAGTTGACCGCCTGCTCGCCCGCATAGTCCACCACCAGCCCGGTGGTATCGCGCAGGTTCGAGGGGCCCAGCACCGGCAGCATCAGGTACGGCCCGTCCGGCACACCATAAAAGCCCAGGGTCTGGCCAAAGTCTTCACTTTGGCGCGGCAGGCCCATCTTGGTCGCCGGGTCCCACAGCCCACCGACCCCGATCAGCGTGTTGAACATCAACCGTGCGGTGATTTCCGCCGAGCGCTTGGCTTTCAGTTGCAACACGCTGTTGAACAGGTTCGGCACATCGCCGAGGTTGTTGAAGAAGTTGCTCACCCCGGTGCGCACGAAACGCGGTGTTACATACTGATAGCCGCTCACCACGGGCAGCAGCACCCATTGGTCGAGGCGGTAGTTGAAGTGGTAGATGCGCCGGTTGATTGATTCCAGTGGGTCGTAGACGTTCAGTGCCTCCAGGGTGGAGCGTTCGAACTCGCGTTGGTCCAGGCCTGGGTTGAATTTCAATGCCCGCAACGGGTCGATGAAACCATCGGCCTCCGGTGGCAGCGGCGCGGCGGTAACCTGCGGGTCGGCCTCGACCACGCTGGCGCGCGGTGCGACCTCCGCGGCCAGGGCGTTGCCAGCGACGAGCAGGGCAGTGGCGAAGAGGAGTTTGTTAACCACGGAAGAACTCCAGCATGGCGTCGCTGTTGACGCGGTAGTTGAGGTTGCCGCAATGGCCGCCATGGGGGTAAAGGGTCAGGCGGTCACCGAACACCTTGCGCAAGAAGCCGATATCGCCTGGGCCGAGGATGACGTCGTCGGCGTTGTGCATCACGGCAATTTTCGGGCTGTCGCGCAGGTAGTCTTCCAGCGCATACAGGCTGACCTGGTTAACCAACTGCAGGATGCTGTTGCCATCGGTGCGGGCGCGCCACATCGGGATCACCTGCTCGGTCATGTAGCAGTCGAAGTCGCACTGCAGGGCACGCTTGAAGAACGGCGTGAGGCTGCTGCCCTCGGTGATCGGGAACTTCGGTGGAATGATCAGGCCGCGGCGGTTGATCAGGTCGGAGGTAAAGGCGATATCGGCTGCCGAGAAGCGGAACGAGGTGCCGATCAGCATGGCCATCTGCTCGTTGGACAGGTGCTGGCGCGACTGCTGGAAGTCGTACAGCAGGGCTTCGTTGAGGTCGATATAGCCCTTGTCCTGGAAGTAACGGGTCAACTTGGTGAGCATCAGCTCGTAGAACGTGGTGCTGCGGTCGATGCCCTTGACCTGGGTTTGCACCAGTTTGTCGAGGTTGTTGATCGAGGTGTACAGGTTGACCGGCGGGTTGAGCAGCAGCACACGCTTGAAGTTGAAGCTGCGCCGGGTCTCGTCCAGGTGGCTGACGAACGCCGCGTCCAGCGCGCCGAGGCTGTAGCCGGTGAGGTAGAACTCGCTGATCGGCAAACGCGGGTGCTGGGCGCGCACGGCCTGCATCACCCGGTACATGTCTTCAGCGTCTTCCTGGCTGATACCCGGGGTGGCGAAGCGCGAGGCCGCACTCATGAAGTCGTAGCTGGTGGGCGAGGACAGTTGCACCACGTGGTAGCCGGCTTGGTAGTACAGCTTTTTCAGGTATTCGTTGATGCTGCTGGAATAAGGGGCACCGGTGCCAGCGATCAGGAAGATCAGCGGCGCCTTGTGGTCCTGACGGGCCAGGCGGTACTTGAGTTTTTTTACGGCCCAGAAGTTGTCGGGCAAGCTGAATTCACGTTCGGGGCGCAGGTTGAGGCTGTAGTCGTCCTGGTCGATGTCCTCATCGCTGGGCAAGGTCGGGCGTTGCTCCGGCGGCGTGGTGGCGATGGTCGCCTCGAACGGGTTGGTCAAGGGGTAGCCATAGCTCGCGGCGTCGATATCCCGCGCCGAAGCGGCCACAGCCAAGAGCAGGCCGCCGAGCAGGGCAGCGAGGCGCAAAGATCGATGCATGTAACCCCCAAAAAGAAATACAAGGTGTTGCAGTGTGCATTCTAGGACCACGGCAATATGGGCAAAGTTGCCAAGTGCGGTGGTCTTTGGTGTGCTTGTTATCTGCACCATAGCTGCAGGAAGGTGATTTTGCCTTACAACCGGCCTTGGGCGATCATGCACGATTTCGATTTCCGCTATTGGAGAACTGGATGTCTCGTTCGCTGCCGGTCATTGCCTTGCTGTTATTTCTGCCTGCGTGGCTGGCCGCCAGCTATGGCGTGCGTTATGGGTTGATGGAAGATGCGCAGTGGGTGGGGCTGTGTGCGGCGCCCGAGGCGTTCTGGCAGTGCCAGGTGCGCTCCCTGCTGGGGCTGGGTATTCATTTTCAGGTCATCGCCTGGAGTGGGCTTGGTCTGGCGCTGGTGGCGCAGGTGGTTGCGGGTCGGGTTGGGTGGTGGCTGGCGGGCCTGGCGTTGGTGTTCGCGATACCGGCGTTGGTGCTGTATACCGCCAGTATTGCGGTGTTTGCCGTGGTGCTGGCCGGGTTGCGGCTGGTGCGGCAACCGCAGCGCGGCTGATAGGGGCTGCTTGGCAGCCCATCGCCGGCAAGCCGGCTCCTACAGGTACAGCGCAGACCCTGACACCAGCGCGATACCTGTGGGAGCTGGCTTGCCGGCGATGGGCCGCGCAGCGGACCCGGCAATATCAACCCGCACGCAGCCTCAAGCTCCGCCACAACGCCGCGGCCATCAACACGCTCACCACCGCCCACCCCCAGGCCTGCTGATTCTCCAGCCCTTCCAGAAACAACTGCGGCGCCACCCCCGCCCCCACGATAAACGCCAGCAATGCCACCTCGGCCCGCCGCGCCAGCACCGGCCGCACCAGGTAAACCACTGCCGGCAACGCCAGTGCAGCTGTAGGGAAACTGCGGTAACGCGGGTCGAATACCAGCGCCAGCATGCTCACCGCCGCCGCAAAGCCCGCTGCAAGCAACAGCCAGCCAGCACGGGCCTCAAGCCAGGCAAAAATACGCTCACGCCAGCCCACGCGGCGGGCCAAGGCCAGGGCGGCGTGGGCCAGCACCAGCAGGTTGAGCGCCGCCAGCAGCCCGGCCCACAGCCACTCCCCAGCAAAGCGTGCGTGGCTGCGCATCAGCTCGCCCCACAGCCCCAGGCAACCCGCGCCAAACGCTGCCAGCAGCGGCAACAGCAGGGCCACCATGGGGGTAGCGGGTTGCCCGGCCATCAACAGCATGACCAGCATCAATACCGCGCTGGCCAGCAGCCACTGCGGCCAGTAGTGCAGGTTGCTGACGGGCCCTTCGAGCACGCCTTTGTCCTGCCGGTCGGCATCGTAAAGCCCCCAGTAGCCGCCCACGGCGCCTTCGCTGGCGCGCTTCCACGGCTGGTCGAAGGCCTCGATCAAGTTGTACCGCCAGCCATTGCTTTCGGCCATCGTCACAAAGCCACGGATAAAGCGCGCCTCGTTGACCCGGCTGGGCACGGCGGTTTCCCGTTGGCGGCCTTCGCTG
The DNA here is from genome assembly GCF_022179005.1 of Pseudomonas sp. PAGU 2196. Lineage (NCBI taxonomy): Bacteria > Pseudomonadati > Pseudomonadota > Gammaproteobacteria > Pseudomonadales > Pseudomonadaceae > Pseudomonas > Pseudomonas sp. PAGU 2196. The sequence goes on along the minus strand of NZ_BNTL01000016.1, from coordinate 99,205 downwards.
GGCCAGCCGGTCTCGCCGATCAGGATGTCCTTGGGCGCAAAGCGCGTCCCGAACTCACGGCGCACATCGGCGACATGGGCCAAGGCATCGTCGATGCCGCGCGGGTCATCCTCCCAGTAAGGCAGCAAATGGATGGTCAAAAAATCCACCTCCGGGGCCACCTGGGGGTGTTGCAGCCAGAATTCCCAGACGTCGGCATAGGTCACCGGCACCTTGACCTGGCGCTTGACCTTGGCGATCAGCTCGGCAAGGCGCGTGCCGGTGACTTCCTTGCGCAGCAGCGCCTCGTTGCCGACGATCACCGCGCTGACGACATCGGGGTTGGCGTTGGCGGCAGCGATCAGCAGGTCCACTTCCTTCTCGGTGTCCACCGGGTTGGCGTTGACCCAGGCACCGAGCATCACCTTCAGGCCATGTTTGCGTGCCAGCTGCGGTATCGCCTCAAGGCCGGTCATCGAATAGGTGCGGATGCACTGAAAACGCTCGGCCAGCAAGGCCAGGTCGGCATCCATGCGCGCCGGGCGCAGGCGAAACGGCTGGTCGAACGGCGACTGGTCCTTGTCGAAAGGGGTGTAAGAAGCGCACTGCAGTTTGTGCGTGGGGCTGGCCGCATCGGGCAGGTGCACCGGCTTGCCAAGCCCGTACCAGAGCGTTGCCAGCCCGATCAGGGCAAGCAGGCAGGCTAGCAGGTACAACGGCAGGTGCAGGCGGGTGTGGCTGGGCATCGGGCGGTCCATCGTCAGGCGCAAAAGGGTAGATAGTAGCCCGGCGCCAAACCTTTGGCATGCAAGGATCGCGCAGACTGGCGTGAGCCCATGGCGCTAATGGCACAGTGCTGTCGCCTATGGTTGGTTACATGTCGTACAGGGAGCAGGTCACAAGTTGTTGCAGGAAGATGATGCAATCTCCGAGACCTGACGAGGGGATGCTTTGATGGCAACTTTGAACAAGATGCGACGTTTCCTGGGTGTGGGCACCGCCCTGGTAATGGCCATGAGCGCTGCACAGGCAATGGCCAAAGAAGTAAGCATTGGTTACGTGGATGGTTGGGCCGACAGCGTGGCGACCACCAACGTGGCCGCCGAAGTGATCAAGCAGAAGCTCGGCTACGACGTGAAGTTGCAAGCCGTGGCCACGGGCATCATGTGGCAGGGCGTGGCGACCGGCAAGCTCGATGCGATGTTGTCGGCCTGGTTACCCGTGACCCACGGCGAGTACTGGACCAAGAACAAAGACAACGTGGTCGACTACGGTGCCAACTTCAAGGATGCCAAGATCGGCCTGATCGTCCCTGAATACGTGAAGGCGGTAAGCATCGCCGACCTCAAGACCGACAGCAGCTTCAAGCAGAAGATCGTCGGTATCGACGCCGGCTCCGGCGTAATGCTCAAGACCGACCAGGCCATCAAAGACTACGACCTGACAGGTTACAAACTGCAGGCCAGTTCCGGCGCTGCGATGACCGCCGAACTGGGCCGTGCCTATGCCAAGCAGCAGTCTATTGCCGTGACCGGTTGGGTGCCGCACTGGATGTTCGCCAAGTGGAAGCTCAAGTTCCTCGAAGACCCGAAAGGCGTGTATGGCGCTGCCGAAACCGTCAACAGCATCGGCAGCAAGGAACTGGCGACCAAGGCGCCGGAAGTGGCGGAGTTCCTCAAGAAGTTCAGCTGGCAATCCAAGGACGAGATCGGCGAAGTGATGCTGGCGATCCAGGAAGGCGCCAAGCCTGAAGCGGCGGCCAAGGACTGGGTGGCCAAACACCCGGACCGGGTCAAAGAGTGGACCGGTAAGTAACCGGCAACACGCTCACCTGTAGGAGCAGCCTTGTGCTGCGAAGAGGCCGGTACAGCCCCAGAAAAACGGGGCAATCTGTACCGGCCTCTTCGCAGCACAAGGCTGCTCCTACAGGTGTTTTGTTACTTAATCGGTAAAACACTGTTGCATCTAAGACTAAGGTCGTCTGGTTGGCGTCCAACGGCAGCATAAAGTGAGGGTGTGGGTTTCATCCCCTATCTGTGCTGCTAGGACAAAAACAATGAACGACAGCATTTACCTCTCGATACAAAACAGCCCGCGCTTCAAGGAGCTGGTTACAAAACGCGAACGGTTCGCCTGGATTCTCTCGGCGATCATGCTCGGTCTCTACTGCGCCTTCATCCTCCTGATCGCCTACGGTCCTCATGTACTGGGCGCCAAGCTCAGCCCAGAGTCGTCGATTACCTGGGGCATCCCCCTGGGCGTCGGCCTGATCGTTTCGGCATTTGTCCTGACCGCCATCTACGTGCGCCGTGCCAACGGTGAGTTCGATGAGCTGAACAAGGCCATCCTGAAGGAGGCGCAACAATGATTCGCCACGCCAAAGCCCTGGCCGTTCTGGCCTGCGGCGTTTTCGCACCCGCCGTGTGGGCCGCCGATGCCCTGACCGGCGAGGTGCAGAAACAGCCGCTGAACGTGTCGGCGATCGCCATGTTCGTGGCCTTCGTCGCCTTCACCCTTGGGATCACCTACTGGGCGTCCAAACGCAACAAATCGGCGGCGGACTACTACGCAGCCGGCGGCAAGATCACGGGCTTCCAGAACGGTCTGGCAATTGCCGGTGACTACATGTCGGCGGCCTCGTTCCTGGGGATTTCCGCCCTGGTGTTCACCTCGGGTTACGACGGCCTGATCTACTCCATCGGCTTTTTGGTCGGCTGGCCGATCATCCTCTTCCTGATCGCCGAACGCCTGCGCAACCTGGGCAAGTACACCTTCGCCGACGTGGCTTCGTACCGCCTCGGGCAGAAAGAAATCCGTACCCTGTCGGCCTCCGGCTCGCTGGTGGTGGTGGCGTTCTACCTGATCGCGCAGATGGTCGGCGCCGGTAAGTTGATCGAGCTGCTGTTTGGCCTCGACTACCACGTGGCGGTGATCCTGGTCGGTATCCTGATGTGCCTGTACGTATTGTTCGGCGGCATGCTGGCCACCACCTGGGTACAGATCATCAAAGCCGTGCTGCTGCTGTCCGGTGCCAGCTTCATGGCACTGATGGTGATGAAACACGTCAACTTCGACTTCAACACCCTGTTCTCCGAAGCCATCAAGGTGCACGCCAAAGGCGAGGCGATCATGAGCCCTGGCGGCCTGGTCAAGGACCCGATCTCGGCGTTCTCCCTGGGCCTGGCGCTGATGTTCGGTACCGCTGGCCTGCCGCACATCCTGATGCGCTTCTTCACCGTCAGTGACGCCAAGGAAGCGCGCAAGAGCGTGCTCTACGCCACCGGCTTCATCGGCTACTTCTACATCCTCACCTTCATCATCGGCTTTGGCGCGATCCTGCTGGTCAGCACCAACCCGGACTTCAAGGACGCCGCAGGCGCCTTGCTGGGCGGTAACAACATGGCCGCGGTGCACCTGGCCAATGCCGTGGGTGGCAGCGTGTTCCTGGGCTTCATCTCGGCGGTGGCCTTCGCCACCATCCTGGCGGTGGTTGCTGGCCTGACCCTGGCCGGTGCCTCGGCGGTGTCCCACGACCTGTACGCCAGCGTATGGCGCAAGGGCAAGGCCAACGACAAGGACGAGATCCGCGTGTCGAAGATCACCACCATCGCCCTCGGCGTGCTGGCGATCGGCCTGGGCATCCTGTTCGAGAAGCAGAACATCGCCTTCATGGTGGGCCTGGCGTTCTCGATTGCTGCCAGCTGCAACTTCCCGGTACTGCTGCTTTCGATGTACTGGAAGAAACTGACCACCCGCGGCGCCATGATCGGCGGCTGGCTGGGCCTGGTGAGTGCAGTGGGCCTGATGATCCTTGGCCCAACCATCTGGGTACAGATCCTCGGCCACGAGAAGGCGATCTACCCGTACGAGTACCCGGCGCTGTTCTCGATGCTGATTGCCTTCGTCGGTATCTGGTTCTTCTCGGTCACCGACAAGTCCAAGGCGGCTGAGAACGAACGTGCGCTGTTCTTCCCGCAGTTTGTGCGTTCGCAAACCGGCCTGGGCGCTTCCGGTGCGGTTTCGCACTGACCGCTGAGGCATAAAAAAAACCGCGATACGGGTGATGCCCGTATCGCGGTTTTTTTATGCTTGGACGGCTAGATCATGCCTAGCAGCAACAGCACCAGCAGAATCACCAACACCACGCCGATAATGCCGGAAGGGCCATAGCCCCAGCTGCGCGAGTGTGGGAAGACGGGTAAGCCACCAATCAGCAGCAGGATCAGGATGATGATGAGGATCGTGGTCATGGCGGAGTCCTTGCGTGGTTAGGGGTCAAGGGCCTCGGACTGCTGGCCTCTTGTTAAATCGGACCGGTGCGCTTGGCTAAAGATTCCATTTGTTCGGTACTGACCGCTTGGTCATGCCCTTTCATTCACTACCCTGATGAACCCTCCCTCACGGCAACGCCTTGATTAGACTCGCCTGACAACCCATCAGCACAAGGCCTGCCACCATGCAAAACCGCATCATGATCACCGGCGCCGGGTCCGGCCTCGGCCGCGAGATCGCCCTGCGCTGGGCACGCGAAGGCTGGCGCCTGGCGTTGGCCGATGTCAACGAGGCCGGCCTGCGCGAAACGCTGGAACTGGCCCGGGAAGCCGGTGGCGAAGGGTTTATCCAGCGCTGTGACGTGCGTGACTACAGCCAGCTCACGGCGCTGGCCCAGGCCTGCGAAGAGCGCTTTGGCGGCATCGATGTGATCGTCAATAACGCCGGCGTCGCCTCGGGCGGCTTCTTCGCCGAACTGTCGCTTGAGGACTGGGACTGGCAAATCGCGGTCAACCTCATGGGCGTGGTCAAGGGCTGCAAGGCCTTCCTCCCGCTGCTGGAGCGCAGCCAAGGGCGGATCATCAACATCGCCTCGATGGCCGCGCTGATGCAGGGCCCGGGCATGAGCAACTACAACGTCGCCAAGGCCGGTGTGCTGGCCCTGTCGGAAAGCCTGCTGGTGGAATTGCGCCAAGTGCAGGTGGCGGTGCACGTGGTGTGCCCGTCGTTCTTCCAGACCAACCTGCTGGATTCGTTCCGTGGCCCGAACCCGGCCATGAAGGCCCAGGTCGGCAAGCTGCTGGAGGGCTCGCCGATCAGCGCGGTCGATATCGCCGAGTACATCCACCGGCAAGTGGCTGCCGGCGAGTTTCTGATCTTGCCCCACGAGGCCGGGCGCCAGGCGTGGCAGCTCAAGCGCGAGGCACCTGAGCGGCTGTATGACGAGATGGCCGACATGGCGGTGAAAATGCGTGCCAAGGCGCATGCGCGATGATCTGTCTGTAGGGGAAATTACCCACTGATGTAGGTTGCTTCTGAATTGCCCTGGAGCTATTGAGTAGCCTTAAGTACCCGAGGCAGTCTCCGGTTTTCCCTTACGCTGGAGGATCGGATCATGCTGGTAATAGGGCGCGAAGTAGGCGAAGTCATCACCATTGGCGATGACATCCGCATCATGGTGGTCGAGACGCGGGACGGGATGGTGCGTTTTGGGGTGAGTGCGCCCCGCGAGGTGCCGGTGCACCGCGCCGAGGTGTACAAGCGCATCAAGGAGGGCGAGGTGCGCAAGGCGCGTGGCGCGTGAGGGCGTCAGTCGAGCAGCTCGCGTGGCACATCATGTTTGGCCAAGAGCTGGCATTGCTGGCTTTCCGGGTCGAACAGGATGAACGCCTGGCCCTTGGCCAATGCCTGGCGCACCCGCAATACGCGGGTTTCGAGGGGGGTGTCGTCGCCGTTGTCGGTGCCGTCGCGGGTGACGAAGTCCTCGATCAGCAGGGTCAGGGTGTCGGCTTGCAATTGGTCGTAGGGGATTAGCATGGCGGGCGATTCTGGGGGTTGAGTGTGGGCATGCTACGCGAAACGTTCGTGCATTTGGGGCCGCTGTGCGGCCCATCGCGACGCAAGGCCGCTCCCACAAGGACCGTGTAGGAGCGGCCTTGCGTCGCGATGGCTGCGCAGCAGCCCCAAACTATCAGCCTTTATTCCCAACCAGGCTATCCACCGCCGGCACCCGCGTATCGCTCTCCATCTGCGCATCGTGCTCCAGCTGATGGCTGAAGCGCTCGAGCGAGGCATTGGCCGGCTGCGAATCACTGGCAAACACCGGTGGGCTCAACAAGTACGCTGACAGCAACCGGCTCAGCGCCGCCAGGCTGTCGATATGCGTGCGCTCGTAACCGTGCGTGGCATCGCAGCCAAACGCCACCAGCGCGGTCCGGATGTCATGCCCCGCCGTCACCGCCGAGTGGGCATCGCTGAAGTAGTAACGGAACAGGTCGCGCCTGACCGGCAAATCGTGGTCGCCGGCCAGCTTCAGCAGGTGACGCGACAGGTGGTAATCGTAAGGCCCCGAAGAGTCCTGCATGGCCACGCTCACCGCATGCTCGCTGGAGGCCTGGCCTGGCGCTACCGGGGCAATGTCGATGCCGACGAATTCGCTGACGTCCCAGGGCAGGGCACCTGCCGCGCCGGAGCCGGTTTCTTCGGTGATGGTGAACAGCGGGTGGCAGTCGATCAGCGGCTGTCGGCCACTTTCCACCACTGCCTTGAGCGCCGCCAGCAATGCGGCTACACCCGCTTTGTCGTCCAGGTGGCGGCCGCTGATGTGGCCGCTTTCAGTGAACTCTGGCAACGGGTCGAAGGCGACGAAATCGCCGACCGAGACCCCCAGGGCTTCGCAATCGGCGCGGGTCGCGCAGTAGGCATCCAGGCGCACTTCGACGTGGTCCCAACTGATAGGCATCTGGTCGATGGCGGTGTTGAACGCATGCCCGCTGGCCATCAGCGGCAACACGCTGCCGCGGAACACACCGGTGTCGGTGAACACACTGACCCGGCTGCCCTCGGCAAAGCGGCTCGACCAGCAACCCACCGGCGCCAGCGCCAGGCGGCCGTTGTCCTGCAACTGACGCACGCTGGCGCCGATGGTGTCCAGGTGCGCGGAAACGGCGCGGTCGGGTGAGCTTTGCCGGCCTTTGAGGGTGGCGCGGATGGTGCCACGACGGGTCAGCTCGAAGGGGATGCCCAACTCATCCAGGCGTTCGGCCACGTAGCGCACGATGGTGTCGGTGAAGCCGGTGGGGCTGGGGATGGCGAGCATCTCCAGCAGGACGCGTTTGAGGTAGTCGAGATCGGGTTCGGGGTGGTGTTCGGACATGGGTACTCCTTACTGGCCTATTCGCGGGGCAAGCCCGCTCCCACACGTAAACCTGAAACCTGTGGGAGCGGGCTTGCCCCGCGAAAGGGCCATCATTGATTTACGCCAATCCCCGGCTATGCGGGAACAACAAGTCGATGAACCGCTCAGCCGTCGGCTGCGGTTCATGATTGGCCAGGCCGGCGCGTTCGTTGGCCTCGATGATCACGTACTCCGCCTGTTCGGCATCACGCACCATGAAGTCCAACCCCACCACCGGAATTTCCAGCGCCCGCGCCGCGCGCACCGCCGCATCGGCCAGCACGGGGTGCAGGCGCTCGGTCACGTCCTCAAGGGTGCCGCCGGTGTGCAGGTTGGCAGTACGCCGCACCGCCAGGCGTTGGCCGGCAGGTAGCACGTCGTCATAGCCCAGCCCCGCCGCACGCAGGGTGCGCTCGGTTTCATCGTCAAGCGGGATGCGGCTTTCACCGCCGGTCGCGGCCTGGCGCCTGCGGCTCTGGGCTTCGATCAGTGCGCGGATGTCGTGCTTGCCATCACCCACTACCTGGGCCGGGTGGCGTATGGCAGCTGCCACCACTTCAAAGCCGATCACCACGATGCGCAGGTCAAGGCCGGCATGGAAGCTCTCCAGCAGTACACGGCTGTCGAACTGCTTGGCGTGGGCCACTGCTTGGGTGAGTTCGTCGAGGGAGGTGAGGTTCACCGCCACCCCTTGGCCTTGTTCGCCATCCACCGGCTTGACCACCACCGCGCCATGCTCGTCGAGAAACGCCAGGTTGTCGTCGGCGTTGCCCGCCAGTTGCTGCGCCGGTACACGCAGCCCGGCATTGCTCAGTGCTCGCTGGGTCAGGCACTTGTCTTGGCACAGGGTCATGGTCACGGCGCTGGTCAGGTCGCTTAGCGACTCACGGCAGCGAATGCGACGCCCGCCCAGGCTCAAGGTGAACAGCCCGCCTGCGGCGTCTTCGACCTGCACTTCGATACCGCGGCGCAGCGCCTCGTCGACAATGATCCGTGCATAAGGGTTAAGCCCTGCTTCAGGGCCGGGGCCGAGGAACAGGCGTTCGTTGATGCCGTTCTTGCGCTTGACGGCGAAGGTCGGCAGGTTGCGAAACCCGAGTTTCTCGTACAGGCGCTTGGCCTGGCGGTTGTCATGCAGCACCGACAGGTCCAGGTAGGCAAGGCCACGGCTCATGAAGTGCTCGATCAGGTGGCGCACCAGCACTTCACCCACGCCAGGGCGGGTGCAGTGCGGGTCCACGGCCAGGCACCACAGGCTGCTGCCGTGCTCGGGGTCATCGAACGCCTTGGCATGGTTAAGGCCCATGACGCTACCGATCACCGCGCCGCTGTCTTCATCCTCGGCCAGCCAGTAAACCGGGCCGCCGAGGTGACGTGGCGTGAGCCGGTCAGGGTCGACCGGCAACATGCCGCGCGCTTGGTAAAGGGTATTGATCGCCTGCCAGTCCCCCAGGTTTTGCGCCCGCCGCACGCGAAAACCGCGAAACACCCGCTGCGCCGGGCGGTAGTCGGTAAACCACAGGCGCAGGGTGTCGGAGGGGTCGAGAAACAACTGCTGCGGCGCCTGCGCCAGTACCTGCTGCGGCGCGGCCACGTACAGGGCAATGTCGCGCTCGCCAGGGCGCTCGTCCAGCAGCTCCTCGGCGAGTGAGACGGGGTCTGGGTAGGTATGGCCGATCAGCAGCCGGCCCCAACCACAGTGCACGGCACGTGGCTGGTCGTGGGGCTCGCTGCCATCGCCGGCCAGGCGCGCCTGCAAACGCTCGTAGGACGGTGCCTGGCCGCGCAGCAGGCGCTGGCCGTAGGCGATTTCGTGGGCTTTCATCGGTCAGATTCCTTGTTCGCTCAGCCACAGGTTGAGCGCCGCCAGCTGCCACAGCTTGGAGCCTCGCAGCGGCGTCAACTGGCCGTGCGGGTTGCTCAGCAAGCGGTCGAGCATGGCCGGGTTGAACAGCCCTCGGTCTTGGCTGGGGTCGGTCAGCAGTTCGCGCACCCAGCCCAGCGTCGCGCCTTCCAGGTGCTTCAGGCCTGGGACCGGGAAGTAGCCCTTCTTGCGGTCGATGACCTCATGCGGGATGACCCGTCGGGCGGCCTGCTTGAGCACCTGTTTGCCGCCATCGGGCAGCTTGAAGCGTGCTGGGATGCGTGCCGACAGTTCCACCAGGCGGTAATCGAGGAACGGCGTACGCGCTTCCAGGCCCCAGGCCATGGTCATGTTGTCGACCCGCTTGACCGGGTCGTCGACCAGCATCACCGTGCTGTCCAGGCGCAAGGCCTTGTCGACCGGGTCGCTGGCGCCAGGGCGGGCGAAGTGCTCGCGGACAAAGTCGCCGGCGGCATCGCTTTCCAGCAGCCAAGGGGCTTGCACGGTGTCACGGTACTCGGCGTGGCTGCGGTCGAAGAACGCGTCGCGGTAGGCGCCAAAGGCATCCTCGGCGCCATCCACCTGTGGGTACCAGTGGTAGCCAGCGAACAGTTCGTCGGCACCTTGGCCGCTTTGCACGCCTTTGCAGTGCTTGGCCACTTCCCGCGACAGCAGGTAGAAGGCAATGCAGTCATGGCTGACCATCGGTTCGCTCATGGCGCGGAACGCGGCCGGGAGCTGGTCGATGATTTCATGTTCGGCGATGCGCAACTGGTGGTGGCGGGTGCCGTAGTGGCGGGCGATCAGGTCGGAGTACTCGAACTCGTTACCGCGTTCGCCGCCGGCATCTTCGAAGCCGATGGAGAAGGTCGACAGGTCGTCCACACCGGCTTCACGCAGCAGGCCGACCAGCAAGCTGGAATCGACCCCGCCAGACAACAGCACGCCAACGTCCACCGCGGCACGCTGGCGGATCGCCACGGCATCGCGGGTGGCGTCGAGCACCCGGGTGGTCCAGCCTTCGAGGTCCAGTTCACGCTCGTCGGGGTGGGCGCCGTACTGCAACTGCCACCAGGTCTGGCGTTCGATTTCGCCGTGGCGGTCGACGCGCATCCAGGTGCCGGGCTCAAGTTTTTGCACGTTGGCCAGCAGTGTGCGCGGCGCGGGCACCACGGCGTGGAAGTTCAGGTAGTGGTTGAGCGCTACCGGGTCGATCATCGGGTCGATGTCGCCGCCCTTGAGCAGGGCAGGCAGGGTCGAGGCAAAGCGCAGGCGCTCCCCGTTGCGCGACAGGTACAGCGGTTTGACGCCAAGGCGGTCGCGGGCCAGGAACAGGCGCTGGTTGTCGCGCTCCCAGATGGCCAGGGCAAACATGCCATTGAGCTTGGGCAGCAAGGCCGCGCCCCAGGCGTGGTAGCCCTTGAGCAGCACTTCGGTGTCGCCATCGGACCAGAACGTGTAGCCCAGGTCTTGCAGCTCCTGGCGCAGTTCGGGGAAGTTGTAGATGGCGCCGTTGAAGGCCAGCGACAGGCCGAGGGTGTTGTCGACCATCGGCTGAGCCGAACCGTCGGACAAGTCCATGATTTTCAGCCGGCGGTGGCCGAGGGCGATCGGGCCCTGGCTATGGAAGCCCCAAGCGTCCGGGCCGCGAGGCGCCAGATGGTGGGTGATGCGCTCCACCGCGGCCAGGTCGGCCGGGCGAGGGGCTTGGTCGAGGGGGGTGAAACGTAACTCTCCTGCTAATCCGCACATAAGTCCTTACCGGTTTTTCCGTTGGGGAGGCGGTGCCCAGAATCAGGGCGCCGTAAGGAACTGACCGGTGAGGTTTGCAGGAGTTTTAGAACGATCTGTTATATGGGTCGGGTTGATGGGGGGTTGGTTTGGCATTTGTTGCGGCTGTGAGATCGAGCGCCGCCCGCGCGGCGCTCGATCTCACCGGCGCAGCCTATCCCCAGCCATACACCCCAGCCATACACCCCAGCCCTATCACTTACCCCGAACCAACCTGCGCAAGGCAAACCGGTTCGGATGGCACGCCTCAGCCACCGCCCGTGGCACCGGCAACGGCTCCCCGCACACCCAGGCCGCAATCAATTCGCCCGACAGCGGGGCCGTGATCAACCCCCGTGACCCATGCCCGCTGTTCACATACAGCCCATCGAGCCAAGGGCACTCCACCTCTGGCACCTGCCGCGCGTCCTTGCCCAGCACGGCGAAGGCTTCGGCAAACGCCTGCGGGTCGGCCATGGGCCCGACGATTGGCAGGTAATCCGGGCTGGTGCAGCGAAACGCCGCCCGGCCCTGCAACTGCTCAGGGTCGAGTGCAGCGGTGTCCAAGCGCTGGGCCAGGTCCACGGAAATATCGTCCAGCAGCGCCAGGTTGCCCTTGTGCTCGGCAACGGTCGGCGCCAGGTCGTCACTGTGGAAGTCGAAGCTGGCGCCCAGGGTGTGTTCGCCCTCGCGCGGCGGCGCCACATAGCCGTCCGCACACACCACCGTACGCAGTGCGCGGCTGCTGTCGGTAGCCGGCAGGCGGGTGATCTGCCCGCGGATGCGCTTGAGCGGCAGTTGTGCGCAGGGCGCGAAATGCCGCACGTCGGCAGCACCGGCCAACACCACCAGCGGCGCGCTGGCCAGCAAGCGTTCGCCGTCCCAGGCCTGCCACAGGTGATCGACCTTGCGCAGTTCGATCACCTCATGGTGCACTCGAAGCTGGATCCTGGGGTGTTGCAACTGCGCCTGGCACAAGGCCGGCGGGTGTACCCAGCCGCCTTCCGGATAGAACAGGCCGCCTGCGGGCAATGCCACCCCGGCAACGGCTTCGGCCTGGTCACGGTCAAGTGCGTGCAGCAGGTCGTGGTCGAACGCCTCGGCCAGTTTGCCCTGGCGTTCTGCCTCCTTGCTGTCGAACGCCAACTGCAGCACCCCGCAAGCATCCCAGTCGCGGCCACGCTGCAAGTGCGCTAGCTGGCGCCGGGTGTAGCCGAAGCCGGCCAGGATCATCTGTGAAAGGGCCGTACCATGGGCAGACAGCTTGAGGTACAGCACCCCTTGTGGGTTACCGGAGGCTTCCTGAGCAGGCGCCGCATGGCGCTCCAGTACCGTGACCTGCCAGCCACGCCTGGCCAGGCTCGCGGCACTGGCACTGCCCGCCAGCCCGGCGCCGATCACCAAGGCCTCGCGTGGCACCCCAGCACTGCGCGGGCGGCCATACCAGGGCAGCTGCTTACGTAGGGCGGTCGGCCCGGTGTAGGCACCGCTCATCACCTCCCACTTTTTGCCAATGCCCGGCACCTTCTTCATGGCGAAGCCGGCCTCGACCAGGCTGCGCCGCACCCAGCCGGTGGTGGTGAACGTGCCCAGCACGGTGCCTGGGTGTGACAGCTGCGCCAGTTGCGCGAACAGCTCTGGGGTCCACATGTCGGGGTTCTTGGCCGGGGCGAAGCCGTCGAGGAACCACACGTCGATGCGTGCATCAAGCTGTGGCAACTGCTCGAGCACATCGCCAATCAGCAGGGTCAGGGTCACCCGTCCGTTGGCGAAGGTGAACTGCTGAAACCCTGGGTGCACAGCCACGTACTGCTCAAGCAGTGGCTCGGTATAGGCCGCCAGCTCTGGCCACAGGCGCACCGCCCGGGCCATGTCGTCGTGGCCGAGCGGGTATTTTTCGACACTGACGAAATGCAGACGGGCGTCGGCGTGGGCGTGCTGGTCGAATAACTGCCAGGCGCAGAAAAAATTCATGCCGGTGCCGAAACCGGTTTCGCCGATCACCAGGCAGGTGTGCGGGGCTAGGTCGGCGAAGCGCTCGGCCAGGCGCGTCTGGCCGAGGAAGACGTGTTTGGTTTCTTCGATGCCTTCGTTGACGGCGAAGTACACGTCGTCGTACTGCCGCGAATGGGGGCGGCCCTGGTCGTCCCAGTCGATCTGGGCATGTTGGAGGAGGGTGGACATGGTGGGCTCGGTTGCAGCGGATGCGGGATTTTATGCCATCTGCGGTTTTTACGCTGGTTACACGAACACAGCCTCAGCACAAATCCGCTAGTCTTGGTTATCCAATGAAGGAGCCACTGCATGTTCGAATCCGCTGAAATCGGTCACAGCATCGACAAGGAGACCTACGACGCCGAAGTGCCCGCCCTGCGCGAGGCGCTGCTCGAAGCCCAGTACGAGCTCAAGCAGCAGGCGCGCTTCCCGGTGATCGTGCTGATCAATGGCATCGAAGGCGCTGGCAAGGGCGAGACGGTCAAGCTGCTCAATGAGTGGATGGACCCGCGCATGATCGATGTGCTCACCTTCGACCAGCAGACCGACGAAGAACTCGCCCGGCCACCGGCTTGGCGCTATTGGCGGGCCTTGCCGCCGAAAGGGCGGATGGGCGTGTTTTTTGGCAACTGGTACAGCCAGATGCTGCAGGGCCGTGTGCATGGGGTGTTCAAGGACGCGGTGCTCGATCAGGCCATCACCGGTGCCGAACGCCTGGAGCAGATGCTGTGCGACGAAGGCGCGCTGATCATCAAGTTCTGGTTCCACCTGTCCAAGAAGCAGATGAAAGCCCGCCTCAAGGCGCTCAAGGATGACCCGCTGCACAGTTGGCGCATCAGCCCGCTGGACTGGCAGCAGTCCGAGACCTACGATCGTTTCGTGCGCTTTGGCGAGCGGGTGCTGCGCCGTACCAGCCGTGACTACGCGCCCTGGCACGTGGTCGAGGGGGTCGACCCTTACTACCGCAGCCTGGCGGTGGGGCGCATTCTGCTGGACGGCCTGCAAGCCGCCCTCGCCAACAACCCCAAGGGCAAGCACCAGGGCAACGTGGCGCCGTTGGGTCGCAGCATTGACCAGCGCAGCTTGATCGGTGCCCTGGACATGACCCTGCGCCTGGACAAGCAGGATTACCAGGAACAACTGGTCACCGAGCAGGCACGCCTGGCCGGCCTGCTGCGCCACAAGCACATGCGCCGGCATGCCCTGGTGGCGGTGTTCGAAGGCAACGACGCGGCAGGCAAGGGCGGCGCGATCCGCCGCGTGGCGGCGGCGCTGGACCCACGCCAGTACCGCATCGTGCCGATTGCCGCGCCCAGCGAAGACGAACGCGCGCAACCGTACCTGTGGCGTTTCTGGCGGCATATTCCGGCGCGGGGCAAGTTCACTATCTTCGACCGCTCCTGGTATGGGCGGGTGCTGGTGGAGCGGGTCGAGGGGTTCTGCAGCCCGGCCGACTGGATGCGTGCCTACAGCGAGATCAACGATTTTGAAGAGCAGTTGGTGAATGCCGGTGTGGTGGTGGTCAAGTTCTGGTTGGCGATCGACCAGCAGACCCAGCTGGAGCGTTTCGAAGAGCGTGAGCAGATCCCCTTCAAACGCTACAAAATCACCGAGGACGACTGGCGCAACCGCGAAAAGTGGGACCTGTATACCGAGGCCGTGGGCGACATGGTCGACCGCACCAGCAGCGAGATCGCGCCATGGACACTGGTCGAGGCCAATGACAAGCGCTGGGCCCGGGTGAAGGTATTGCGCACCATCAACGAGGCGCTGGAAGCGGCGTTTGCCAAGGACAAGAAATAGCCACCTGTGCCAGGCAGTCATGCCGCTGGGGAATGACCTGATGAATTCTTTTCCCGGCACTTAGCCCCGCGCCAGCCGCCAAGCCCGTAGAATCCAAGCACCCCCACCACGGGCTTGATCGAGGGCTTTATGCACACCACTTCCGGACGCTGGGTCTATGGCCTGCTGTTGGCACTTCTGACCGCGCTGCTGTGGGGCATCCTGCCGATCAAGCTCAAGCAGGTGCTGCAGGTGATGGACCCGGTCACCGTCACCTGGTACCGCCTGTTGGTGTCTGGCGGGCTGTTGTTCGCCTGGCTGGGGGCCAAGCGCCAGTTGCCCTCGTTCGGTAAGCTCGGGCCCAAGGGCAAGGGGTTGGTGGCCGTGGCCGTGCTTGGCCTGATGGGCAACTACGTGCTCTACCTGATCGGCCTCAAGCTGCTTAGCCCAGGCACCGCGCAACTGGTGGTGCAGGTAGGCCCGGTGCTGTTGCTGGTGGCCAGCGTGTTCGTGTTCAAGGAGCGCTTCAGCCTGGGGCAGGGGCTGGGCCTGGTGGTGTTGATCGGCGGTTTCGGGCTGTTCTTCAACCAGCGCCTGGAAGAGCTGCTGACCTCACTCGGCACCTACACCACTGGCGTGCTGACCATTTTGCTGGCGACCAGCATCTGGGTGTTCTACGCCTTGAGCCAGAAGCAGTTGCTGACGGCATGGCATTCGCAGCAGGTGATGATGGTGATCTACCTGAGCTGCGCCGCGCTGCTCACGCCGTGGGTACACCCACTGGAAGCGTTGCAACTGACGCCGCTGCAAGGCTGGCTGCTTTTGGCCTGCTGCCTGAATACCCTGGTGGCGTATGGCGCCTTTGCCGAGGCACTGGCGCACTGGGAGGCCTCAAGGGTGAGCGCTACGCTGGCGTTGACGCCGTTGGTGACCTTTGTGGCGGTGGCGCTGGCGGCCTGGGTGTGGCCCGACTATGTGCATGCCGAGGACATCAATGCCCTGGGGTATCTGGGGGCGGTGACGGTGGTGCTGGGATCGGCGCTGGTGGCGCTGGGGCCTTCGTTGGTTGCCGGTTGGCGCGCCAGAAAGGCGCGGTTGGCGCAGGTCCATCAATAGCATGCGCTAACCACTGCCCTTGTAGCAGCAGCCTTGCGCTGGTGTAGGAGCAGCACAAGGCTGCTCCTACAGGGGAGGGGGGATCGGGTCAGCCTTTACCGCCCGGCGCCAGCATGTTCTCCGGCCTGACCCACTGATCGAACTGTTCATTGGTCAGGTACTTCAACGCCAACGCCGCCTCACGCAAGGTCGTCCCTTCGGCATACGCCTTCTTGGCAATCTCCGCCGCCTTGTCATAGCCAATATGCGGGTTCAATGCCGTTACCAGCATCAACCCTTGCTCCAGGTGCGCCGCCATCTGCTCGGCATCCGGCTCGATCCCGGCCACGCAGTGCTGCTGGAAGTTGCGGCAGCCATCAGCCAGCAGTTCGACCGACTGCAGCAGGTTGTGGATGATCACCGGTTTGAACACGTTCAACTGCAAGTGGCCTTGGCTGGCGGCAAAACCGATCGCCGCGTCGTTGCCCAGCACCTGGCAGGCCAGCATGGACAGCGCCTCGCATTGGGTTGGGTTGACCTTGCCGGGCATGATCGAGCTGCCCGGCTCGTTGGCCGGCAGGCGCACTTCCGCCAGTCCTGTGCGGGGGCCGGAGCCAAGCAGGCGCAGGTCGTTGGCGATTTTCATCAAGGCCACGGCCAGGGTCTTCAGCGCCCCCGCCAGGCTGGTCAGCGGTTCATGGCCGGCAAGGGCGGCGAACTTGTTGGGCGCAGTGACGAATGGCAAGCCGGAAAGGGCCGCCAGCTCGGCCGCGATGGC
This sequence comes from Pseudomonas sp. PAGU 2196, assembly GCF_022179005.1. NCBI lineage: Bacteria > Pseudomonadati > Pseudomonadota > Gammaproteobacteria > Pseudomonadales > Pseudomonadaceae > Pseudomonas > Pseudomonas sp. PAGU 2196. The sequence goes on along the minus strand of NZ_BNTL01000016.1, from coordinate 82,774 downwards.
TTCGGCAAAGCCGTGTGGCGCGTTCAGGCCGGTACCGACGGCCGTGCCGCCCTGGGCAAGTTCGCAGACTGGGGGCAGGGTGGCGCGAATGGCGCGCTGGGCGTAATCGAGCTGGGCAACGAAGGCCGAGACCTCCTGGCCGAAGGTGATCGGCGTGGCGTCCATCATGTGCGTACGGCCGGTCTTGACCAGTTTGAGGTGGCGCGCCGACAGTTCGGCCAGCCCCGAGGACAACTCGGCGATCGCCGGCAGCAGTTTTTCATGCACCGCCTGGGCCGCGGCAATGTGCATGGCGGTGGGGAAGCAGTCGTTGGAGCTCTGCGAGCGATTGACGTGGTCGTTGGGGTGCACGGGCGTCTTGCCGCCACGGCCCTTGCCGGCCAGTTCGTTGGCGCGCCCGGCGATGACTTCGTTGACGTTCATGTTGCTCTGGGTGCCGCTGCCGGTTTGCCAGACCACCAGCGGGAACTGATCGTCATGCTGGCCGTCGAGCACTTCGTCGGCGGCCTGCTCGATCAGCCGGGCGATATCGGCCGGCAGGTCGCCGTTGCGGTTGTTGACCCGTGCCGCGGCTTTCTTGATCAGCGCCAGGGCGTGCAGCACCGCGAGCGGCATGCGTTCCTTGCCTATGGCGAAGTTGATCAGCGACCGCTGGGTCTGCGCACCCCAGTAGGCGCCCTCAGGAACTTCGACCGGGCCCAGGCTGTCTGTCTCGATACGGCTCATTCTGCGCTCACTCCTTTGTGGTTCGAAATCGCAGTTTAGGCCCTGATTCGACAGAGCGGTTCCATCGCTCGTCGTGCCCACTTGAGCACATCGCCACCACAGCGCAGAATGCTCTACTCTGAGGTACCCGCCTCCCTCTCTTGAAGGAAATGCAATGACCCGTCTCCGTGTCCTTTGTGCCGCCGTCGCCCTGGCCTGTGCCAGCGGCCAGGTACTCGCTGCCACCGCCAGTCACAACGCTGCCGCCGAGAAATTCCTGACCCTGGCCAACGCCGACAAGCTGGGCACCCCGGTCTATATGCAGGTCCAACAAATGTTCGCCCAGCGCTTCGCCCAAACCAAGGCGCCTGCGTCCAAGCAGCCAGTGCTGCAAAGCTACCAGGCCAAGGCTAACGCCGCCCTGGACAGCGCCATCGGCTGGAACAAGCTGAAGCCGAAAATGGTCGACCTGTACACCGCCACCTTCACCGAGGCTGAGCTCAAGGACCTGGTCAAGTTCTACGAGTCGCCGCTGGGCAAGAAAGTCCTGCGCGAGATGCCCAAGGTTACCCAGCAGTCGGCCCAGCTGACCCAGCAGAGCCTGGAGCCTGCGGTACCGGTGGTCAACAAACTGCTCGAAGACATGACCAAAGAGCTTGACCCGAACGCTGGCAAGGCCGCCGCCCCCGCCAAGAAGTGAGTAACGCGTGATGAGCATGCAGCACCGCATCGAGCAACAACTGGCCGCGCTGGCGCCGCAACACCTGGAAGTGCTCAATGAAAGTCACATGCACAGTCGTGGTCAGGAGACCCACTACAAGGCAGTGATCGTCAGCGAGCAGTTTGCCGGGCTGAACAGCGTCAAGCGTCACCAGAAGGTCTACGCCACCATGGGCGAGCTGATGGGCCAGATCCACGCCCTCGCGATCCACACCTACACCGCTGAAGAGTGGGCCAAGGTCGGGGTCGCACCGGCCTCGCCGGTGTGTGCGGGCGGCGGGCACTGAATCCTTTTTGCCGTTCTGGTAGAATCTGCAACATCCGGGGGGCCGCTTTGCGGCCCTTTCGCGACACAAGGCCGCTCCTACAGGGGTTATGCGTTCCCTCTGTAGGAGCGGCCTTGTGTCGCGAAAGGGGCGCAAAGCGCCCCCCTGCTTTTTTAACAACCCGGTCCGCCCCTTACGAGGGCAACCACCTGGAGATTCACGTTCATGTCACAACCGATCGTCGTCGCGGCGCTGTACAAATTCGTCACCCTGCAAGACTACGTCGAGCTACGCGAGCCGCTGCTCAAGGCCATGCTCGACAATGACGTCAAAGGCACCCTGCTGCTGGCCAACGAAGGTATCAACGGCACCGTGTCGGCCACCCGCGAAGGCATCGACGGCCTGCTGGCCTGGCTGCGCAACGACCCGCGCCTGGTGGATGTCGACCACAAGGAATCCTACTGCGACGAACAGCCGTTCTACCGCACCAAGGTCAAGCTGAAGAAAGAGATCGTCACCCTCGGTGTGCCGGGCGTGGACCCCAACCAGCAGGTGGGCACCTACGTCGAGCCCAAGGACTGGAACGCCCTGATCAGCGACCCTGAAGTGCTGCTGATCGATACCCGCAACGACTACGAAGTGGCCATCGGCACGTTCAAGGGCGCCGTCGACCCCAAGACCGAGACCTTCCGCGAGTTCCCCGAGTACATCAAGGCCAACTTCGACCCGAGCAAGCACAAGAAAGTGGCGATGTTCTGCACCGGCGGTATCCGTTGCGAAAAAGCCTCCAGCTACATGCTCGGTGAAGGCTTCGAGGCGGTCTATCATCTTAAAGGTGGCGTCCTGAAGTACTTCGAAGAAGTGCCTCAGGAAGAAAGCCTGTGGGACGGCGACTGCTTCGTCTTCGACAACCGCGTCACGGTGCGCCATGACCTGAGCGAAGGCGAGTACGACCAGTGCCATGCCTGCCGCCACCCGATCAACGCAGAGGAGCGAGCGTCCGAGCACTATTCGCCAGGTGTCAGCTGCCCGCACTGCTGGGACAGCCTGAGCGAAAAAACTCGCCGCAGCGCCATCGACCGGCAGAAGCAGATCGAGCTGGCCAAGGCCCGCAACCTGCCGCACCCGATCGGTTACAACTACAAAGCCGAGGCCTGATGCATGTCTGCACGCCTGCTGTATGTGATGGACCCTATGTGCTCCTGGTGCTGGGGTTTTGCGCCGGTGGCCGCGGCCCTGATCGCCCAGGCGCGTGAAGCCGGCGTGCCAACCCACCTGGTACCAGGCGGCCTGCGCACCGGCGGCAGCGCCCTGGATGCGTCCACCCGCAAGTACATCCTCGAGCATTGGCAGGCGGTGGCCGACGCCACCGGCCAGCCGTTTCGTTTCGAGGGCGCCATGCCTGACGGTTTTGTCTACGACACCGAACCTGCCTGCCGCGCCCTAGTCACCGCCCGTGAGCTGGACGCCGAGCGCGTCTGGCCACTGCTGGCGTTGATCCAGCGCGCGTTCTACGAGGCCGGCGTCGACGTTACTACCGCGCCGCACCTGGTTGAGCTGGCCGAACAGGCGGGCTTCGACCGTGCGGTGTTTGCCGAGGCCTTTGCCCGCGCCGACACGCGCGTGGCCACCGCAGCCGATATTGCGTGGGCGCAAGACTTGGGCATCGCCGGTTTCCCCACCCTGCTGGCCGAGCGCAACGGCCAGCTGGCGCTGCTGACCAACGGCTACCAGCCGCTGGAGCGCCTGCAACCCTTGCTCGGCCGCTGGCTGCAGCAGGCTGCCTGTGCTTGATGTGCCCGGGTCGCCCGACCCTGTGCCAGGGAAACCCCACAGTGCGGCCGATCGACTGAGCTGGGCGGAAATCCGCCGCCTGGCACTGCACCACAAGAAAAACCTCTGGTCCGCCAACCTGATCGCCGTGCTCGCGGCGTGCTGCAGCGTGCCGATCCCCTTGCTGCTGCCGCTGCTGGTGGATGAAGTGCTGTTGGGCCACGGCGACGCCGCGCTGAAGTGGATGAACCACCTGCTGCCGGCCAACTGGCAGGTCGCGGCCGGCTATATCGGCCTGATGCTGGCGCTGACGTTGTGCCTGCGCCTGGCCGCCCTGGCCTTCAACGTGGTGCAGGCCAAGCTGTTTGCCGGGCTGGCCAAGGACATCGTCTACCGCCTGCGTATTCGGCTGATCGAACGGCTCAAGCGGATTTCCCTCAAGGAATACGAAAGCCTGGGCAGCGGCACGGTGACCACTCACCTGGTCACCGACCTGGACACCCTCGACAAATTCGTCGGCGAGACCCTCAGCCGTTTCCTGGTCGCCATGCTGACCCTGACCGGCACGGCGGCCATCCTGATCTGGATGCACTGGCAACTGGCGTTGCTGATTTTGCTGTTCAACCCGCTGGTGATCTACTTCACCGTGCAGTTGGGCAAGCGCGTCAAACACCTGAAAAAGCTCGAAAACGACAGCACCGCGCGCTTTACCCAGGCGCTGTCGGAAACCCTCGACGCCATCCAGGAGATCCGCGCCGGCAACCGCCAGGGCTATTTCCTGGGGCGCCTGGGCGTGCGCGCCCGGGAAGTGCGTGACTACGCCGTGGACTCGCAATGGAAGAGCGATGCCAGCGGCCGCGCCAGTGGTTTGTTGTTCCAGTTCGGCATCGACATCTTCCGCGCCGCGGCGATGCTCACTGTGCTGTTTTCCGACCTGTCGATCGGTCAGATGCTGGCGGTGTTCAGCTACCTGTGGTTCATGATCGGCCCGGTGGAGCAACTGCTCAACCTGCAGTACGCCTACTACGCCGCCGGTGGCGCCCTGAGCCGGCTCAACGAGCTGCTAGCGCGTGCCGACGAGCCGCAGTACCCCGCGGCCAGTGACCCGTTCGTGGGCCGCGAAACAGTGGGCATCGAGGTGCGCGACCTGCGCTTCGCCTATGCCGACGAGCCGGTGCTCGAGCACCTCGACCTGTCCATCGCCCCGGGCGAGAAGGTGGCTATCGTGGGGGCCAGCGGTGGCGGCAAGAGCACCTTGGTGCAGCTGCTGCTTGGCCTGTACAGCGCCCAGGCGGGGACCATCCGCTTTGGCGGTGCCAGCCTGCAGGAAATCGGCCTGGAAACCCTTCGTGAAAACGTCGCGGTGGTGCTGCAGCACCCTTCGTTGTTCAACGACAGCGTGCGCGCCAACCTGACCATGGGCCGCGAGTGCAGCGACGAAGCCTGCTGGCAGGCGCTGCGCATTGCCCAGCTGGACGCCACCATCGCCGCCTTGCCGCAAGGCCTGGACAGCGTGGTGGGGCGCTCCGGCGTGCGCCTGTCCGGGGGGCAGCGGCAACGGCTGGCGATTGCCCGCATGGTCTTGGCCGAACCCAAGGTGGTGATTCTCGATGAAGCCACGTCGGCGCTGGATGCCGCCACCGAGTACAACCTGCATCAGGCCCTGGCGCGCTTCCTCAGCGGCCGCACCACGCTGATCATCGCCCACCGCCTGTCGGCCGTGAAACAGGCCGATCGGGTGTTAGTGTTTGATGGCGGGCATGTGGCCGAAGATGGCGACCATCAGCAGTTGATTGCCGAGGGTGGTTTGTACGCCAAGCTGTACGGGCATCTGCAGCAGACCTGAGCCTCTTGTTACGGGCGGTGCGAATCGCTCGATTCCTTGTCATAAAAAACCCCTCCACGCAGATGGCAAATGGCCTACGCTGTGCTTGTCTGGGTTGATTCGAGCCTTATCTGCTCTGTGACAGGGACTCCATGAAGGGACATCGCACTCTAGAAGCGCCGAAGCTGCTGGGTATCATCTGGCCCTTCATCGCCGTCGTGATCTTCCAGGCGGCGTTGGGCGGTCTCAGCCTCTATACGCTATCGGCGGTACGCGCCTATGTCGCGGGCGAGAGCTTGTGGTCCAAGGCTCAGAAAGATGCCATCTACTACCTCAACCTGTACGCCGACAACCGCGACGAAGGCACGTACCAGCGCTATCGCCAGGCCATCACCGTGCCCCACGGCGATCACCAGTTGCGTGAAGTGCTCGACCAGCCCAATCCGGACCTAAACGCCGCGCGCGATGCCGTGTTGCAGGGTGGCAACCACCCCAACGACGTCGAACGCATCATCTGGTTCTATCGCAACTTCCGCAGCATCAGCTACATGCAGACGGCCATCGATTATTGGGACATCGGCGACCGCTACCTGGGCCAGCTGGATGTGCTGGCGGGCGACATGCGCAAAGGCTTTGCTGGTGGCCAGGTCGATGCCGGCACGATCAGCGACTGGAAGGCCCGCATCGTCGCCATCAACGAAGGTGTGACGCCGGCCGCCAGGGCCTTCAGCGATGCGCTGGGCGAGGGCTCGCGCATGCTGCTGCAGGTGCTGCTGATCACCAACCTGCTGACTGCCTTGTTCCTCATTACCATTGCCTGGCGCCGCTCCAGCAAGTTGCTGGCCCAGCGCCAGGCGTTCGCCAGTGCCCTGCAGGCCGAAAAGGAGCGGGCGCAGATCACCCTGCAGGCGATTGGCGATGCGGTCATCACCACCGACGTCGATGGCTATATCGGCTACATGAACCCGGCGGCGGAGCAACTCACCCACTGGCAGGCCGGCCAAGCCCAGGGGCTGCCACTTTCGGCGCTGTTCAGCCTGGTGGACGAGCAGGCCGAAGAGGACGGCCGCAGCCTGGTTGAGCAGGTGCTCAGCGGCAGCCTGAAGGGCGGCGCCGAGCATGCCCGGTTGATCCAGCGCCTGGACGGCAGCACCGTGTCGATCAATCTGGTGGGCTCGCCTATCGTCAATGATGGGCAGGTCAGCGGCATCGTGCTGGTGCTGCACGACATGACCCAGGAGCGCCAGTACATCGCCAACCTGTCCTGGCAGGCGACCCATGACGCCTTGACCGGCCTGGCCAACCGCCGCGAGTTCGAATACCGCCTGGAGCAGGCGCTCAACGGCCTGGCACGCCAGGCTGGGCGGCATTCACTGATGTTCCTCGACCTCGACCAGTTCAAGCTGGTCAACGACACCTGTGGCCACGCGGCGGGCGACGAGTTGCTGCGTCATATCTGCGCCGTGTTGCAGTCGGGGCTGCGCGAAGGGGACACGCTAGCCAGGCTGGGTGGCGATGAGTTTGGCGTGCTGCTGGAAAACTGCCCGCCGGACCACGCCGAGCGTATTGCCGAGCAACTGCGCCAGATGGTCCAGAGCCTGCACTTTGTGTGGAAGGGGCGCCCGTTCGTCACCACCGTCAGCATTGGCCTGGTGAACATGGCGCAGGCCCCCGGTACCCTGGAGGCCTCGCTGCGCGCCGCCGACATGGCCTGCTACATGGCCAAGGAAAAGGGCCGCAACCGGGTGCAGGTGTACCACGCCGACGACAGCGAGCTGTCCATGCGCTTTGGCGAGATGGCCTGGATCCAGCGTTTGCATGTGGCCCTGGAAGAAAACCGCTTCTGCCTGTACGCCCAGGAAATCGCCGCGCTGAAGACCATCGAAGGCCCTGGCCATATCGAGATTCTGCTGCGCCTGCACGACGAGAGCGGCCGCACCATCTTGCCCAGCAGCTTCATCCCCGCCGCCGAGCGCTATGGCCTGATGACCGCCCTTGACCGCTGGGTGGTGCGCAATGTGTTCCAGGTGATTCGCCAGTGCCTGGACGAAGGGCGCGAAGGGCCGCTGTCCATGTGCGCGATCAACCTGTCGGGGTCGAGCATCGGCGACGACAACTTCCTCGAGTACTTGCAGCGCTTGTTCGTCGAGTACGCCATCCCGCCACGCATGATCTGCTTCGAGATCACCGAAACCAGCGCCATTGCCAACCTCGGCAGTGCCATTCGTTTCATCAACGAACTGAAAGGGCTGGGGTGCAGGTTCTCGCTCGACGACTTCTGTGCCGGCATGTCGTCGTTCGCCTATTTGAAGCATTTGCCTGTGGATTTCCTCAAGATCGACGGCAGTTTCGTCAAGGACATGCTCGACGACCCGGTCAACCGGGCCATGGTCGAGGTCATCAACCACATCGGCCATGTCATGGGTAAGCGGACCATTGCCGAGTTTGTCGAAACCCCCTTGATCGAACAGGCCCTGCAGGAAATTGGCGTGGATTACGCCCAGGGCTACCTGATCGAACGGCCCCAGGTGTTCACCTGTGACAGCCTGCAGCGCCAACGGATCGCCGCACGGCCTTTGTTGCAGCGGGCACCTGGCACGTTTCGTTAGCTAGACAGCGGCTTTCGCTGACACAACACGTCCGAAAAATCACAAGGAACAAGGAGCTGAAAGTGATTGATGCATTCGTTCGTATCGGGCCATTGATGGACCCCGCCAGTTACCCTCAATGGGCCCAGCAACTGATTGAAGAGTGCCGCGAAAGCAAGCGCCGGGTAGTCGAGCATGAGTTTTACCAGCGCCTGCGTGATGGCCAGTTGAAGCCTTCGACCATCCGCCAGTACCTGATCGGCGGCTGGCCGGTGGTCGAGCAGTTCTCCCTGTACATGGCCCATAACCTGACCAAGACCCGCTATGGCCGCCACCCCGGCGAAGACATGGCGCGGCGCTGGTTGATGCGCAACATCCGCGTCGAGCTCAACCATGCCGACTACTGGGTGCACTGGTGCCATGCCCATGGCGTTCACCTGCATGACCTGCAGGCGCAGGAGGTGCCGCCCGAGTTGAATGGGCTCAATGACTGGTGCTGGCGGGTGTGTGCTACTGAAAACCTGGCGATTTCCATGGCAGCGACCAACTACGCCATCGAAGGCGCGACTGGGGAATGGTCGGCGGTGGTGTGCGCTAATGACACCTATGCCCAAGGCTTCCCGGAGGAGCAGCGCAAGCGCGCCATGAAGTGGCTGAAGATGCATGCGCAGTACGACGATGCGCACCCGTGGGAGGCGCTGGAAATCATCTGTACCTTGGCGGGGGAGAACCCGACGCTGGGTTTGCGTACCGAATTGCGCCGGGCGATCTGTAAGAGTTACGACTGCATGTACCTATTCCTGGAGCGCTGCATGCAGCTGGAAGGGCGTCAGCAGGGGCGGGTGCGGCCGGCGTTGGCGGCGGGTTGATGGTCCCCTGTACTGGCCCTATCGCCGGCAAGCCGGCTCCCACAGAATTTCACCAAGCCAGAAGGCAATGAAACCCCTGTGGGAGCCGGCTTGCCGGCGATAGAGCCAGTACAGGCCACCCAAAATCACTGGGCGTTGAACGCCTGCCCATTCACCCCAGTGCTGTCTGGCCCCATCAGGTACAGGTACACCGGCATGATCTCTTCAGGCAGCGGGTTGTTCTGCGGGTTCTCGCTCGGGTAAGCCTGGGCCCGCATCGCCGTGCGCGTGGCGCCCGGGTTGATGCTGTTGGAGCGCACCGGCGCAACCCCTTCCAGTTCGTCGGCCAAGGTCTGCATCAGGCCTTCGGTGGCGAACTTCGACACCCCGTAGGCGCCCCAGTAGGCCCGGCCTTTGCGCCCGACGCTGCTGGAGGTGAACACCACCGAGGCGTCCTCCGACAGCTTGAGCAGCGGCAGCAGGGTGCTGGTGAGCATGAAGGTGGCATCGACGTTGATGTGCATCACGCGCATGAAGTTGTCACCCGACAACTGCTCCAGTGGCGTGCGCGGGCCGATGATCGAGGCGTTGTTGAGCAGGCCATCCAGGCGCCCGAACTGGTCTTCGATCATGACCGCCAGCTCGTCGTACTGGTGGGGCAGGGCGGTTTCCAGGTTGAACGGGATCACCACCGGTTGTGGGTGCCCGGCGGCCTCGATCTGGTCGTAGACCTCGTTGAGGTTGGCCTCGGTCTTGCCCAGCAGCAGCACGGTGGCACCGAGCGCGGCGTAGGCCTTGGCGGCGGCGGCACCGATGCCGCGGCCGGCTCCGGTGACCAGGATGACCCGGCCTTGCAGCAGGTCGGGGCGGGCGGTGTAGTCGAACATCAGATTTTTCCCTTGTTCATTGGGCAGCGCCGATCATTGTGGGAGCGGGCTTGCCCCGCGAAGCAGGCGGCGCGGAGGATGGCACGGGCTTCGCCCGCGTTCGCGGGGCAAGCCCGCTCCCACAGGCCCTGCTGACTTCAGGTCTTGATCAGCAGCCGCACAGCGCGCTGTCGATCACCTTGCGCAGTTCCAGTGGGTGGTCCACCACCACGTCGGCACCCCAGTTGTTCGGGTTGTCCTCTGGATGAATATAGCCGTAGCGCACCGCCGCGGTGCGGGTGCCGGCATCGCGGCCAGACTCGATGTCGCGCAGGTCGTCGCCGACGAACAGCACGCTGGCCGGGTCCAGGTTCAAGGTTTTGCAGGCAAGGATCAGCGGCTCGGGGTCGGGCTTGCTGTTTTTCACGTGGTCCGGGCAGATCAGCAGCGCCGAGCGCTCGGCCAGGCCCAGGCGTTGCATGATCGGCTCGGCAAAACGTACCGGTTTGTTGGTGACCACGCCCCACAGCAGGTTGCCTTTCTCGATGTCGGCCAGCAGCTCGGCCATGCCGTCGAACAGCTTGCTGTGCACCGCACAGTCGCGCTGGTAGCGCTCGAGAAACTCCAGGCGCAGGGCCTCGAAGCCTTCAGCTTCCGGGTCCATGGCGAAGGTGGTGGCGACCATGGCACGGGCACCGCCGGAAATCACCCCGCGAATCAGGTTGTCGTCCACGGCCGGCAAGCCGCGCTCGGCGAGCATGGCCTGGCAGATGGCGATGAAGTCCGGCGCCGTGTCGAGCAGGGTGCCGTCCATGTCGAAGAGTACTGCTCGCAAACGCATGCTCATTCCTCGCGCAGGGTCTGGATCATGTAGTTGACGTCCACGTCGTTGCAAAGCTTGTAGTGCTTGGTCAGCGGGTTGTAGGTCAGGCCGATGATGTCCTTGACTTCAAGGCCGGCAACACGGCTCCAGGCGCCCAGCTCGGACGGGCGGATGAACTTCTTGAAGTCGTGGGTGCCGCGCGGCAGCATCTTCAGGATGTACTCGGCGCCGACAATGGCCAGCAGGTAGGCCTTGGGGTTGCGGTTGATGGTGGAGAAGAACACCTGGCCGCCAGGCTTGACCATGCGGTAGCAGGCGCGAATCACCGACGACGGGTCGGGGACGTGCTCGAGCATTTCCAGGCAGGTGACCACGTCGAACTGCCCAGGCATTTCTTCGGCCAGTGCTTCGGCGGTGATCTGCCGGTATTCAACCTCGACGCCGGACTCCAGTTGGTGCAACTGGGCCACCGCCAGCGGGGCCTCGCCCATGTCGATGCCGGTTACCGAGGCGCCACGCAGGGCCATGGATTCGCTGAGAATGCCGCCGCCGCAGCCCACGTCCAGCACTTTCTTGCCAGCCAGGCCGACCCGCTCGTCGATCCAGTTGACGCGCAACGGGTTGATTTCATGCAGCGGCTTGAACTCGCTTTCACGGTCCCACCAGCGGTGGGCCAAGGCTTCGAACTTGGCAATTTCGGCGTGGTCGACGTTGCTCATTTAAGAGTCCTCTGAAACTTCGCTAAATTGGGCCGGAGTATACCCGAGCGCTCAAGGCCGAGGGTCGCTATAATCGCCGGCTTTTGATATCCGAACGACGGGGAGAGGCGATGCGCGAGCGACTTTTGGCGGCGGAGAAGGTGACCGCGATCCGCTGGCAAGGCGGCGTTCTGCATCTGCTCGACCAGCGCCTGCTGCCCGCGCAGGAGGTCTGGCTGGCCTGCGACAATGTCGCGCAGGTGGTGGACGCGATCCGTGACATGGCTGTGCGCGGTGCGTCGGCCATCGGCATTGCCGCGGCCTACGGCCTGGTCCTCGCCCTGGAAGAGCGCCTGGCCGAGGGCGGCGACTGGGAGCAGGACCTGGAAGAAGACTTCCTCAGCCTGGCCGAGGCGCGCCCGACCGCCGCCAACCTGTTCTGGGCGCTGAACCGCATGCGCGAGCGCCTGCAGCGCTTGCGCCCGGAAGAAGACGTGCTGGCGGCGCTGGAAGCTGAGGCGGTAGCGATTCATGAAAGCGACCGTGAAGCCAACCTGACCATGGCCCAGTACGGCATTGAACTGATTCGCCGCCATCAGGGCAACGCCCAGACCCTGCTCACCTACGGCAATGCCGGCGCCCTGGCCAGTGGCGGTTTTGGCACCGCGCTGGGGGTGATCCGTGCGGGTTACCTGGAGGGCATGGTCGAGCGGGTGTATGCCGGCGAAACCCGCCCTTGGCTGCAAGGCTCGCGCCTGACCGCCTGGGAGTTGGCCAACGAGGGCATTCCGGTGACGTTGTGCGCCGATTCGGCCCTGGCCCACCTGATGAAGAGCAAGGGCATCACCTGGGTCGTGGTCGGTGCCGACTGCATCGCGGCCAATGGCGATGTGGCCAGCAAGATCGGCACCTACCAGCTCGCGGTCAGTGCCATGCACCACGGCGTGCGCTTCATGGTCGTGGCGCCGAGCACCAGCATCGACCTGAACCTGGCCACTGGCGAGGACATCCCGCTTGAAGAGCGCGATGCAGACGAGCTGCTGGATTACGCCGGCACCCGCGTGGCGCCGCAGGTGGAGGTGTTCAACCCGGTGTTCGACGTGACCCCGGCCGACCTGATCGACGTGATCGTGACCGAGAAGGGCATCGTCGAACGCCCGGATACCGCCAAGCTGGCTCAGTTGATGTGCCGCAAGCGTTTGCACTGAGGGGTGTGGCTACACATTTCTCTGTAGGAGCAGCCTTGTGCTGCGAAGAGGCCAGTACCGGCGCCGGCTATTTCTGCTGTCTGCGCCGGCCTCTTCGCAGCGCAAGGCTGCTCCTACATGAGCCTTGCACAACCTGTAGTGGCAGGGCCTGCCACATCTCCCCACCCGCACTGCCTTTGTGATAACATCCGGCAGTTTCCAAGACCGCCCATCACGGCGGCCAAATTTGCGCAGATCCATGGCACAACTCATTGATTTGTCGTAAGTCGTCGCAGCACTGCGCGTCGCGACGGCGAGCTTCGTTCGGCCCTTGATGGCGCTGCGAAGTTTCACCAGAAAAAGGAATCAGGCTTCTCATGGGCGAACTGGCCAAAGAAATCCTCCCGGTCAATATCGAAGACGAACTGAGACAGTCTTACCTCGACTACGCGATGAGCGTGATTGTCGGGCGAGCGCTGCCCGATGCGCGTGACGGCTTGAAGCCCGTGCATCGTCGCGTTCTCTTTGCGATGAGCGAACTGGGCAACGACTGGAACAAACCGTACAAGAAGTCCGCCCGTGTGGTCGGTGACGTGATCGGTAAGTACCACCCGCACGGCGACACTGCGGTCTACGACACCATCGTGCGTATGGCCCAGCCGTTCTCGCTGCGTTACCTGCTGGTCGACGGCCAGGGCAACTTCGGTTCGGTCGACGGCGACAACGCCGCGGCCATGCGATACACCGAAGTGCGCATGGCCAAGCTGGCGCACGAGCTGCTGGCCGACCTGCACAAAGAAACCGTCGACTGGGTGCCCAACTACGACGGCACCGAGCAGATCCCGGCAGTCATGCCGACCCGTATTCCCAACCTGCTGGTCAACGGTTCCAGCGGTATCGCCGTGGGCATGGCGACCAACATCCCGCCGCACAACCTCGGCGAGGTCATCGACGGCTGCCTGGCGCTGATCGACAACCCGGATGTCACCATCGATGAGCTGATGCAGTTCATCCCTGGCCCAGACTTCCCGACTGCCGGCATCATCAACGGCCGCCAGGGCATCATCGAGGCCTACCGCACCGGCCGTGGCCGCATCTACATGCGTGCCCGTTCCGAAGTCGAAGACATCGACAAGGTCGGTGGCCGCCAGCAGATCGTCGTCACCGAGCTGCCGTACCAGCTGAACAAGGCGCGTCTGATCGAGAAGATCGCCGAGCTGGTCAAAGAGAAGAAGATCGAAGGCATTACCGAGCTGCGTGACGAGTCCGACAAGGACGGCATGCGCATCGTCATCGAGCTGCGTCGCGGCGAGGTGCCGGAGGTGGTGCTCAACAACCTCTACCAGCAGACCCAGCTGCAGAGCGTGTTTGGCATCAACGTCGTGGCCCTGATCGACGGCCGCCCGCGTCTGCTCAACCTCAAGGACCTGCTCGAAGCGTTCGTCCGCCACCGCCGTGAAGTGGTGACGCGCCGTACCGTGTTCGAGCTGCGCAAGGCCCGTGAGCGTGGCCACATCCTTGAAGGCCAGGCGGTCGCGCTGTCCAACATCGATCCGGTCATCGCCTTGATCAAGGCCTCGCCGACGCCGTCGGAAGCCAAGGAAGCGTTGATTTCCACTGCCTGGGAATCCAGCGCCGTGCAGGTCATGGTCGAGCGCGCCGGCGCCGATTCCTGCCGCCCTGAAGACCTCCCGGAGCAGTTCGGCCTGCGCGAGGGCAAGTACTACCTGTCGCCGGAACAGGCCCAGGCGATTCTTGACCTGCGTCTGCACCGCCTGACCGGCCTGGAACACGAGAAGCTGCTGGCCGAGTATCAGGAAATCCTCGAGCAGATCGGCGAACTGATCCGCATCCTCAGCAGCGCCGAGCGCCTGATGGAAGTGATCCGCGAAGAGCTCGAAGCCATCCGCGCCGAATACGGCGATGCGCGCCGCACCGAGATCCTCAACGCCAGCCACGACCTCAACTACGGCGACATGATCCCGGAAGAAGAGCGCGTGGTGACCATCTCCCACGGTGGCTATGCCAAGACCCAGCCACTGTCCGCCTACCAGGCCCAGCGCCGTGGCGGCAAGGGCAAGTCGGCGACCGGCGTGAAGGACGAGGACTACATCGAGCACCTGTTGGTCGCCAACAGCCACGCCACCCTGTTGCTGTTCTCCAGCAAGGGCAAGGTGTACTGGAAGAAGACCTACGAAATCCCTGAAGCGTCCCGCGCTGCCCGTGGCCGTCCGCTGGTCAACCTGCTGCCGCTGGAAGAGGGTGAGCGCATCACTGCGATGCTGCAGATCGACCTCGAGGCCCTGCAGCAAAGCGCCGACCTGGACGAAGAGCTGGACGAGGCCGATGACACCGTGCTCGAAGGTGAGCTGGTAGAGGCCGAGGAAGTCGACGAAGAAGACGGCGACACCCCGGAATGGTCTGCTGAGCCGACCGGTGCCTATATCTTCATGGCCACCGCTTCCGGTACCGTCAAGAAGACCCCGCTGGCCCAGTTTGCCCGCCCACGCACCAGCGGCCTGATCGCCCTGAAGCTGAAAGAAGGCGACACCTTGATTGCCGCGGCCATCACCGACGGTGCCAAGGAAGTCATGATGTTCTCCGACGCCGGCAAGGTGATCCGCTTCGCTGAGAGCGTGGTGCGCGAAATGGGCCGTACCGCCCGTGGTGTGCGCGGCATGAAGCTGGGCAAAGGGCAGCAGATCATTTCGATGCTGATCCCTGAGTCCGGTGCGCAGATCCTCACCGCGTCCGAGCGTGGCTACGGCAAGCGTACGCCGCTGTCCAAGTTCCCGCGTCGCGGCCGTGGTGGCCAGGGCGTGATCGCCATGGGTACCAAGGGGCGCAACGGTCTGTTGATCGGCGCTATCCAGGTTCAGGAAGGCGAAGAGATCATGCTCATCTCCGACCAGGGCACCTTGGTGCGGACGCGGGTTGGCGAAGTGTCCAGCTTGAGCCGTAACACCCAGGGTGTGACGCTGATCAAGCTGGCGGCTGACGAAACGCTGGTGGGCCTGGAGCGAATCCAGGAGCCTTCCGAAGAAGAGCTCGACGAACTGGTCGAGGCGGATGCGCAAGGCGAAGCGCCGGAGGCTGTCGATGACGACAGCGCGGGCGCCGAAGAGGCACCGCAAGAGTAAGCAAGCGCAACAACCCGAGCGGGGCGACCAAGGTCGCCCCGTTTGACTGATTAGAGGCAGTCAATGGGGCCGCTATGCGGCCCATCGCCGGCAAGCCGGCTCCCACAAGTGAAGCGCATGTCGTGAGCTTTTCGATATGCCTGTGGGAGCTGGCTTGCCGGCGATGGGCTGCACAGCAGCCCCATTACAGCCAGCCTGTCCCCGTAGGGGGTGCGGGCCTGCAAGTTACGATTTGTTCTATTTTGGCAGAGCGAGAGTGGATGTGAGCAAACGAGCCTTTAACTTCTGCGCAGGCCCTGCTGCGCTTCCTGACGCTGTCCTGCAGCGCGCCCAGGCCGAAATGCTGGACTGGCGCGGCAAGGGCTTGTCGGTGATGGAAATGAGCCATCGCAGCGACGATTACGTGGCCATCGCCGAGAAGGCCGAGCAGGACCTGCGTGACCTGTTGTCCGTCCCCTCCAACTACAAGGTCCTGTTCCTGCAGGGCGGTGCCAGCCAGCAGTTCGCCGAGATCCCGCTGAACCTGCTGCCGGAAAACGGTACCGCCGACTACGTCGAAACCGGTATCTGGTCGAAGAAGGCCATCGAGGAAGGGCGCCGTTTCGGCAACATCAATGTCGCCGCCAGCGCCAAGCCTTACGACTACCTCGCCATCCCAGGCCAGAACGACTGGAACCTGACCAAGAACGCTGCCTACGTGCACTATGCGTCCAACGAGACCATCGGTGGCCTGCAGTTCGACTGGGTGCCAGAGACCGGTGACGTTCCGCTGGTGGTCGACATGTCGTCCGATATCCTCTCTCGCCCGATCGACGTCTCGCAGTACGGCCTGATCTACGCCGGTGCGCAGAAAAACATCGGCCCGAGCGGCCTGGTGGTGGTGGTCGTGCGCGAAGACCTGCTGGGTCACGCTCGCAGCAGCTGCCCGACCATGCTCGACTACAAGGTGTCAGCCGACAACGGCTCGATGTACAACACCCCGGCCACCTATTCCTGGTACCTCTCGGGCCTGGTGTTCGAGTGGCTCAAGGAGCAGGGTGGCGTCGAGGCCATGGAGCAGCGCAACCGCGCCAAGAAAGACCGCCTGTACGGCTTCATCGACGCCAGCGACTTCTACACCAACCCGATCAGCGTCAACGCCCGTTCGTGGATGAACGTGCCGTTCCGCCTGGCCGACGAGCGCCTGGACAAGGCCTTCCTGGCCGGCGCCGACGCCCGTGGCTTGCTCAACCTCAAGGGCCATCGCTCGGTCGGCGGCATGCGTGCCTCGATCTACAACGCCCTGGGCCTGGAAGCGGTTGAAGCGCTGGTTGGCTACATGGCTGAATTCGAGAAGGAGCACGGCTGATGTCCGAACACGAGCTCAAGGCGCTGCGCGTGCGCATCGACAGCCTCGACGAGAAGATCCTCGAGCTGATCAGCGAGCGCGCCCGTTGCGCCCAGGAAGTGGCGCGGGTCAAGACCGCCTCGCTCGCCGAAGGTGAAAAGCCGGTGTTCTACCGCCCCGAGCGTGAGGCTGCGGTACTGAAGCGGGTCATGGAGCGCAACAAGGGGCCGCTGGGCAACGAAGAGATGGCGCGGCTGTTCCGCGAAATCATGTCGTCCTGCCTGGCCCTGGAAGAGCCGCTGAAAATCGCCTACCTGGGCCCTGAAGGTACCTTCACCCAGGCAGCGGCGATGAAGCACTTCGGCCATGCCGTGATCAGCCGCCCGATGGCGGCCATCGACGAAGTGTTCCGCGAAGTGGCGGCCGGTGCCGTCAACTTCGGCGTGGTGCCGGTGGAAAACTCCACCGAGGGCGCGGTCAGCCACACCCTGGACAGCTTCCTTGAGCACGACATGGTGATCTGCGGTGAAGTCGAGCTGCGCATCCACCACCACCTGCTGGTGGGCGAGAGCACCAAGACCGACAGCATCACCCGCATCTACTCCCACGCCCAGTCGCTGGCCCAGTGCCGCAAGTGGCTGGATGCGCACTACCCGAACGTGGAGCGCGTGGCAGTTTCGAGCAACGCCGAAGCGGCCAAGCGGGTCAAGGGTGAGTGGAATTCGGCAGCGATCGCCGGTGATATGGCGGCGAACCTGTACGGCCTGACCCGTCTGGCCGAAAAGATCGAAGACCGTCCGGACAACTCGACGCGCTTCCTGATGATCGGTAACCAGGAAGTACCGCCGACCGGCGACGACAAGACCTCGATCATCGTGTCGATGAGCAACAAGCCGGGGGCCTTGCACGAGCTGCTGGTGCCGTTCCATGAGAACGGTATCGACCTGACCCGCATCGAGACCCGCCCGTCGCGCAGCGGCAAGTGGACGTACGTGTTCTTCATCGACTTCGTCGGCCACCACCGCGACCCGTTGATCAAGGCAGTGCTGGAGGCGATCAGCCAAGAGGCTGTGGGGCTGAAGGTGCTGGGGTCTTATCCGAAGGCGGTGCTGTAAATGAGCTTGTCGGGGCCGCTTTGCGCCCCGTCGCGACGCAAGGCCGCTCCTGCAGGGCCTGCGTGATACCTGTAGGAGCGGCCTTGTGTCGCGATGGGCTGCGAAGCGGCCCCCTGCGGTCTCACAGACTGTCTTGATTTCTGAACAGGGTTCGCACTCGTGGTAAATGCAGTAACAACCAAACCCGCACCGCTCATCGGTCGCCTCGTCGTCGTAGGCCTGGGCCTGATCGGCGGCTCCTTCGCCAAGGGCTTGCGCGAAAGCGGCCTGTGCCGCGAAGTGGTCGGCGTCGACCTGGATGCCCCCTCGCGCAAGCAGGCCGTGGCCCTGGGTGTGGTCGACCGCTGTGAAGAAGACCTCGCCGCCGCCTGTGTCGGTGCCGATGTCATCCAGCTGGCCGTGCCGATCCTGGCCATGGAAAAGCTGCTGGCACGCCTGGCACAGCTCGACCTGGGCGATGCCGTCATCACCGATGTCGGCAGCGCCAAGGGCAATGTGGTGCGCGCCGCCCGTGAAGTCCTGGGTGAGCGCCTGTCGCGCTTCGTCCCCGGCCACCCGATTGCCGGTTCCGAGCAGAGCGGGGTAGAGGCCTCCAATGCCGCCCTGTTCCGTCGCCACAAGGTCATCCTCACGCCGCTGCCGGACACCGACCCCGCCGCCCTGGCCACGGTCGACCGCCTGTGGCGCGCATTGGATGCCGATGTCGAGCACATGCCGGTCGAGCGCCATGACGAAGTACTGGCCGCCACCAGCCATCTGCCGCACTTGCTGGCCTTCGGCCTGGTCGATTCGCTGGCCAAGCGCAATGAAAACCTCGAGATCTTCCGGTACGCTGCGGGAGGCTTCCGCGATTTCACGAGAATCGCCGGCAGCGACCCGACCATGTGGCACGACATCTTTCTCGCCAACCGCGAAGCCGTCCTGCGCACGCTTGATACATATCGCAGCGATCTCGACGCCTTGCGCGACGCGATCGATGCAGGGGACGGGCACCAGCTGCTGGGTGTATTCACCCGCGCACGCGTTGCCCGCGAGCATTTCAGTAAAATCCTGGCCCGCCGGGCCTATGTGGACGCTATGAACGCCAACGATCTGATTTTCCTGGCCCAACCGGGTGGCCGCCTGACCGGGCGAATCCGCGTACCGGGCGACAAGTCGATTTCTCACCGCTCGATCATGCTCGGCTCGCTGGCCGAAGGCACGACCGAGGTCGAAGGGTTCCTCGAAGGTGAGGATGCGCTGGCGACCTTGCAAGCCTTCCGTGACATGGGGGTGGTCATCGAAGGCCCGAACCAGGGTCGCGTAACCATCCATGGGGTCGGCCTGCACGGCCTCAAGCCGCCACCTGGGCCGATCTACGTGGGTAACTCCGGCACCTCGATGCGCCTGCTCTCTGGCCTGTTGGCCGGTCAGCCGTTCGACGTGACCATGACCGGTGATGCCTCGCTGTCCAAGCGCCCGATGAACCGCGTGGCCAACCCGCTGCGCGAAATGGGCGCAGTGGTCGAGACTGGCCCTGAAGGCCGTCCGCCACTGACCATCCGTGGTGGTAACAAGCTCAAGGCACTGACCTACACGCTGCCGATGGCCAGTGCCCAGGTCAAATCGTGCTTGCTGCTCGCCGGTCTGTATGCCGAAGGCAAGACCACGGTCACCGAACCTGCACCGACCCGTGACCACACCGAGCGCATGCTGCGCGGCTTTGGTTACGCAGTCGAGTCCAATGGCCCGGTGGCTTCGCTGCAGTCTGGCGGCAAGCTCACGGCTACTCGCATCGAAGTGCCTGCCGATATTTCGTCGGCGGCGTTCTTCCTGGTCGCGGCCTCGATCGCTCAAGGCTCGGAGCTGGTGCTCGAGCATGTCGGCATCAACCCGACCCGTACCGGCGTGATCGACATCCTGCGCCTGATGGGCGGCGACATCACCCTGGAAAACCAGCGTGAAGTGGGTGGTGAGCCGGTGGCGGACCTGCGTGTGCGCGGTGCTCAGCTCAAGGGTATCGACATCCCCGAAAACCTGGTGCCGCTGGCCATCGACGAGTTCCCGGTGCTGTTCGTTGCCGCCGCCTGTGCCGAAGGGCGCACCGTGCTGCGTGGCGCCGAAGAGCTGCGGGTCAAGGAATCCGACCGCATCCAGGTCATGGCCGATGGCCTGATCAGCCTGGGCGTGAAGTGCGAACCGACCCCGGACGGCATCATCATCGACGGCGGCCAGATCGGCGGCGGCGAAGTGCACGGCCACGGTGACCACCGTATCGCCATGGCCTTCAGCGTTGCCTCGCTGCGTGCCACTGCGCCGATTCGCATCCATGACTGCGCCAACGTCGCCACCTCGTTCCCCAACTTCCTGGCGTTGTGTGCCGAAGTCGGTATCCGCGTGGCTGAAGAGGGCAAGTCGTGAATTCGCAAGCAACAGTCATCACCATCGACGGGCCAAGCGGCTCGGGCAAGGGCACGGTCGCCGGTCTGCTGGCTCGCGAGCTGGGCTGGCGCCTGCTGGACTCCGGCGCGCTGTACCGTTTGCTGGCATTCAATGCCAACAATCACGGCGTCGACCTGACCAACGAAGAGCTGCTCAAGCAGCTTGCCGCCCATCTGGATGTGCAGTTCATCGCGGCCGAGCCCGGTAAGCTGCAACAGATCATCCTTGAGGGTGAGGACGTCAGCAGTGTCATCCGCACCGAAACCGTCGGCGCAGGCGCCTCGATGGTGGCCTCGCTGCCTGCCGTGCGGGACGCGTTGCTGTTGCGTCAGCGTGCATTCCGCGAGGCTCCGGGCTTGATCGCCGATGGTCGCGACATGGGTACCGTGGTGTTCCCGGACGCGCCCTTGAAGATTTTCCTGACCGCCAGCGCGGAGGAGCGGGCACGTCGTCGTTACCTGCAGTTGAAGGGCAAAGGCGAAGATGTTAGTCTGTCGAGTCTGCTGGATGAGATTCGTGCACGTGATGAGCGTGACACCCAACGTGCAGTGGCCCCGCTGAAACCAGCGGCCGATGCCATTCAGTTGGACTCTACCGAGTTGTCCATCGAGCAGGTGTTGCAACGTATCAGGAGTGAGATCGCGCTTCGCGACCTTCACTGATAGCCAGGAGAGCAGGCAGGTGCACCAGTCAACGTCCTGTCGGCTTTCCTTTAAATAACGAAACCCACATTGTCTGGAATGTGGCGATGGGCGTCTGTTTCGCCCGAATCTACAGGAATTAAAATGAGCGAAAGCTTTGCAGAACTCTTTGAAGAAAGCCTGAAAACCCTCAATCTTCAGCCGGGTGCGATCATCACCGGTATCGTTGTCGACATCGACGGCGACTGGGTTACCGTACACGCTGGCCTGAAGTCCGAGGGCGTCATCCCGCTCGAGCAGTTCTACAACGAAGCTGGCGAGCTGACCATCAAGGTCGGTGACGAAGTTCACGTTGCGCTGGACGCGGTCGAAGACGGCTTTGGCGAAACCAAACTGTCCCGTGAAAAAGCCAAGCGCGCCGAGTGCTGGATTGTTCTGGAAGCAGCTTTCGCCGCCGAAGAAGTGGTCAAGGGCGTTATCAACGGTAAGGTTAAGGGCGGCTTCACTGTCGACGTTAACGGCATCCGTGCGTTCCTGCCGGGCTCCCTGGTTGATGTCCGCCCAGTGCGCGACACCACCCACCTGGAAGGCAAAGAGCTGGAATTCAAGGTCATCAAGCTCGACCAGAAGCGCAACAACGTTGTCGTTTCCCGTCGCAGCGTGCTGGAAGCCGAGAACTCCGCCGAGCGCGAAGCCCTGCTGGAAACCCTGCAGGAAGGCCAGCAAGTCAAAGGTATCGTCAAGAACCTCACCGACTACGGCGCATTCGTGGACCTGGGCGGTATCGACGGCCTGCTGCACATCACCGACATGGCCTGGAAGCGCATCAAGCATCCTTCCGAAATCGTTAACGTTGGCGACGAAGTCGACGTTCGCGTTCTGAAGTTCGACCGTGAGCGCAACCGCGTTTCGCTGGGTCTGAAGCAGATGGGCGAAGATCCGTGGGTTGCTATCACTGCCCGCTACCCAGAAGGTACTCGCGTACAAGCTCGCGTTACCAACCTGACCGACTACGGCTGCTTCGCTGAGCTGGAAGAAGGCGTTGAAGGTCTGGTACACGTTTCCGAAATGGACTGGACCAACAAAAACATCCACCCGTCGAAAGTCGTTCAGGTTGGCGACGAAGTGGAAGTCATGGTTCTGGACATCGACGAAGAGCGTCGTCGTATCTCCCTGGGCATCAAGCAGTGCAAGTCCAACCCATGGGAAGACTTCTCCGGCCAGTTCAACAAGGGTGACAAGATCACCGGTACCATCAAGTCGATCACCGACTTCGGTATCTTCATCGGTCTGGACGGCGGCATCGACGGCCTGGTTCACCTGTCCGACATCTCCTGGAACGAAACCGGCGAAGAAGCCGTACGTCGTTTCAAGAAGGGCGACGAGCTGGAAACCGTCATCCTGTCGGTCGACCCAGAGCGCGAGCGCATCTCCCTGGGCATCAAGCAGCTGGAAGACGATCCGTTCTCCAACTTCGTTGCTGTCAATGACAAGGGCGCTATCGTCAAGGGCATCGTGAAAGAAGTTGACGCCAAAGGCGCCATCGTCACCCTGGCCGACGACATCGAAGCCACTCTGAAAGCTTCCGAAATCAGCCGTGACCGCGTTGAAGACGCGCGTAACGTTCTGAAGGAAGGCGAAGAGATCGAAGCTAAGATCATCAGCGTTGACCGTAAGTCCCGCGTTATCAGCCTGTCGATCAAATCGAAAGACGACGCTGAAGAGCGCGAAGCTATCCAGAGCCTGAAAAACGCTCCGGAAGCTGCTGCCGACACCACCATGGCTGCGCTGCTGCGCGAAGCAATGGCCAAACAGAACTAAGTTCTGTTGGATCGGTAAGAAAAAGGGCGACCCTCGGGTCGCCCTTTTTTTATCTGTGATTTTTGTGGTGGTGCCTAAATCGAGCGGCCCGAAACAAACGTACGAGCGAGCGTTGCTCGCGATACGCCGCGCGGGCGGCGCTCGATCTACGCGTCACCCCAAAACTCACGACGTACCCCTTCAACCACGCGCATCCCAGCCAATCCGCGACAAATTTCTTTTCACTTCAATCTTGAATTTTTTTATTAAGTCAAGAACCGCCCTGTTCAAATCCCTCCCAGCGTGCTACAAACTGGTTAAGCAATGATCTAGCTGCTTGATAACGAAGGGAAAAATATGACGAAGTCGGAGCTGATCGAACGTATTGTCACCCATCAGGGGCTGCTCTCCTCGAAAGACGTGGAGTTGGCCATCAAGACCATGCTTGAGCAGATGTCGCAGTGCCTGGCGACGGGCGATCGCATCGAGATTCGCGGTTTTGGCAGCTTCTCGCTGCACTATCGCGCACCCCGCGTCGGTCGCAACCCCAAGACTGGCCAGTCGGTCAGCTTGGAAGGCAAGTTCGTGCCGCACTTCAAACCGGGCAAGGAATTGCGTGATCGGGTCAATGAAGAAGATGAGGCCGAGGCCTGATAAAAAAGGAGCAGTCTGATGCGTAACCTCAAGCGCGCCCTGGCGGCGTTGTTCGTGCTGCTGTTGGCGGCTGTGGTGCTGTTCTTCGTGCTCGAGAACCAGCAAGCGGTCTCGCTGGTCCTGTTTGGTTGGTCTGCCCCTGAAGTGCCGGTTGCGGTACTGGTACTGGCCGCGCTGGTCATCGGGTTGGCTATCGGCCCACTGCTCGGCGCCTACGGCGTGCAGCGCAGCAAGCGCAAGATTCGCGCTTCTGCCCGGCAAGCGGCATTAAGCGGTAATTGAGGCGGTTTCCTACTTCTATTGAGGAAAGTCTCACCTATGCCCGCATCGGCTGTCATGAAGTAATAGCACACTTCATTTTCGGCCCAGGCGAGTGTGCAGCAGCATGGATTTCCCCGTTCTTTCTCATCACGGCGCCACCCGAGGCGTAACTGGCTCTTGCCACCAGCTTCACCTTGACCCCGCTACCAGCCTGCTGGTCGATTGCGGTCTGGAGCAAGGTGATGATGCATCGCTGGGCGCGCAGTCCACCTCCCAGGGTTTTGGTGCGAGCTTCGAGGTGAGCAGTGTTCAGGCACTGATCGTCACGCACGTGCATCTCGACCATGTCGGCCGCATCCCCGCGCTACTGGCGGCGGGGTACCGAGGCCCCATCCTGTGCAGCGAACCTTCTGCCAAGCTGCTTCCACTGGTGCTGGAGGATGCCTACAGGCTGAGCATCAGCCGTGAACCGCAGCACGCGCAGCGCTATCTCGCGATGCTCGATGAACTGATCGTCCCGCTGCCTTTCGAGCAATGGCATGCTCTCATCGATCGTCCTGGTCTTGGCTGCCGCATTCGCTTGCAGCGCGCCGGGCACCTACTGGGTTCAGCCTATGTCGAGTGTGACGTGGAGCGCGGGGAGGCCAACACCCGCTACGTGTTCTCCGGCGACCTAGGGCCCTCCACCAACCCCTTGCTGCGGCCCGTGCAGCCCCCAGAGCGCGCTGACGTGCTGGTGCTCGAAAGCACCTATGGCGATCGCCTGCACCCCAGTACCGACGACCGTCGCGAAAAACTGGAAGCAGTCATCGATCGGGCATTGGCCGATAACGGCACGATCCTCATCCCAGCCTTCAGCCTGGGGCGTACCCAGGAATTGTTGTACGAGCTCGAAGACATCCTTCATCGCAAGGCCCTGCTGAGCGCGGGTCAAGCGCCGGGTGATAGTCCTCTTGATTGGTCGCAATTACCCATCATTCTTGATTCACCCTTGGCTCAACGCATCACCAGCGTTTACCGCGACCTGCATGAATACTGGAACGAAGAAGCCCGGGCGCGGTTGGCTGAGGGGCGTGACCCGCTGGGCTTTGGTCAGCTGATCAGTGTGGATACCCATGCCAGGCATCAGCAGGTGGTGAATTACCTCAAAAGCACCGGGCGCCCGGCGATTGTCATTGCAGGCAACGGCATGTGCTCGGGTGGGCGGATCGTCAACTACCTCAAGGCCATGCTTGGGGATCCGAGGCATGAGGTGCTGTTCGTCGGGTATCAAGCCAAGGGCACGCCGGGGGCAGTGATTCAGGCCAGTGAGGGGGCGGAAGGGTTTGTGCAGATTGATCTGGATGGAGAGGCTTATGAGATTCGGGCGAAGGTGATGACGTTGAGTGGGTATTCGGGGCATGCGGATCAGCATGGCCTGCTCGAATTTGCCGTGAACGGCGCCAAGCCGCCAGCCAAAGTGGTTTTGGTGCATGGGGAGCCAGCCGCAAAGGCGGCCTTGAGCCGAGCACTGCTCAGTCGCGCACCGGGAGCCAAGCATGAAGTGGAGGTGAGTATTCCCTGAAAGCAGCAAGATGATCTGCGTGTTATCCGCTGTGCCAAGAAACTGATAGATTGTGCTTTCCTCGGTCGAATTAGAGCGAATGCTGTACTCTGATTCATAGTGGGGCAGGCTCGAATGCGGGCGGCTGGGTGACACATCGCCGCTGAGCTATGTCTTGATCCACCGATTTGGGTGGGTTGCTGAAAGTGGCTTTCCCTGGTTTGCCAGGGAATCGTGCAGATCGTCGGATTCAAGGATAACTAAAAGAAATGCGCAATGATCGTGAGCGCCTCGGTGAAGCGCGTGAGTATGATATTTTCGATTTGACCGAGGGGCTTTGGCGGCAACGCTTGCTGGTGCTGGTGGTCACTGTATTGGTTGCGGCGCTGGCAGTTGTCTACGCAATGCTGGCGACGCCGGTGTATGAGGCCAAGGTTCTTCTGCAGCCGCCACTGAGCAGTGATATCAGTCAGTTGAATGTCGGACGGGTGGGGGGGGATGATTTGCTCGCTCCCATTCGTGAGCGGGAGGTTGGCCAGATCTACCGGCGCAATCTGCAGTCAGATTCGTTGCGGCAAGCGTTTTTCGAGCAAGTTTACCTACCCAGTCTTGGTGAGGGCCTTGGTGCAGGTTCGGCTGGTCTTTACGCCAAATTCTATGGGCAGCTACAGGTGCTCAATGCTAATGAGGAGGAGGGCCGTTCTTCTGTTTCTGCACGTGCCGAGGATCCCCATCAGGCGGCTGATTGGGTTGTGAAGTATGCGGAGATGGCGGGTGAGCGAACCAAAAGTGAACTGATAAAAAAGGTCACTGCCGAGTTCAAGGTAGAAGCCGACAACCTACAGCGAGCTATCGATGCCGCGCGAGCCAATGCCTCGCGTGAGCGTGAGGACCGGATTATCCAGTTGACGGAGGCGTTGCACACTGCGCGCTCCATCGGTCTTGAAAAACCGCCGATCATTACCACCGGGTTGTCAGCGGAAGTCTCTGCGGGGATGAATGGCTCGCTGATGTACATGCGCGGAAGCAAAGCGCTGGAGTCGGAAATCAAGAATTTGCAGGCGCGCGTGTCTGATGACCCGTTCGTGAGTAACTTGCGTGAGCGAGAACAAAAGGTGTCGTTCTATCGTTCGGTAACGCTGACGCCTGATCAGTTTGAAGTGTATCGGCAGGATGGCGTAGTGGAGCCACCCGAAGCTCCAGTCAAGCCTCGCAAGGCTTTGATTGTGGGGCTCGGCGTGTTGGTTGGCTTGTTCATCGGCACATTCATCGCGCTCATTCGTGAGGCGTGGCGGTTCAGGCAAGCGCGCCAGAATTAGTGGTCAGCAGAGGTGCTGGTGGTGTGCGGCAATGAATAAACTGTCGAACACTGCTGGCCTGTGAAGCGTCGGCTAACAGTGCCGAAAACTCAAAAGACATAAGGCAGTGGTTGAGGATGAGTGAGCAATATCTAGTTTCCATTGTAGTGCCAACTCATAACCGTTCGAAGTACGCGATTCCCTGTGTGAAGAGCTTGCTCGAAATAAAGTCCGAGCGGCTTCAGGTCGTGGTGCACGATACCAGTAACGATGATTGCCAGTTGGCTGCCTGGGCGGCTGATCAGGCGGACTCGAGATTGGTTTACGTCCATTGGAAAAGCCGTCTTTCCATGACCGAGAACCATGAGCGAGCCATGCAGTTGGCAGAGGGCGAGTACGTCTGCCTGATTGGTGATGATGATACTGTTTCGCAACGGATTCTCGAGGCGGCCGAATACGCAAAGGCTGAAAACGTCGACATGCTGACGCCGCGGGTTAAAGCCTTCTATTACTGGCCAGACTTTCGCACCAAGTTTTACGGTGCTGCGCATGCCGGGCGCATTTACCTGGAAACGTTTGGGCGGGGTGCTGAGACGCTGCAGGCTAGCAAGCAATTAGACAAAGCACTTCATGAGGCATGCCAGGGTACCGATGCGCTGCCGAAGCTTTACCATGGCCTGGTAAGGCGTAGCTTGCTGGACGAACTGCGTCGCCGCAGTGGAAAGATTTTCTTCGGGACTAGCCCCGACATGTCAGCGTCCGTTTCGCTTGCGATGATCGGCAAGACTTATTGCTTGCTCGATTTCCCCTTCACCATGCCAGGCGGTGGGGGTGGAAGTAACAGCGGGCGTAGCGCCATGGGCAAGCACAAGGGCAACTTGAAAGATGACCCTCATATGAAGCCCTTCACGGACTTGCAGTGGCCTGCTGAGTTGCCCATGTTCTTCAGTGTTGAAACTGTTTGGGCTCACGCTGCCTGGGCAACGCTGGAGGGTATGAAAGACGAGAAGCGGCAGTCGCAGTTCAACTTGGCGCGCCTTTATGCCTTGTGCCTTTTTTATCACCGAGACTACGCAAAAGAAATTTTTGCAGCGCGTCGGGCGGCTCAGGCTGGTGGCAATGGCCAGGTGGGCATGGTCCGGCTGGTTTCTGAGTTTGTATCCGTGCTGACAAAATATACCTTCTCCCGCCTGAAAAGGGTGATGAAGCCTAATGCCAGTAACGGGCGCGAAGTGGTTGGCGTGGTAGAAGATGTGTACCTCGCACGGCAGGCCCTGGACAGTAAGCTGGAAGCAAGGTTGGCGGGGGCGGGCATCTGCACTTCATCGACGAGAAC
Source organism: Pseudomonas sp. PAGU 2196 (assembly GCF_022179005.1). Lineage (NCBI taxonomy): Bacteria > Pseudomonadati > Pseudomonadota > Gammaproteobacteria > Pseudomonadales > Pseudomonadaceae > Pseudomonas > Pseudomonas sp. PAGU 2196. The sequence continues at coordinate 54,939 of NZ_BNTL01000016.1, read as the reverse complement.
GCGCAGCGTGACAGAGTGATTGGTGGGAGGCAATGAAGATAGCTAATCTCTCGTCACTGCTGCTGGCCAGTTTTTCCGGAAAGCTCATCTATGCGTTGGCAAGTGTCATTTCATTGCCGCTGGCCGCTTATGTGCTCGGCGCAGAAGCGGTAGGCCTGGTAGGGTTTTTTACTACACTGCTGATGGTGCTGATGGTGCTGGAGGGCGGGCTGACCAGTAACGTCATCCAGCGTTTGGCCAGGATCAGAGGCGTTGCGAGCGCTGACCGTTCAATGCGCTCTGTCAGGGCGCTGGTGAATACCTACCTGTTGGTCTTTTCTGCAGTGGGCTTGATTGCGGCGTCCGCGATATCGCTGGCGTCGCCGGCACTCGTGAGCCATTGGCTGAAGCTCACTGATATCAGCCAGGATCAAGCACTGTACGCCCTTTACTGCATGGCAATATTCATTGGTCTTAATTTGCCAGTGATGTTGCTGCAGGGCGTATTTGTGGGCAACGAACTGCAATACCCGCTGAACAAAGTGTATATCGTCTACTCGTTGATGCGTACCCTTGGCGTATTAGGGTTGGTTCATAGCGTTCCCGCATTCGGTGGTGTGACGGGTTATTTTACACTCCAGGTTTTCATCCAGCTGATGTATGTCGCGACATTGATGTATGTGCTGTATCGTCGTGACTTGCTGGGGGCGGGTAGGGTTCACAAAAAGTACGTTCTTAGTGGCTTGGCATTTAGTCGAGGGGTTTTTCTGATCTCCTTGACTTCGGTGATAACCGTGCAGTATGACAAGTTGTTCATGAGCGGTGCGCTCGGCTTGCAAGACTATGCGTACTACAGCCTTGCCAGTACGATTGCAGGTTTTCCTTATATTTTTTCGACGGCTTTTAATACGGTGTTGTTCCCGCGGTTCTCGCGGGACCTGCGTGTTGGTGAGCTGGCGCGTATCGAAAAAGTATTTCGAGCTGCACTGGTACTGTTTGCGCTGATCATGACCATTATGTGCAGTGCGGTATTCTGGTATGCCGGCGCTGCCTTGCACATGATGTTCGAGCCGTTTTTGGCAGAGGGTATCGACACGGTAGTGCCTTGGCTGCTGGTGGGCACAGCACTGCAGTCCTTGTTGATCGTTCCTTTCTCGTTGCAGATGGCTGCGGGGTGGACGTCGCTTGCGTTCCGCTTGAACCTGGTTGCGGTGCCGATTATCTTGTTCGCCCTGCCAGCGCTGGTGGCAAGCTTTGGGGCTGTTGGCGGTGCTTACAATTGGCTGCTTTACAACGCCTTTTCGTTTGGCTGTACGGTATATTTTACGTGTCGCCGATTTCCTTGGTTGCTGCCTGCTTATCGCGCGTGTCTATACGCTGCGTTGGTGACTGCCGTGATGGCGAATGGCTTATTCTTCCTTTGTTTCCAATGGTTGTCTGGCGCGGTGGCGGGCGTGGTGGGTGCATGCCTGGCTTCGGCGTTGCTGGCTGCATTGGGGGCATTTATCTTTCGCAAGCAGTTGGCTGGACTCAGGTGACATGAGCGTATAGTCTGTCTTGATTACGGAGAATTATAATGAAGATAGTTGTGCTGGGTGCTTCCGGAATGCTGGGTAATGCGGTGTTCAGGTACTTGGTGTCTGATCAGCGCTACACAGTATGGGGCACGGTACGTAGTTCCGCGTCGCTCAAGTATTTTTCTGCCAGTGAACGTGAACGTTTGGTGGTAGGGCTTGATGTGCTTAGCCAAGACGACCTGCTTGAATTCTTTATGCAGTATCGGCCGGATGTCGTTATCAATTGCACCGGGCTGATAAAGCAACTTTCAACTGCAAATGACCCGCTCGCGGTATTGCCGATCAATGCGCTGCTGCCTCACCGTCTGCAGAAGCTCGCGCAACTGATTGGTGCGCGGCTGGTTCATATTAGTACCGATTGTGTTTATGCCGGCACCCAGGGGCAGTACGTAGAGGCTGATGTTTCTGATGCTGAAGACCTGTACGGCAAGTCGAAGTACATCGGTGAAGTACATGATTCAGCGAACGCGATCACGTTGCGAACCTCGATCATTGGTCACGAGCTGTCAGGGAGCAAGTCACTGGTGGACTGGTTCCTTTCTCAGTCCGGCAGTGTCAAGGGTTACCAGAAGGCAATATTTTCAGGCCTGCCAACGGTTGAAATGGCGCGGGTCATTGCGGACTACGTGCTGCCCAATGCAGCGCTGAATGGCCTCTACCATGTGTCGGCGGAGGCGATTGATAAATACTCATTGTTGAAGTTGGTCGCTGAGAAATACGGTAAGACGATCGATATCGTGGCGGATGACGCGGTTGCTATTGATCGCTCCCTTGACTCGAGCCGGTTTCGTCAGGCGACAGGTTACCTGCCTCCGAGCTGGGCTGATCTGATCGTTAAGATGCGCGACTTTAAATAAGATATTTCAGGGTTTGGAAATGTTTAAAAATAAAGTATTGATGATTACGGGTGGTACTGGGTCGTTCGGCAATACAGTGCTTAAGCGGTTTCTCGATACCGATGTGAAAGAAATTCGAATCTTCAGTCGGGACGAGAAAAAGCAGGAAGACATGCGCATTGCCTTGGGTAATGACAAGGTCAAGTTCTACATTGGCGATGTGCGTGATTATTCCAGCCTGTTGCAAGCGATGGTTGGCGTGGATTACATCTTCCATGCTGCAGCGCTCAAGCAGGTGCCGTCTTGCGAGTTCTTCCCCATGGAGGCGGTGAAGACCAACGTGATGGGTACTGAGAATGTGCTCAACGCGGCAGTCGAGTGCAAGGTCAAGCGCGTGGTGGTATTGAGCACCGACAAAGCGGTGTACCCGATCAACGCGATGGGTATCTCCAAGGCGTTGGCGGAAAAACTGGTCATTGCCAAGTCCCGTATGATTCCTGCGAGTTCACAAACTGTCATTTGTGCTACCCGCTATGGCAACGTGATGGCGTCCAGGGGCTCGGTCATCCCCTTGTTTGTCAATCAGCTGAAAAGTGGCCAGCCGCTTACTATTACCGACCCCAATATGACGCGTTTCCTCATGTCGCTTGAGGACTCCGTCGATTTGGTGCTGCATGCATTCGAGCATTCCCAGCAAGGGGATATTTTTGTGCAGAAGGCGCCTGCTTCAACGGTGGGTGACCTGGCGACCGCCTTGCAACAATTGTTCAAACTTAAGAATGAAATCAAGGTCATCGGCACGCGGCATGGCGAGAAGCTCTACGAGTCGCTGATATCGCGTGAAGAAATGGCCAAGGCCGAAGACATGGGTCGTTATTATCGGGTGCCTGCTGATAACCGAGATCTCAACTACGAAAAATATTCCTCCAATGGCGAGGAAGAAGTTTCCCATCTCGATGACTACACCTCACACAATACCGTGTTGTTGTCGATCGAAGAGATCAAGGAGACCTTGCTCAAGCTGGACTACATACAGCAAGAGCTGAAAGCCTGATCAACGTCGTGTGCCCGGTTGTTGGTGTTTTATTATTTGTCGGTGTGTTGGAGAAGTCGTTTGGCCGAGCTCAGTGCTGTCGTCAGTGTCAGTGTTGTTATCCCTTGTTATCGCTGCAAGGGTTCGATAGCGCGCGCGGTTGAGTCTGTGTTTGCTCAAACACTGAGGCCTGCTGAAGTTATCCTGGTTGATGACTGCAGCCCAGATGACACGCTTGAACAGCTGCACGCCGAAGCGAAGAGGTACCCGCCGGGCTGGGTAAAGGTCATTGCGCTGAAGAAAAATGGCGGCCCAGGCAATGCGCGGAATGCTGGCTGGGCAGAAGCCACTGGGAAGTACGTGGCGTTTCTTGATTCTGATGACAGCTGGCATGTCAAGAAAACCGAGCTGCAATACCAGTGGCTTGAGCAGCATCCCGAGGTCGACTTGCTTGGCCAGCATTTTGCGGCGGGTCAGCGCAGCGAGCCGTCGATTGACGATGTACGTTTCATCCCCGTGACGGGGCGTCAGCTGCTGCTGTCCAATCGCTTTTCCACCTCTTCTGTCATGATTCGGCAAGACGTGAAGTATAGATTCAAGCAGGGCATGCGTTACTGCGAAGATTACCAGTTGTGGTGTGATATCTGTTTCGGCGGTGGGGCATGCTTTAACGTGGATTACCCACTCGTCAACACCTTCAAGCCCGTGTACGGCGACTCAGGCCTGAGTGGTCAACTCTGGCGCATGGAGAGAGGCGAGTTGGCGGTGCACCTGTCGCTGCTCAAGCGCAGGTACATAGGCCTTCCTGCGTGCTTGCTCGCCGTTTCATGGTCACTCGGGAAGTTTGTTCGTCGCGTCATCAACTCATCGGTTCGAAGGACTCTATGATTTACATCGTCGGCTGGGGGATCATGCTGCTCGGGCTTATGGTTTCGGAGGTGGTCAGAAACCGAAGCCGTATCCCTGCTGCGGTGGTGATCGCTTTCGTGGCGATATTGGCTATTTTCCGAGGTGCGGTTGGTACGGACACAAACACCTACGAATTCTTGCTGGAGTCCGTGGACCCTGCGGCGTTCAGCGGAGGTGTAGAGCCTCTGTTCATGGCGTCCGGCTGGCTTTTCAAGACGGTCACGGGTTCTGCAGTAGGGGCGGTCAGGCTGTTTGCGCTTGTGTTATTTGGCGTGCTTTTCTATTTTCTGTTGCACTCGAATAGAAATGAACGCTTCTTCCTGTTGTCGTTTTTCCTGCCGTCATTTATCTATCAGTACAGCATGAATACCTTGCGCTTAGGCTTGGCCAGCGCCGTACTTCTGTTGGTGTTTCAGTACATTCGTCGGTACCGTTATTCACAACGCGCAGCGTTATCGATAGTTGCCTTGGCGTTTCATTACTCGTCCCTATTCAATCTGGGGTTTTTGCTGGCACTGCGCATGCGCTGGACACGCTGGGCCAGCATGCTGGGGTTCGCCGTTTTCGTCGTCTGTGCGTTGCTGGTCGTGCTCTTGAATAACGACTACTTCTTGATGAAGCTGAACGCTTATCAGCAGGTCGCGTCGCCCGGGAGGTTTTCTGGGTTGAGCAAAGTCGTGCTGATTGTGGTGATGCTGTTGGCGGTAATCGCTTCACGTATGCCGCGGCCGGACAAGTTTAAATTGTTGGTTTTGGCGGTCCTGTTGACGGCGGCTTCGTTTGGCTTGGCGACCGTAAGCTACGCGGGTTTGCGCTTCCTTGATTTGCTGTCGTTTTCACTGCCATTGGCGGTCATGGTTATTTATAACGACAACGAGCTTGACTTCGACTGGGCGATAAAGTTGGGGCTTTCGCTGGTAGGGCTTATCTCGGTAGTGGCCAGTTACAGGAACTATTTGCAAGAGTCGGGGCAGGGGCCTAGCCCATTCCTGCCTTATCATTTTTTGGATTTGCTTGGTGGTGTCTAGGCTGCGGGCGCACAGGTGGAAAACGGGGGGGGCGTAATTGAAGATTTTAGTGTTGGGCGCAAACGGCTTTATTGGGTCGCGGTTGGTACGTCTTCTTAAGGAGCAGGCGCTCTCGATTCGTGTTCTGACCCGTAAGCCAGCGCTTTTTGATGCCACGCAGCTAGAGGTATTCGCCGGGGACCTGACTGACCCGCAGTTGAATGTGGATGACTTGCTCAGCGGCTGCGATGTCGTCATCAACTGCGCGGGCGAGATCAGAAATGAACAGCTGATGCCTGCGCTGCATGTTGACGCGGTCGAGCGTTTACTCAGTGCCGTGGGCCGTGCGCGCAGTCGCACAGGACGCTTGCGCTGGGTGCAGTTGAGTAGCGTCGGGGCATATGGCCCGGCGGCTGGCCGTGAACGTATCGTCACCGAGCAGACGCCAGCCAATCCGCAGGGTACCTATGAAGTCACCAAGACCCAGGCTGATGAATTGATCATGTCTCACCCTGCGCTGCAGGGCGATTTCGCTGATTGGGCTATTCTTCGGCCCTCCAACGTTTTTGCAGACGATATGCCGAACGCTTCGATCCGGCAGCTGGGTGCGATGATTCGCAAGAAATTGTTTTTTTACGTCGGCTACAAAGAGGCGATTGCCACGTACATTCATGCCGACGATGTTGCTGCGGCCCTCGTGCGCTGCGCAGTAGATCCGCGTGCCTCACGGCAACTCTACAACCTGTCGAATGATTGCCCGTTCAGCGAGGTGGTCAACGCCCTGGCCGCTGCCCAGGGGGTGTCATCGCCGCGTTTGAGGGTGCCGGAGGGGGTGGTGAGGCTTGCCGTGTGGGTGGCTGGCAAAGTCACCCGCTTGCCTCTGACACAGGGGCGAGTTGATGCCTTGGTCAATAAAACCGCTTACCCGATAGGCAAAATACGCGACGAACTGAATTTTGTGCCGCGTTACAGCGTCCCAGCGCATATCAGCGAAGTGTTGAAATAAAATAGCGGTGCGCCAGTGGCCAGCCCAGAGGGCCCAGCAGGCGATAGAAAATAATGAACATGCAAATTGGAACCTCAAGCGATGTCGATCAAAGGCCTAAGGGTGGCGCGAATCTCAACGGTTCCGTTTTTTGTAGTGACCCAGCTCAGTGCGCAACTGCAAGCCCTGGGTGAGGCGGGCGCGCAAGTGCACGTGATTGCCAGCAACGACGAGTTGGTAGGGGCGCTTCAAGCCCGTGAGGACATACGTTTCATTCCGGTCGAGATCGCGCGTGAAATCAGCCCTTTCAAAGACCTGGTCAGCCTGATTCGGCTGGTCGTCTTGTTCCGCAAACAGCGTTATGACATCGTGCATTCCACCACGCCCAAAGCCGGGTTGCTTACGGCAATAGCCGCGAAGATTGCCGGGGTCAAGGTGCGCCTGCACACCTTTACCGGGCAGCCTTGGGTGACCATGAGCGGGGCCAAGAAGAAGCTGCTTAAGCTCTGCGATATGCTCATCGCCAGGCTCAATTCACATACCTTCACCGACAGCGTCAGCCAGCGCGACTTCCTGGTAAGGGAAGGGGTGGTCGCTGCTTCGAGAATTTCAGTGATCGGTTCCGGGTCACTCGCCGGAGTCGATATTCGTCGTTTTGACGCCGCACGGTTTTCGCCGTCTGCCAACGACGCAATGCGTCAACAGTTGGGGATTCCAGCGGACGCTAAAGTCTTGCTGTTTGTTGGCAGGGTGACGCCGGAGAAAGGCGTCGGTGAATTGATGCAGGCTTTTTTGAAGCTGCAAGCGCACTACCCGGAGCTTTATCTGGTGCTGGTTGGGCCCTATGAAGCGGACGGCCGCGCCGTGGTCGAGTCGCATTTGACGCCTGCATGTGTTGAGCGGGTGAAAGTGCTGGGCTTGCAAGCTGCGCCTGAGCAATACATGGCGATCGCCGATCTGTTGTGCTTGCCGAGTTATCGAGAAGGTTTTGGCACCGTGGTGATAGAGGCGGCGGCGATGGGCGTGCCGACGGTAGGCACCGCCATCTACGGTTTGACCGATGCCATTGTGGACGGTGAGACAGGGTTATTGGTCCCCGTGCAGAATGCCGACGCCTTGGCCGAGGCGATTCGATCGCTTTTGGCTGAGCCTGAGCGTCTGAAGGAAATGGCCAGGCACGCCAGGGAGCGGGCTATAAGGGATTTTGATTCAGCACGGTGCTCAGCCTTGTTGATTGAAAAGTACGAAGGATTCAGCTCATGAGTGGCAGTCAGCCGTTATCTTCTTCTCAGCGCGTCCTCGTTACGGGCGCTAGCGGTTTTGTTGGGCGTGCGCTGGTGACGCGATTGCTGGCAAGCAATGACTTTGAGGTCGTCGCGCAGTTTCGCTCCAGCGCCTCTGCGCAGAAGAACCAAGGAAAAACCGTTGTTACCCCGGCTATCAACAGTGAGACCGACTGGTCGTCGGCGTTGGCTGGGGTGAATGCGGTCGTGCATTGCGCGGCGCGCGTTCATGTCATGAACGAAACTACCGCAGATCCGCTGGCTGCATTCCGCGAGGTCAACGTGGAAGGCACGTTGAAGCTTGCGCGTGAGGCCGCTCGCTCAGGCGTTCGACGCTTCATTTATCTCAGCTCGATCAAGGTCAACGGCGAGGGTACGGACGGAAAAGCCTTCACTGCCGAAGACGACTGCGGCCCGACCGACCCCTACGGCCTTTCGAAATGGGAGGCTGAAAAAGGGCTCATGGAGCTGGCTCAACGTTCGGCGATGGACGTCGTCATCGTCCGGCCACCGCTGATTTATGGGCCGGGTGTAAAGGCCAACTTCCTGAAGATGATCCAGTGGGTCGATCGGGGCGTGCCGCTTCCGTTGGCCTTGGTTGATAACCGCAGGAGTTTGGTCGGCCTGGAAAACCTGACCAACTTCCTGATCCATTGCATCGACCATCCGTGTGCAGCGAACCAGGTGTTCCTGATTTCAGATGGAGAGGATCTTTCTACCCCCGCATTGTTGCGCAACGTTGCGCAGGCACTTGGAAAACCCTCTCGTCTGCTGCCGTTCCCCGTCACGTTACTCCGCGGCTTCGCTGAACTGCTGGGTAAGCGGGCCGTTGTGGACCGGCTGTGCGGATCGTTGAGAGTCGACATTGAAAAAAACAGCCGCGTGCTGGGCTGGACGCCTCGATCATCGGTTGCCGAAGAGTTGAAGCGCACTGTTAAAGCTTACCGTGAGCAGGAACCTAGATGAGCCTTTGGTTACTTTTACCCCTGACTGTGATTGTGTCGCTTGTATTGACTGCAGCACTGCGTCGTTACGCACTGGCGACGAGCATGATCGATGTGCCCAATGCCCGTAGTTCGCACACGATACCCACGCCCCGCGGCGGCGGTGTGGCGATCGTAGTCAGTTTTCTCATTGCGCTGGCATGGCTGGGCTATGTGGATGCGATCGACTGGGCTGTTGCTGTGGGCCTGTTCGGTGCCGGCCTGATTGCCGCCCTTGTCGGGTTTCTGGATGACCACGGGCACGTCCCTGCCGGATGGCGGTTGCTCGGGCATTTTGCGGCCGCTGCCTGGGGCCTTTTCTGGCTCAACGGTGCGCCACCGCTCGAGTTTTTCGGCGTGGTTGTTGATTTAGGGGTGATAGGCCACTTGCTGGCGGCCGTTTACCTTGTGTGGTTGTTGAACCTTTACAACTTCATGGATGGGATCGACGGGCTGGCGAGTGTGCAGGCGGTTACCGCATGCCTGGGGGGAGGCCTGCTTTGTTTGCTGGGGGGGCACGTATCGCAACTGTGGCTGTCAGGGTTGATGCTGATGGCAGTGGCGGGCTTTCTGGTCTGGAACTTCCCGCCTGCGAAGATTTTCATGGGGGATGCCGGTAGTGGCTTCCTGGGGATCATGCTGGGCCTGTTCGCGCTCCAGGCAGCGTGGATTTCGCCTGCGTTTTTCTGGAGCTGGATGATACTGCTAGGGGTATTCATCGTTGATGCCACGTGGACGTTGATCCGCCGGCTGTTGCGCGGTGACAAAGTCCATGAAGCCCATCGCAGCCATGCTTACCAGTATGCTTCAAGGCATTATGGGAGCCACCGTACCGTGACCCTCGCTGTGCTGCTGATCAATATAGGGTGGCTGTTGCCCATCGCGTTGTTGGTGGGCTCTGCCCACCTCGACGGTATAGCCGGTCTTGTGCTGGCCTATATTCCCTTGGTGTGTTTGGCGTTAAGGTTCAATGCCGGATTGAAAGAGGCCTGACTAGCTATGGTTCAAGGATACGATAAGATGCGCAGCTGGCTTTTACAGCTAACGCGGCGCCAGAAGCGGCTGCTGCAGCTCTCTACTGACGTAGTGATGATCTGGCTCGCCTTGTGGCTTGCCTTTGTCGTTCGTCTTGGCATCGACGACCTGGCCAATCCGATCGTCGACCACATGTGGCTGTTCCTGTGTGCGCCGGTAGTGTCGATCCCGCTCTTCATTCGCTTCGGGCTGTATCGCGCGGTGATGCGTTATTTTGGTAACGACGCCCTGATCGCCATCATCAAGGCGGTCACGCTGTCTGCGCTGATCCTCGGCTTCATCATCTATTGGTCCAGCAACCATCAGAACGTAGTGCCGCGTTCCATCACCTTCAACTACTGGTGGTTGAGCCTGATCATGGTCGGTGGCCTGCGGCTCGCCATGCGCCAGTACTTCCTGGGTGACTGGTTTGCTGCCGCCGTCCAGCACGTACCGTTCGCTCAACGAGACGATGGCTTACCACGGGTGGCAATCTACGGGGCCGGCGCCGCCGGTAACCAATTGGCAACGGCGCTGCGCATGGACAAAGCCATGCGGCCGGTGGCATTCATCGACGATGACCCGAGCATTACCGACCGTGTGATCGCGGGTTTGCAAGTGTATCGCCCAGAGCAACTGCAGCAGTTGATCGACGATACCGGCGCTCAGGAAATCCTGCTGGCACTGCCGTCATCGACCCGCACCCGCCGTCGGGAGATCCTTAACTTCCTTGAGGACTTCCCGCTGCATGTGCGCAGTGTGCCCAGCTTCATCGACCTGGCGAGCGGCAAGGTCAAGGTGGATGATATTCAGGAAGTGGACATTGCCGACCTGTTGGGCCGTGACCCGGTGCCCGCACAAAGCGACCTGCTTGAACGTTGCATCGCTGAACAAACCGTGTTGGTCACCGGTGCCGGTGGCTCGATCGGCTCCGAGCTGTGCAGGCAAATTCTTTCCCAGTCCCCGAAAACGCTGCTGCTGTTCGATCACAGCGAGTTCAACCTCTACAGCATTCTTTCTGAACTGGAACAGCGCATTGCCCGTGAGTCGCTGTCTGTTTGCCTGCTGCCGATCCTGGGTTCGGTACGTAACCAGGCGCAGATGCTCGACATCATGAAAACCTGGCGGGTCGATACGGTTTACCATGCTGCTGCCTACAAGCATGTACCGATGGTCGAGCACAATATCAGCGAAGGCTTGCTGAACAACGTCATTGGTACCTTGCACACCGCGCAAGCAGCATTGCAGGCTGGGGTCGCCAACTTTGTGCTGATTTCGACCGACAAGGCGGTACGCCCGACCAACGTGATGGGCAGTACCAAGCGCCTTGCCGAGATGACCCTGCAGGCCCTGAGCCGCGAGTTGGCGCCCGTACTGTTTGGCGATGGGAGCAATGTTTCGCAGGTCAACAAAACCCGCTTCACCATGGTCCGTTTCGGCAACGTGCTGGGCTCATCGGGCTCGGTAATCCCGCTGTTCCATAAGCAGATCAAGGCCGGCGGCCCGCTGACCGTTACCCATCCGAAAATCACCCGCTACTTCATGACCATTCCCGAAGCCGCGCAGTTGGTGATCCAGGCGGGCTCGATGGGCAAGGGCGGGGATGTGTTCGTGCTCGACATGGGCGAGCCGGTGCGGATTGTCGAGTTGGCCGAGAAGATGATCCACCTGTCCGGTTTCAGCGTCCGCTCCGAACGCAACCCCATGGGTGACATCGCTATCGAGTTCACCGGGTTGCGGCCGGGCGAGAAGCTTTACGAAGAGCTGTTGATCGGTGACAACGTGATAGCGACACGCCATCCAATGATCATGAGTGCCAGTGAAGATTTCCTGACCTGGGAAGAACTCAAGGACGCGCTGAGCCAGTTGCTGGGCGCAGCAGCTGCAGATGATTTTGTTCGCGTGCGTCAGTTGCTGCGTGAGACCGTTATCGGCTATGCCCCGGAAGGGGAGATCGTCGACTGGATTTATCAGCAGCGGCGCTTGGATCGGTAAGCATCCTCTGTGACACAAGGCCGCTCCTTATAACAGCGGCCTGTTCTACACGATATGCAGTGCCAGCCATGAGGGCCGCAAGGGCCCTCATTAGAGCGGGGCAGCACAACCGCCCAGCGTTTATGTGAAACCCGCAGCACCCCAGGGTTTTCCCC